>JAACCU010000210.1 GCA_009937405.1 Actinomycetota bacterium
CCCGAGCAGAGCGGCGAGGTCGACCATGTCGGTAGCAACGAGTGCGGCCGGTGGACCATGAGCGAGAACGTCATCATGCAAGGCTTGAGCAAGCGTCACCGCGCTTCCCCGCATCCTCCACCGCCAGGCAGCCGCGGCATGGCCGTGGATCGTGATGCTATGACGGCTAGCCGACTGCCAGCCCTGCGCCCACGCCCGGTGCGACCCACCAAGGAACGGCTCAATCAGCGAGACGCGAACCGACCCAGCGGTCACCGGTAGCGTCGCTCTATGCGAGGCCCCAGCATCGTCAAAATCTCGTAGCCAATGGTCCCCAGTCGACCGGCTATGTCATTCGCGCCGATCTCATCGTCGCCCTGGCGGCCAATAAGGACCACCTCATCACCTACTTCGATGTCGGGTCCGACCTAGACCATGGTGTGGTCCATCGTGAGATTGCCGACCATATGGCAGCGCCCACCACGCACAAGCACATCGACACCAAGGGCCCCCGACGACCGGCGAATGCCATCGGCGTAGCCGACCGCAATGGTGGCCACTCGGGTGTCGCGGTGCGCCACCCATCGCCGCCCATACGAGACCGTGGCGCCCTTTGGCACAGACCGGATGGAGTTCACGACGGTGCGAAGTTCAAGAACCGGGCGAAGATCGATCTCTGACTCGGTCTCAGGAGCCGGGTGTACGCCGTACATGGCCAACCCGACCCGGACGAGATCTCGTCGCGATGACGGATGAAGCAACGCTCCCGCGCTGTTCGCCGTATGAATAATGGCGGGAACGGCACCGGCAGCGCGCGCCAGGTCCAGCGCCTCGTCAAAGAGATTCAACTGTTCAGCCGTGAAGGGATCACCCGGCTCATCTGAGATGGCAAAGTGGGTCCAGATTCCCTCGAGTTCGAGGCCAGCATCGATGATCACCTGCACAATCTCGACAACCTCCGCGGGCCGCACACCCATGCGATGCATACCCGTGTCGACCTTGAGGTGGACGGGGAACGAACGTTCGAGCGCAGCGACCTTCTCGGCTCCAGCCGCCGAGCCGACGGTTAGACGCGTGCCCGTCGGGAGGTGGTGGCCGAAGCGCTGCATCTCGTCGGCGGGTCGTTCACCCAGCACGAGGATGGGCGAACCCTGCGCAACTTCGGCCAACTCAATCGCCTCCGGCAAGGAAGAAACAGCCAGCCAGGTGGCGCCAGCCTCACGGGCAGCCCCGGCCACCTCGACTGCGCCGTGGCCATAGGCATTTGCTTTCACCACTGCACAAACTGGAGTGTCGACCGTGGCCAGGATCGTCTTCACGTTGTGGCGGATCGCGTCGAGGTCGATGTCGGCGTAGACGGTCATGACCGAGTCTCGCCGATCTGGGCGAGAACATGCGGGAGGCCGTCGACGAGGTCGTGGGCCACAAGACCGGCCGACACGGTGGCGGCAACTTCGGCATGGATCTGGGCCGCTGCGGTTGCAGCATCGAACGCGTCGATGCCCTGTGCCAGTAGCCCGACGACCAGCCCAGCGAGCACGTCCCCGGTTCCTGCGGTGGCCAGTGCCCGGGTACCCGCCGACACGATCCGTGCGTCGCCTCCAGGCGAGGCCACCACCGTTGTTGGGCCCTTTCGCACAACAACGGCACCCGTCGATCTCGCCATATCGATGGTGGCGGAGATTCGATCAGGCGACGGATCGCCTCCCAACCTGCGCCATTCACCGTCATGCGGGGTGAGGACAGTTGGTGCGAGGCGCGCCGAAAGCACCGTCATGAGACTGGGGACAAGGGCATCGCCATCGATCACTAGCGGAAGGTTGACAGCGAGTACGTCATGGATCGACGCCAGATCGTCTCGTCCGAGCCCCGGACCCAGCAGCACGGCCTGGAGTCGATCGACGTTCCCGGCAGCCTCTACCCCCCACCCGGTGGCGGGGAGGCTATAGCCCACCGCTTCGACAGGTCCGGCGCTGGCTGCGCCTCCCGGGCTGGCGAGTTGCACGAGACCGGCACCCACGCGCTGGGCCGCAGCGGCAGCAAGATAACCGGCACCCTCCATTCCGAGGCTTGCACCGATCACCCGAACCGCGGTGCGCCATTTGTGGTCATCGGCGGGCCGGGCCCGAACCCAGGCAACCAGATCGGCGTGGTCGACGGCGAACACCGAGGCTCGGCTCACGTCAAGTCCAATATCGGCCACCACCACATCACCGCAGTACGACCGCCCCGGTTCAAGTAGGAGTCCGGGCTTCATGGCGGCGAACGTGATCGTCCGATTGGCCATCGCCGGAGCGCCCCTGACCTCGCCCGTGAGGCCGTCTACCCCTGAGGGGATATCGACGGCCAGAACCGCCACCCCCGGCTCAACGCCGGGGAACGAGTAGGGGCGTGCCAATCCGGTGCCGAACGCGGCGTCGATCACAAGGTCGACACTGTCAATCAGCTCAGGGGGGTCCGCTACCTCAAACACCTGGACCCGCACCCCTCGCCGTTGCAGATGACGGGCCGCAACGCGTCC
>JAACCU010000211.1 GCA_009937405.1 Actinomycetota bacterium
ACCGATGCAGCCATTACCGATGCAGCCATTACCGATGCAGCCATTACCGATGCAGCCATTACCGATGCAGCCATTGCGAACTGGCCTGGGTAAGAATGGCCTATGCCTTACGCCTACATCGCTGGTCCGCTGTTCGATGAAGGAGAACGCTGGTGGATAGGTCAGGTTGAGGCCACAGTCGTTGCCGCCGGCTACCAGACATTTTTGCCGCATCGAGACAACCCTCCGAAGACAGCAGACAATGTCGACGTCATTTTTCGAAACGACGTCGACGGCCTCGATCGCAGCGATCTGGTCGTGGCATCGCTCAACGGCATCACGACTGACGACGGCACCGCATGGGAAATCGGTTACGCCATCGGGACTGGAAAGCGGGTCATTGGCCTACACACAGACTGGCGTCGGCGCTTCGATAATGAGATCGTCAATCTGATGATCGAATGCTCGGTGGAAACCATCGTGCGCTCCCTCGATGAGCTCGCCGAGTTGCTAGCGGAATAGCCCGCTCAGGCTGTGGCGCGGGTACGACGCAGGAGAGGATCAGCCATCGCCAAAGTCTTGTCGGCAACTCGAACAACCCGACCCGCCGCTCCGGGTGTGTCAGCGTCGACCAGATTGCCCATGACTTGCAGAGTGATGTTGGCAATTGCCTCTGTGCCGACGGCGAACCGGAGACCGGACCGCAGAATACGCGGGTGACCTATCAGGAATGAGAACCGGCGACCGGTACGAAGGAAGCTGTCAAACCGCTCACCGAGGAGACGGTCGTACTCATCGGGCGCAGTAGCCGGATCATCATTGAATAAATCGGCGACAAGCATCCCCGACTCGAGGCCATAGTCGATGCCCTCGCCGTTCATCGGGTTGACGAGGCCGGCGGCGTCACCGACAGCGACCCAACCGGGGCCATGCCGGCGCTGGGCACTCATTGGAAGTCGCCAAGCTCGGGGCTTCTCGATGTTGGGCCCGAGTTCCCAGTCCTCTTGCACGAGCGACCGGTAGCTGTCTTGGAGGGTGTTGAGGTTGAGCTTCTTGAAGCCCTTCATCGTCGACAAGGCGCCGACGCCGATGTTGACGGTGCCGTCGCCCGCCGGAAACATCCATCCGTAGCCGGGCACGGGAGTGCCATGTTCGTCGCGAAGGGTGAGGCAAGCCTCGATGTGGCGATCCGCATGGCGAGGAGACTCGGCGTACGTCCGGATGGCAAGACCGAACGGCTCGCCTTCGACACGATTGGTGCCAAGCATCTTGGCGACAGCCCCTGGTGCACCGGTGGCAGCCACCGTCAAGTCCGCCATCCACCGCTCTGCATCGGCCTCAACACCAATGACCCGACCGTCGTCGTCGAAGACGGGGAGCGCCTCGGTTTCCCAGATGACCTCAGCCCCGGCCTCTTCAGCTGCAGCAACGAGATATGCATCCAAGCGACGGCGAGGCCACACCGCTCCGTAAGGGGCGAAACGCCCACCCGCTGGCCACGGAAGTTCCCGCTCCGTCTTATTTGCGATCATGCGGAGACCCTCGATGAGATGCGCTTCGTCCAGCGAAATCCCGAGGTCGTGAAGAGCGGTAACGGCGCGGGGGGTGAGGCCATCGCCGCACACCTTGTCCCGTCCGCGAGCGGCCTTATCAAAGACCACCACCCGGGCCCCGTGGCGGGCAGCCTGGATGGCCACGGCTGCACCGGCAGGACCGGCACCAATCACGGCTATGTCACAGTGCTCCATACCCCAATAGCCTGCCCGATCGCGAGTCGATCACCGCACGCGGGCAGTGTGACTCACGTGACAGTGCTAGGGAAGCCGTCCCGTGTGGGCAAGGGCAAGACGCAGGAGGCGATCATGGCCGCCCGTCATCTCGCCCCGGACCTCGGCGGAGTCGGCTTCTTCGGGGGTGACCCATGCGAGGTCGAGCGCGTCGTGGGCCGGCTCGGGTTCCCCATCGATAGGCACAACGTAGGCGAGGCTGACCGCGTGCTGGCGGGGGTCGTGAAAGCCCGACACATCAGGGTCGGGGAAATACTCGGCGACAGTGAACGGAGCCGGGTTGGCTGGGAGCCGCGGCAATGCGAACGGCCCGAAGTCCTTCTCGATGTGGCGGAGAAGGGCATGTCTGATTCGCTCACCGAACATCACTCGACCGGTGATGAGAGCACGACTCACCGTGCCGTCGGCCATCGCCCTGAGGAGAAGCCCCACATGGGTGACCTCGCCCACTGAGTCCACGCGAACCGGCACAGCATCGACGTAAACCATCGGAACTCGGCCGCGCACGGTCTCAAGGTCGGATTCGCTCAACCACGTCATCTCGGTGTCAGTGATGTCAGACAAGACAGAAGTTTTGCACCTTCGCTCCCGCCGAACGGGGACCGCCTACTCCCAGGCCAAAACTCTTCGGAGGAAGGGGCTCCTCTGTCGCGTTCTTCCGAGGCATGGGCTTGCCCTCGTGATCCCCGGCCCCACGCAACCATGCTCGCTGGCTAGGGTCCGTGCGTGACACCGACAACAGATTGGAACCCGATTCTGCGAGCCGAGTTCGGCAAGCCCTACTGGGCCGAGCTACTGGACTTTGTTGCGGCGGAGCGAACGGTGCACACCGTGTTCCCACCCCACGATGAAGTGTTTGCCGCCATTCATCTCACCCCGCATGCCGATGTGAAGGTCCTGATCCTCGGGCAAGATCCGTACCACGGCCCCGGTCAGGCTCATGGGCTGTGCTTCAGCGTGGGTGCCGGAGTCCGGGTGCCTCCATCACTGGTCAACATTTACAAAGAGATGGAAACAGATCTCGGATTGTCGATCCCGGCAAACGGCAATCTTGCACGCTGGGCTCGCCAAGGTGTGCTTCTGCTGAATACATCACTCACGGTGCGATCTGGTGAGGCCGCCAGCCACCAGGGAAAAGGCTGGGAGATCTTCACCGACCAAATTATCCACGCGGTCAGCGACAAGACGGACCGGGTGGTGTTCATCCTTTGGGGTTCTGCCGCTCGCAAGAAAAAGGCCATCATCGACGAAAGCCGCCATGTTGTGATTGAGTCACCCCATCCGTCCCCGTTATCTGCCTATCGCGGCTTCTTCGGATCTCGGCCCTTCAGCCGGGCCAACGCCGCTCTTGTCGACGCTGGTCGCCAGCCCGTGGACTGGAATCTCGGGCCGATCTAAGGGAATCATTGAGGGATTGCCGCTCAGTGGAAGTCAACGCCTGCCACTCACCAGCAGCTAGTCCAATGAGGGTGACCGGCCCGATTGCCTCGCGCACCAACCGCAACGTCGGCAACCCGACGGACGCGGTCATGCGCCGCACCTGACGGTTTTTGCCTTCAGTCAACGTGAGTCGAACCCAAGAGTCCGGGATTGACTTCCGCACGCGGATGGGCTTGGTTCGCTCCGGGAGATCTGGCGGCTCCGACAAGATCTCGACCTGGGCGGGTCGGGTACGGCCATCCTTCAACTCCACGCCATTTTCGAGCTGCCGACATGCATCAGATGATGGCGTGCCCTCGACCTGGACCAGGTAAGAGCGCGGGTGACCAATGGTCGGATCCATCAGATGCGTCCGAAGCACCTTTCCTCGGGTGAGGATCAGCAGGCCTTCGGAGTCGCGGTCGAGGCGACCGGCAGCATAAACGTTGGGGACATCGACAAAATCGGCAAGCGTAGCCCGTTGATTTTGATCGGTGAACGCCGTGAGCACGTCGAATGGCTTCCAAAACCGCAGAGCCAAATCCGGGTGATCGAGACGCACCGCTGACATCGGCTCAGAAGTACCAGGGGAAGGCAGACCAATCAGGAGTGCGTTTCTCCAGGAAGGCATCGCGTCCCTCAACTGCCTCGTCGGTCATGTATGCCAGCCTTGTCGCTTCACCGGCAAACACCTGCTGGCCCATGAGACCATCGTCGACGAGGTTGAACGAAAACTTGGCCATTCGCTGCGCCGTCGGGCTCTTGCCATTGATCTCGCGCCCCCACTGCAACGCCGTTGCCTCCAGTTCGGCGTGTGGAACAACAGCGTTGACCATGCCCATCTGGAACCCTTACTCTGCGCTGTAGTTACGGCCCAAGAAGAAGATCTCGCGTGCCCGTTTCTGACCAACTTGGCGAGCCAGGTACGCAGAGCCAAAGCCTCCATCAAAGCTGGCGACATCGGTGTCGGTCTGCTTGAAGATGGCGTGCTCTTTGCTGGCCAGCGTGAGGTCGGCGGTGACATGGAGGCTGTGACCCCCGCCGACCGCCCATCCGGGCACTACCGCGATGACAACCTTCGGCATCGTGCGGATCAACCGTTGTACCTCAAGGATGTGCAAGCGACCGGCGCGAGCCGGATCGATCGTGTCTGCCGT
>JAACCU010000212.1 GCA_009937405.1 Actinomycetota bacterium
GTCCGACATCTCGGAGCTCATGCATGTCTCCGCGTCGCTGGGCGAACTCAACCATGAGCGCTTTCAGGATTGGGAGATGCCGTTTACGACTCAGAACGCTCGACCCGCCCTGCTCGCCTTTAACGGCGACGTGTATCTGGGCATGGACCCCACAGGCACCTTCGGTGAACGTGACTACACCCACGCCCAGAAGACGCTTCGAATCCTGTCGGGGCTCTACGGCGTTCTGCGGCCCCTCGACCTCATGCAGCCCTACCGCCTCGAGATGGGCACCTCGCTGACGACGACGCGGGGCAAGGATCTCTATGGCTTTTGGGGCAACGAGATCACCGAGGTGCTCAACGAGGACCTCGCCGCCAGCCCCGGCGCCAACGCCTTGATAAATCTGGCATCCAACGAGTACTTCGGCTCGGTGAAGGCCCGCGACATCGATGCTCGCATCGTCGCACCCGTCTTCCTCGACTCAAAAGACGGCGGCAACTACAAGATCGTGTCATTCTTCGCCAAGCGGGCTCGCGGCGCGATGGCTGGCTGGATCATCCGCGAACGGATCAGCTCAGTGAAAGCTCTCAACGAGTTCACCGGCATGGGATACCGCTACGAGGCCGAACGCTCAAAGGCCGACCAACCTGTCTTCATTCGTGAAGACGGTGGCACGGTCTGAGCAGCAGAACCTGACCAGCAGGACGCAGCCAGGTGGCAATACGACTGATCGCATCTGACCTCGACGGCACACTCTTTGGCCCGGACCATAAGCCGGCGCCACGCACCGCGGCTGCCGTCAACGCCGCCCGCGAGGCCGGCATCATTGTGGTGGCCGCGACCGGCCGCAGCCACTTCGGTGGCGCGGCGATGGCCACATCCACCGGGGCCAGGTTCGACTGGTTCATCGGTTCCAACGGTGGCCACCGACTCAACATGGCTACTGGTGTGCTCGAGGAACGCATCGTGTTCGAATCTGAACTCGCCCGCCAGTTCCCGGCAAGCATTCTGACCCAATTCGAAGACGCCGGCTTCGGTTGGGAACTCGAGGACCGTCTGGTCTATGACCAAAACTTTCTGAACCTCAGCAGTTTCACGATCGACGGTGTGGCTCGCACTTCTCAGGTCGGCGACCACACCAGCCTCAACGGCATCGGCAAGATACTCGTGATCCATCCCGAGATCCCATCGACCGAGTTCATAGCGCACGTCGTCAAACACGCTCACCCCGAGCACAACGTGGCGTCGTCGGGCACCGACTTTGTCGAGATCACGCCATCGGGTGCGGACAAGGGTGCGTCTCTTGCCCGGCTGTGCGCCGAGATCGGCATCACGGCCGACGAAGTCATCGCCTTTGGCGACAACAACAACGATCTCACGATGCTCGAATGGGCGGGTCGGTCAGTGGCCATGGCCAATGCCGTCGACGAGGCCAAAGAGATCGCCGACGAACTCACCGCAAGCAACTCTGAGTTCGGTGTCGCCCAAGTGATTGAGTCACTATTGGCGACATGACCGCCTCCACCACTACATCGGTCACAACCAACAAGCGGTTTGCGGGCTGGTGGGTTGTCGGCTCGGTCTTTGTTCTCTTTGTCGCGAACTCCGGGCTCACGTTTTATGGCTTGGCCATCTACCTCGACGCGCTGACTGACGAACAAGATTTCTCGACCACAAGTGTCTCGCTGGCGACATCAATGTTCTTTGTTGTATCCGGCATCACCGGACGCCTGATCGCATCGCTCATCGAGACACACGACATCCGCTGGGTTATCGGTGCTGGAGCCGCAATCAGTTCGGGCTCACTCTTCGCTCTGGGGTCGGTCGACACCATTCCCAAGCTCTACGTCGTCTACGCCATATTCGCGATCGGCTTCGCCCTCTGCGGGATCGTCCCTGGCACAACATTGATCACCCGCTGGTTTCACACCCGCCGATCGGTTGCGCTTTCCATCGCGTCAACCGGGCTTTCGGTCGGCGGGCTCACCCTCACGAAGGTCGCCTCATCGCTGATCGATACCCGAGGCCTCGATAACGCGGCGCCGATCCTCGCTGTCGTTCTCCTACTCCTCGTGGCGATAACCCTGCCGACAATGTGGCCAAGCCCGGAGAGTCGCGGCACAGTGCCCGACGGTGGCACCCCTGCGCCCACAGCGGAGGCGGCAACCCCGATTGCCGCAAGCGTCGACTACGACATCGCAATCCGCACTCGGTTCTTCATGGTCATCGTCGTCGGCTTCGTGCTGTCAATGGGTTCCCAGGTCGGTGCGTTGTCACAGATCGCGAAACTCGGAACGGAGCGAGTGGATCGCCCCACCGGTGCTCTGGCGTTGTCCGCATTGGCAGGTACCAGCGTGATCGCTCGACTCATCGGCGGGGTCGTGGTCGAAAAAATGTCAATCATGAAGTTCACGGCTGCGCTGTCACTGCTGCAGGGAGTGGCGCTGGTTTCGCTCGCCTTCGCCGACACGAGCACCGAACTCGTGCTTAGTGCCGCCTTGTTCGGTGCCACCATCGGCAACCTACTCATGCTGCAACCATTGATCGTGGCCGCCGCATTCGGGGTCGCGGGCTATCCGAAGATCTTCTCCTTCATGCAGTTGATCGTCACCTTCGGGATCGCCGGAGGGCCATTCCTACTCGGCTATCTCCATGATGCTGCCAGCTACCAGACCAGTTATCTGGTCGGTGCCTGCGTCAGCGCCGGCGGCAGCATCGCCTTCGCCTTGAGCGGCAATGCCCATCCCACCCCCGAGACCGTGGTCGGCTGACAGCGTTCATTAGCGATACGCAAAGAGGGCGGGGGTTCCGCCGGTGTGGATGAAGACGACGTCATTTGCAGAGGCGCTGTCGCTGGCCCTATAGCGGCCGGCACGGATGTGGCCGATTAGGCCGGCCATGGCCTTGCCGCTGTAGACGGGATCCAACAGGAGACCTTCGAGACGCGCACACATGCTGACAGCCTCATGCATCTCCGCCGTCGGGATGCCGTACTCCTCGCCGACATAGTCGTCATCAATCACGACAGCATCGTCGGCTATCTCGCGATCGATGCCGATGCGAGCGATGACCCCTTCCGCCAACTCACGCACCACGGGGGCGAGATAGTCGGCTGGGGCGCCGGCAGAGATCCCAAGGACTGGCACAGTCGAACGACGGATCGCCATACCCGCCACAAGACCCGCCTGGGTGCCGCCGCTGGCGGTGGCGTGCACGACCTCGCGTAGCTCAAGACCAAGATCGTCGGCTTGGCGAAGAATCTCCATCGCAGCGGTGCGATACCCCATGGCGCCAACCACGGACGACCCGCCCAGCGCGATGATGTACGGCCTTCGACCGTCGGCGCGAAGTTCTGCAGCTCGGTCTTCCATAGCTTGAACTCGGTCGACGCCTCGTTCGAGGTCAATCACCGTGGCCCCGAGCAGACGATCAAGCTGCAGGTTTCCGCCCTCGGTGTAGGCATCGGGCCAATCAGGGAATCGATGTTCGATCAACAACTCGCAGTCGATTCCGAGGCGACTCGCCGCAGCCGCCGTCTGACGACAATGGTTGCTTTGCGTGGCGCCCGTGGTGAGCACAATGTCTGCACCCTGCTCGGCGGCATCAGCCATCAGGTACTCGAGCTTGCGAACCTTGTTGCCCCCCATGGCCAGGCCCGTCGCATCGTCGCGCTTGACCCAGATTCGGGGACCGCCCAACTCCGCTGACAAGCGCCGAAGCGGTTCGAGCGGGGTCGGCAAATCGGCGAGGGCGATGTGTGGGATTGCACCAGGTCCGGTCATGGTCAGCTCCCGTCGGGAAGGTTGGGGGTGGTCTTCATGGTGAGGTGGAGCTCCGAACCGCTCCAAGGATTAGCTCGAGCAACATCCTCGTTTAGGTCGCTGCCCAGGCCCGGATCAGTGGGTGGAATCACGTAGCCGTCTTGCCACTCGATCGGACGGGTTAGGAGTTCGGCGTAGAAGCCCCCGAATGTCTGGATCGATTCGAGGATCAAGAAGTTGGGGATGCATGTCGCAAGCTGAATATTGGCCAACGCCTCTATCGGTCCGCAATAGAGGTGCGGGGCGATCTGGGCGTAATAAACCTCTGCGATCGCCGAGATCTTCTTGGTCTCGAGAATTCCTCCGCTGCGGCCAAGGGCCGGCTGCAAAATAGCAGCGGCACCAGCTTCGAGAACCCGATGGAACTCGTACTTCGTGGTGAGACGCTCGCCTGTGGCTATAGGGATTGACGTCCCCCGAGCAACCTTGGCCATCTCGTCGACATTGTCGGGCGGGGTCGGCTCTTCGAACCAGAGGGGGTCGTAGGCCTCCAACCGCTTGGCGAGCCGAATGGCGCCTGCCGCGGTGAATTGACCATGCGTCCCAAAGAGAAGGTCGGCTCGGTCGCCGACTGCCTCACGGATGTGCTTGCAAAACTCCTCGCTACGACGGAGTGCTTCGAGCGGTGGCATGTGCCCGTCATAAACGGTGTATGCGCCAGCCGGGTCGAACTTCACGGCCGTGAAGCCACGTTCGGCTTCGCGAGCGGCAACTTCAGCCGACGCGATCGGATCCTCGTAGAACGGAGTCGAGTAGACGTCTTCGCCTTCAGTGGCAGGCGGATAGAGATACGTGTAACTACGGAGCTTGTCGTGGACTCGGCCACCGAGAAGCTCGTAGACGGGTTTGCCGACGGCTTTGCCACAGATGTCCCAGCACGCCATCTCGATACCCGACAGCACCGAGCCAAGCGACACATCGGGGCGAAGCGTGTAACCCGACCCATAGGTATTGCGCCACATGCGTTCGATGTGGAACGGATCCGAGCCGACAAACCAACGCTCGATCACGTCCTCGGCCATGTGGGCAACAACCTCCGGGGAAAAGGTCGCCGTGTAGATCTCGCCGTAACCCACGATGCCGTCGTCGGTCACCAGCTTCACAAAGATGAAGTAGCGGCCCCCGAAATGGGGCGGCGGATTACCGACAACGAACGTTTCAAACTCAGCGATCTTCATGGCAACTCCCTGGGAGAAATCACTTGGGTAAAAGAGAACGGCGTAAAAGAGACTGTCTCAAAAAAGAATGACGTTGCGGCGAGCGGAGCCCGCCTTGGTCGATGCGATTGCGTCGTTGATCTCGTCGAGTGGATAGGTGTCGCTCACGAGTTCGTCGAGTTTGAGCCGACCTTGGGCGTAGAGGTCGACCAGGTTGGGAATGTCGATGGCCAGCCGCCCGGAGCCCATCTTCGAACCAAGGATGCGTTGCGACGAGTCGGCGATCATTGTGGTGTCGATCTCGGGGTTCACTCCGGTGGCGGTCATGCCCACAATCACTACAGCACCGCCGGGGGCGACGAACCACTGAGCCGATTCGATGGCCGACTTCGCTCCCACGGTGACGAACGCGTAGTCGACGCCACGTCCATCGGTGAGCGCCTTGACATAGTCGACGGCATCCGGGGCCGTCGGATCGACCGTATGGGTGGCACCGAACTCGAACGCACCGTCACGCTTATCGACCTCGAGGTCTATGGCGATCACTGTGCGGGCACCGGCGAGCGCCGCTCCTTGAAGCGAGTTGATACCGACACCACCGCAACCGATCACCGCAACATGGCTTCCGGCTTCGATCTTGGCGGTGTTGACGACCGCTCCATATCCGGTGATCACGCCGCAGCCAAGCAGTGATGCGCTCGCCCATGGGATGTCGTCGGGCAGTGTGACGACCTGGGATGCGTCTACGACGGCTAGTTCGGCGAACGTGGCCGTGCCAAGACCGTGCGTTATTACGTCACCGGCCGGGCTAGTGAGCGGTTCTGCTGTGTCAATTCCGAACTCGCCGTTACAGCTGGGATGGATGCCCGACACGCACGCGTGGCATTGTCCACAGGATCGTATGAGCGAGATGACGACCCGGTCGCCGACAGCGACGGTGTCGACCCCCTCCCCTACCGATTCGACCTCACCTGCGGCCTCATGGCCGTAGATGCCGGGGAGAACACCACCCCACGACCCTTCCGCCAACATGATGTCGGAGTGGCAGATCGCGCACGCTTTTACCGTGACCCGAACTTCGCCGGGTCCGGGCGGTGACACGTCAATCTCTTCGATAACGAGGGGAGCACCAAACTCTCTGCAAACTGCAGCCTTTACCATCGGCCGCAGAGTAGTCCTCGCGGCTCCATCTGCAACGTCTGGGCTATGCGCGAGCACGGCCCTGTTGCGTCGGTGATGCCGGGATCTCGCTTATGGATCTGTGAGTGATGGCCAACTGCACGGCGACCGCGCCGGAACAATTTAGGCCGTGCTAGCCTTGCTTTATGGCTATCTCTCTCCCTCCACTTCCCTACGCTGACACCGCTCTCGACCCGCACATCTCGGACCGCACAATCAGCTTCCACTACGGCAAGCACCATGCTGCCTACGTCAACAACCTCAATGGCCTGATTGAGGGCACCGACCTCGCCGACGCCTCCCTTGACCAGATCATTGCCGCCGCTGGACCCGGTGGTCTCTACAACAACGCCGCCCAAGTCTGGAACCACACGTTCTACTGGAACTCGATGCACCCGAATGGCGGAGGCGATCCTTCCGGTGACCTCGCTGCAGCCATTGATGCCAGCTTCGGTTCGGTCGATGCGTTCAAGCAGCAGTTCGCAGCTGACTCGATTGGCAACTTCGGGTCGGGCTGGACCTGGCTCGTGCGTGAAGACGACGGGCTCGCCATCGTCAAGACCGACGATGCCGACACGCCGATCAAGCACGGCCAGATACCCCTGCTCACGATCGACGTGTGGGAGCACGCCTACTACCTCGACTACCAGAACGCTCGACCCGCCTATGTCGAGACATTCATCGAAAAGCTCCTGAACTGGGAGTTCGCGGCCGCCAACTTCGCCGCCTCCGCCAGCGCCTAATCCGCTCAGCGTTTCGGGGGGCGCCCCGTGTCGACGAAGTCGAGCGCTTCGCCAACGTTGCGGGTCACAAACCGTTCGAGGCGAGGCGCCGCCAAGAAGCGGCCTGTCGCCAACAGCGGCAGGTCGGAGCCGATGGCTTCGGCCTCTTCAATCGATGCCTTCACCATCTTGATCAAGTGGGCGATGAAAATGAACGCTCCCGAGCCGTCGCTCAATGACGCATCGATCAGCGCTTCCCCTGCCTTGGAAGGACCCGCGGCGCGGATAGCCGCCAGGGTGCCGTGCACATCGCCAAGGCGAATCAAACGGCTGATGTCACCTCTCTGACCTTCGATCACCGGTTCGACAGCGACGGAGGTGCGCCGCTCAGCACGACCAGTGTCGTAGGCAAGCCAGACTGCCCAAAGCGCCTGACGAACGGTGTCCGGACCTGGACTAGCGCGATAGGCCCAGCGGGTGGCACGCGACGTTGTGAGACCGTGCGTGATGTCGAGCCATCCAAAATTGTCGTCGAGATCCAGCTCGATGTCGAGATCGTAACGAAGCAGCCTCCGACTTACCGACAACGTCACAGCGTCGAGCAAGCGTTCAACGCCGGCGCCGGCTTCGAGCGCCGCTACGGCCCGTTCCATCGGTGGGTCGGTCGCTTCGAGCAGATCGTCCACAAGTGCTGGGTCGCTCCAACTCGGATCAACCGGCACCCCGGCTAGCGCATCAAGGTCGAGGCCGTGAACTGTCGCCACGGCCCCGCTCATGTACGGCAACGTGTCTTCCCTCGTACCCCACGTGGTGGCGAACGCAAGCTGCGGCAAGACCACGTCAGCATGATCCCATCCTGTGCGTTCGAGGAGCTCAAAGGCCTTCTGTGTATAGATGATTCCGTGGCCGTAGCTGAGGTGATGCATCGACGCAGCCTCGATGAACATGCGGCGGGTCTCGTCGATCGTGCTCGAAGCGGCAAGGTGCCGCGCCGCGGCCATGGCAGCATCTGCTTGCTCGGCCTCGATTAGCGCCAGCAGGTCGCCTGGGGCCGGGTCGGGGGTCGGGCGGGGGGCACGACCGCGGGTCGGTTCAGAAAGCGCGGCAAGGCCCTGCACAAGAGGAAGGGCCCGGTCACTGCCCGCCCGCTCATCGGCCCAGGCAAGGCAATCGACGGCAGTGGCCATGGCGTGACCAAGACCATCCTCCTCGCGGGGGAAAGAATAGTGGAGGCCGACCCAGGCAATGTCGTAGAGGTGGGCGTCGTTGGCAAGCAGACGGGCTGTGTCGCGGGCGACCTGCCCCATGTAGTTGGACTCGATACCGCTGAGCAGGCTCGGCCAAAGCCGTTCGCGTTCTTCATCTGGGGTTGGCTCGATAACGGTGACTTCAACTCGTCCATCACAGACGTCGACCTGGTGGCACGCCACGTTATCCTCCCCCATGATGCATTCACCGGTGTCGGCTCGGAACTTCCAGTTGTGCCATTGGCACGTCACAAGCTCACCGTCGAGAGTCCCGGTGACGAGGCCGTATCCCTGGTGGGGGCAAGCATTATCGAGGGCGTGGACGCCGCTGGCAGTGCGGATCACTACAACCCTGCGCTCCCCCACCTTGGCCATCTTCATGTCACCAACGGCGAGGTCGTCGAGATCGGCGACATAGGCGGTGCTGATGCGGCTGCTCGTTTCATTCGTCATTGTCATGTCCAGCAAAGTAAAAGTTCACGTGCCCGTGAAGTTAAAGGGTAGACGAGAGATTCGTGGCCGGTTCGCTCGCTTCGAAGCGACGGCGGGCACCGCCGATTCGAGGGTGACACTCCCAACTGGGCGCACGCCACCCACGACATCGTCAACGCGGAGCAGCCGGATCGGCCATGATGACACCATGGAAATGACCCCCCAGCCTCCCGAGTGGACCGATCGCGCACCAGTAAAGATCAGTGCGTCGCGCGAGATCGTGGCCTCGTCTGATGAGATCTTCGCCGCGCTAGCCGACCACCAATCCTGGCCGCAATGGTTTTCCCAGCTCACCAAAATTGAGAGCCTCGGCGAACTCACCGAAGGCGTCGGTTCGAAACGTCGAGCGTTCGTCAACAAGGTTGAGATCGACGAAGAGTTCATCGAGTGGGAACCAGGAACGGTATGGGGTTTCACCGTGACAGCGGTGCGAGGTGTCCCGTCGATGATCGAGTCGATGAGCGAGCGGGTATCAATCCAGCAACTCAGCCCGGATCGCTGTCGGGTCACCTACCTCATGGCGATCGGCCCTCGCCGCCGAATCGTCTGGCTATTCGACAAGGTGCTGCGGAAGGTCTTGGCCAAGAAGCTGAGTGGCGCGCTCGCCGGCCTCGACCATTACCTGCACCCGACCGAGCAACAATGAAGCGGATCTACACCCACGCGATGCATGCCCTCAGCCGGGGACCGGCTATTCGGCCCAGGCCTTGACCTTCTCGATGTCGTTCAGCGGATTCTCTCCCATTGGCGTGATCTGAAGGTGAGTCACTCCTGAGGCACGGTACGCCTCGACGCGCTCACGCACCCACCCCTCATCGCCAACAAGCGCGGTGGCATCGAGATACTCCTGCGGGATCAGCGCCATGGCCTCGTCCTTCTTGCCCGACAGGTAAAGGTCCTGAATTTGCTCAGCTTCGTCCTCGTAGCCGTACTTGCGGAAGATGTTGTTGTAGAAGTTCTTGCCCTTAGCGCCCATACCGCCCACATACAGCGCGGTCATGAAGCGGCCCATGTCACGGAGCTTGCCCGCTTGCTCCTTGTCGTCGGTGATGGCGAGCATGCCGCCGGCCGAAACCTGAAGTTCCCCGAGGCCGGGGTCGCGCTTGGCCTTGCCTCTGGCAATGTCGTCGCCCCAAACATCACTGGCCTTCTCCGGGTAGTAAAAGACAGGAAGCCAGCCGTTGGCCACCTCAGCGGTGAGTTCCACGTTCTTCGGGCCAAGCGAGGCCAGATAGATCGGGATATTGCTACGCACCGGATGGTTGATCAGCTTGAGCGGCTTACCCATACCGGTGCCCTGCTCCTCGGGGAGCGGGAGCTTGTAGATCGGACCGTCGTTGGTGACGACTTCACGGCGCCAAACCTTGCGACAGATGTCCATGATCTCGCGCTGGCGAGCAAGCGGCCTGTCGTAGGGAAGACCGTGCCAACCCTCGATGACCTGAGGACCGGAGGCTCCAAGGCCAAGTATGAACCGTCCGCCCGACACGGCGTCAAGGCCGGCCGCTGTCGACGCAATCGTCGTCGGGGTGCGCGAGTACGTATTGAAGATCCCGGAGCCGAGTTCCATCGTCTCTGTCATCGCGGCGAGGTAGCCGAGGATCGACACCGAGTCAAAGCTGTAGAGCTCGGCCACCCAACCAAGGTCGATACCAGCCAGCTCAAGATCACGGGCCTCGGCGGCGGCCAAACGAGGGTCGCCGGAGTAATTAAGCATCATCGAAAGCTTCATGGACCCGAGGTTAGGTCGCCCTTCATTTGGCCGCAGCATCAGCGTGAAGCCTGTCGTGGGGAGGGTTTGCCGTGACTCTCCCTCTCGCACTAGTTGCTGGCGGTTGCAGCAGTCCGTCTTTCAGAGAAACCCGGGCTACCGGATTGCGCTCAGCGGTTTCACGCAGCAGTGTCGGGGCATGACGACTCACCTCGGACCCGACATCGCCACTGCCGCCGCGGCCATCGACCACCACACAATCGAACTGCGCCGCGCTATCCATCAAGACCCCGAACTCGGACTCGACCTGCCACGCACGCAGAAGCGGATCACCGATGCCCTGACCGGGCTTGGTCTTGACATCACGCTCGGCGAGTCAACCACATCGGTCGTGGCCGACCTCGACTCTGGCAGGCCCGGGCCGACCGTGCTCCTACGCGGCGACATGGACGCTCTACCGCTGCAGGAGGATTTCCCATCCGACTTCAAATCTGCGAACGCCGGGAAGATGCACGCCTGTGGCCACGACACCCACGTCGCCATGCTGGCCAGTGCCGCCCGCCTGCTGTCAGAAAACAAGGACAGCTTCACCGGCAAGATCCGTTTCATGTTCCAGCCCGGCGAAGAGGGGTTCCATGGTGGCAAGTACATGATTGACGAGGGGGTGCTCAACGGTGTTGACCGAGCGTTTGCGATCCATGTCACAGCCAACAGCCCGGCTGGAAAAATCGCCACACGAGCGGGCGCTCTCCTGGCGTCAGCCGACAAGTTCGAGATCATGATCCACGGCGCCGGCGGTCACGCTTCTGCGCCTCACAACTGCACGGATCCAATCCCGGCCCTTGGCGCAACCATCACCGGGCTTCACACGATGGTCGGGCGCTCGCTCGACGCGGCAAAGTCCGGGGTCATCACCGTCGCCCACGTTCGCGCCGGCACCACGAACAACATCATCCCGCCGACGGCGTGGATGGAAGGCACGATTCGCTCGCACGACGAGGACACTCGAGACACATTGAAGACCAACCTCGTTCGTGTTGCCGAGGGGACCGCAGCCGCTCACGGTTGCTCCTGCAAAGCCCACATCGAATCCGGCTACCCGGTGACCGTCAACAACGACGACCAGGCAGAGTTGGTGGGCAACGTCACCCACGCGGTGCTGGGCGAGGATGCTTTTGCCTTGATGGCGCATCCGATCATGGGGGCCGAGGACTTCAGCTATGTGCTCCAACACGTGCCTGGGGCGATGGCGTTCCTCGGCGTTTGCCCCCAAGACGAGCACCACACCACGGCGGCCCCGAACCACTCGAACCTGATGCGCGCCAACGAGGACGCGTTGAAGAATGGCGTCGCCATCTACGCGGCGATGGCTATGGCGGCGGGATAAGCACAGCCCGGATAAGCACCGAGGAGTGCCCGTCCGCCCGCTACATCGTAAAGCGCAGGTTGCGGGCGGCTTTATCGCCCAAAGCGGCGTCGCCGGTCCACGAGATCCGACCAGCATCGATTCGCTCCTGCGGGTCGACGCGGCCGCAGGCCAGCATGACGAACGTCTCGACGTCAGCGGTGATCTCAACCGTGGGGTTGTCGACTGACTCGACGAGCGCCGCTCGGCCATCGACCGCCACATGGATGTCGCGCTCGACACCTCCGGTGACATGCACAGTGGCACTCATCCCATCTTCGAGGCCGACCTTCTTACCCATGATGTAGCCCATCGAACGATGGACCTCGTCGAGAGCCATCGTGGCGGTAGGGCCCCCATCGGGGAGCTGGATCCCAAGCGGGAGACCAATATCGCGAGCGTGCACCCACATGTCAAAGACACGAATGCGGAGGAAGTCGCCGTAGGTCTGGGGGCCGACGGGGGTGATGCTGGCAGCGGCAACAATACTGTCGTCAAAAGAACCGAGCTCGGCTAACCGTGCCGCGATGATGGCGTCGATTGCGGCGTTGAAATCGGCCCCACTCATACCGGCGGCTTTCACCATCCATGGACCAATGATCTCGAACGGTGGCGGGTTCTCGAGTGAGGGAACCCAACCCGCAAGCACCGTTTCCACGCCAATGACGTGCGCGGCACACTCACGAACCGTCCATGCCGGACACAGCGACTGCACCTGCCACTGATCGTCGTTGAGACCGGCCGTTATGCCCGTGATCTCGTTGAATGCGGTCTCGTGGGCGGCCAAATAATCGGCAAGTGAAGAGCTCATGACAGGAAATGCTAAACCGCGCGAGCCGCGCGTGCCGAATAGAAGGCGTACCCTTACAAGCGCAACGGGCCGGAGACTGCATGATCCTTCAACGACCCCTCACCGCCCTCACCTCGTTCGCCGTCCTTATCAGCGGACTCGCTCTGGTGCCGGCGGCCACGTCCGCCCACACCGAAGCCGACTTCCAGCTCCTGTTGGCGCCGTTCGAATGCGACACGGAATGGGTGGGCGGCACTCGGGCCGGTCACGGCCAGAACGACTGGAATCTCGACATCAACCGCACCTCGCTTGTGTGGCCCGACCGCCAGCACGACATGGGTCAACCCTTGCTCGCTCAAGGTGACGGTGTCGTGGCCTACGTCGGGCTTCATGCCAGCGCCGGCACCTACCTCGACATCGACTATGGCGACTACACGGTGCGCTACGTCCATCTTGTGCACGATTCGATTCCTGCCGGCGTGAATCAGCGCGGAAATGTGGTTCAGACCGGAGATCTCATCGGCCTGATCGGCGACACCGGCAACGCCACTGGACATGCCCATCTTCATCTGGAGTATTGGGACAGCCGGGAGATGGAAATAGCCGAAGGATGGCGGCTGCGAAACGCCGGCTACCCGCAGACCGAGATCACCTTCAACGGCAATGTCATCGACCCCCAAGAAGTCTTCGTGTCGACCAACTGTGAGGATCGTTCTCCTAACACCGTGCTCGAGACGCATATCCGGGGGCTCACCGATCCAGAGACAGCCCTCGACTATCTGATCGCCGCCCTCGCGCCGTCAACCGAAGCACTCGATGGCACAACCGATGCCGCCTCCTACCTCGACGTGACCGCCAACGGCACCAACATCTTCGCCCGGATCCCGGGCACTGACCTGACAGCAGAAACTGTGATGGTGTCGACCAGCTACTCGTCGACTGCCAAATGCGGCACCCAGGTGGCCCCCATCGCCTGCCCAGGGGCAACCGAACATGCGGCAAGCACCGCCCTAGTGCTTGAGCTCGCTACCGCGCTCGGCGCCGCGCAGACAGCTCCAAGGCGAACCCTCCTGTTCGCCTTTTGGGATGAGTACGACGACGTCGGCGGCGCCGCCCTCGACTGGCTGACCGCCTACCAAGACGAGGCACGGACTGATGTCATTGCAACCATCGACTACGGCATCGGCGGTGCCAACGCCACGCTGGGACTGCGGCGCGACACGACGATCTCGCTCACGTCGGGCTCGGCATGGCCAACTCTCAGCGACCGACTCGCAAACCCGGCTTCCATCCTCCATCAATTCAACAGGGGCCCACTGAGCCGTCCTGCAGCCAGGGTGCTCGCCGACGGCCCGTTCCCCACCATTGCCTTCTCCGACATCCTTGGACCCTGCATCGCCACACTCGGAGACAGATACGCAGTTGTGGATGAGACGAAGCTCGATGCCCAACTCGATGAAGCAGTCGCTCTGCTCAGCGACCTTGGCTCGACCGACACACCCCCGACCATCGCTGTTGCTAACCCGGACAGCGACCTTATTGCAGATGCGAACACGTTTCTGGCGCTCGCCGCATCAGCAAGTCACGATCCCGCCGGCTACATCGAACTCCAGGCATTCCGCGACGAACCGCCGGGAACAATCGATACCAGCCACCACGCACTACTCGCCGCCGCCGTTGACCACTTCAGAGCCATCGTCGTGGCCGAACCATGCGATGCTCATCTCGCGCCCGAACCATTCACCGACATGCGAGACGGGTCGTATGCCACCGCCGATGTGAGCTTGCTCTTCGACCTGGGCATCACGACAGGAACCTCGCCGACCACCTACTCGCCGAACAACGTCGTTACCCGCGAACAGATGGCGTCGTTCATCGCACGGGTCTGGCGCCTCGTTCACCCGGATGCGGCCCCCGTCGACACTCACCCGTTCATCGACATCAACCCTGCCAGCTTCGCAGCCGAGGACATCCACCTGATCTGGGAACTGGGTATCACTCTTGGCACCGGGCCCGATACCTACGACCCCAGCGGTTTGGTGACTCGCCGCCAGATGGCCGCGTTCCTGAGCCGCCTTTTGCTGCTGCTTCACCCCGGCGTGGAACCAGGTGGTGAGCACCCGTTCACCGACATCGATCTTGAGAGCTA
This sequence comes from Actinomycetota bacterium, assembly GCA_009937405.1. Classification (GTDB taxonomy): domain Bacteria; phylum Actinomycetota; class Acidimicrobiia; order Acidimicrobiales; family Aldehydirespiratoraceae; genus JAACCU01. Next base: position 14,656 of record JAACCU010000212.1, read on the forward strand.
CGCCGAACCTCACATCGCCCTGATCTACGCCTTGGGAATCACGACGGGCACAACGGCCACCACCTACTCCCCTGACAATGTGGTCACGCGCGAACAGATGGCGGCATTCCTGGGACGAGTCATCCGGGCTCTCACGCCGTCGACCAGTTGAGTTTGGACCCGAAACTTCTGTCAGGCAGACTGCCACTATGAGCGACGCTGATCTTCAGATGGTCGAGGCTGCCCTCGACGCCCTTCTCGCAGCCCACGACCCCACCACAGAGGGATACGAGGAATTTCGCGGCAACCAGTTCGATGCCGGGTTGGCCTGGGTCATGTACCCCAAGGGCGAAGGTGGCCTTGGGGTTGCGCCCCAACTCCAGCGGGTCGCCAACCAGCGGCTCAGCAGCGCTGGGGCACCACCCATGCACCCGGGCATGTTTGTCATGGCCCTTGCTGGGCCGACCGTTGTGACCCACGGCTCCGACGAGGTCAAGCAACGATTCTTGCGGCCCATGTTCACCGGCGAAGAAAAGTGGTGTCAGCTGTTCTCTGAGCCCGGGGCCGGCTCCGACTTCGCTGGTCTTGGCACCAAGGCCGTCCGTGACGGTGAGGAATGGACGGTCAACGGACAGAAGGTGTGGAACACGCTGGCTCACGTCGCCGACTTCGGCATGCTCGTGACCCGCACCGACCCCAACGTTCCAAAACACCGCGGCATGACCTACTTCGCCCTCGACATGAAATCGCCGGGCGTAGAGGTGCGCCCACTACGCCAGATCACCGGCGAAGCCGAGTTCAACGAGGTCTACATGACCGACGTGCGCGTGCCTGATGAGCACCGCATCGGTGCCGAAGGTGAAGGCTGGCGCGCCGCGCTTACCACCCTGATGAATGAGCGCAACGCCATTGGTGGCGGCGGTGGCGGCGGCCCGAAGAAGGGTGGCGGATCCATCGGACAACTCGTGAATCTGTGGAACAACGCTTCAGATCATCAGAGGAGCGAATCCAACCGCAACGACGTCACCCAACTGTGGATCCGGGCCGAAGTACTTCGGCTCACAAACATGCGCGCCTCCCAGCTCGCCAAGTCGGGCAACCCCGGCCCTGAGGGTTCGGTCGGCAAGTCCGTCATGGCCATTCTCAACCAGGACATCTACGAAAAGGCGATCGATCTTCAGGGCATGGCTGGTCAGATCGACTTCGATTACACGTTCCGCCGTCCCGAAGCCGTGGACCTTCAGGGCACAGCCGGTGGCGAGGGCTACGCCTTCCTGCGGGCCCGCGCCAACACGATCGAGGGTGGCACCACCGAGGTGATGAAAAACATTCTCGGCGAGCAGGTCCTCGGCCTACCCGGTGAACCCCGCGTCGACAAAGAAATCCCTTGGATCGACGTCCCCCGCGGCTAACAACACACGCCCGGGGAAGCAGCGCGTAGTTTCTGGCATCATTCTCAGATGGGTATTCCGTTCAAAGACATAGATGCGATCAATGCCGAGATAACGGGCGCGTGGGGAGACTTCGGAACCGAGATCGAGGTCTCGCAAGAGATGATCAACGGGTTCGCTGACCTCACCGGCGATCACCAGTGGATCCACGTCGACATTGAGCGGTGCGAGAAGGAAAGCCCGTTTGGCGGTCCGATAGCGCACGGCTTTCTCACACTCAGCCTCATGCCACAGTTGATCGACATGCCCGTCAATTTGAGTGGTGCAACAAACGTCGTGAACTACGGGTCGGGGGGACTTCAGTTTCGTCGGCCCGTTCCTGCCGGCGCCACGATCCATGCCAAATCACGTCTCGTTGGGGCCGAGAAGCATCTCGCAGGCACACTCGTGACGTTCGAATCGTCGATTCATGTGAAGGACAGCCGCAAGGCGTCGCTGACCTACACCTCCAAAATCCTCTTTCAGGGCGGAACATGATCACCACGGGCAACTTCGTTCACGCGCTCCACGAAGCGGCGGCATCACGCAGCGATGCCCCGTTCCTGCTCCAGCCCGGCGGAGAGATCATCACCTACGGCGATCTGTATCTGCGAGCCGCGAAGATGGCTCGGGTGCTACAACAGGCCGGTGTGATGCCCGGTGATCGGGTGATCTTGCAGGCCGACAAGTCCATCGACTCGGTGGCCGTCTATGTCGCCACTTTGCACGCGGGAGGCGTGCATGTGCCACTCAACACTGCGTTCACCGACGAGGAACTGACCTATTTCATTGATGATTCCGAGCCCTCAGCCATCGTGGTCGACCCTTCGCGGCTCGGCCGGTTCGACCCAAAGGGCGCTGCTGTACTCACCCTTGGCGGTGACGACGGGGGCACGGTCGCCGGGCTTGCCCACGGAACAAGCCCGCTCCCAGTCGTCGATCGCGACGAGATGGACCTCGGATCCATCCTCTACACGTCGGGCACAACTGGTCGGCCAAAGGGCGCCGCCCTCTCGCATCGAAACCTCCAACTCAACGCCCACGCGCTCCACGACGCATGGGCATTCCAACCAACCGATCATCTGGTCCACGGCCTACCGCTCTTTCATGTTCACGGCCTGTTTGTCGCCCTACATTGCGCAATGCTCGCCGCGATACCGGTGACCTTCCTGACCAAATTCGATGCCGAACTCGTAGCCTCGGCGCTTCCCCACGCCACCGTTTTCATGGGCGTGCCGACGCACTACGCCCGACTGCTCGCCAGCCCCGCCCTCACCCGTGAGGCGTGCGCCAACATGAGGCTGTTCACCGCCGGATCAGCCCCCCTGACCGAAGCCCACTTCGAAGAGTTCGCCGAACGAACGGGCCATGTGATCTGCGAGCGCTACGGCATGAGCGAAACGATGATCACCACGACCAACCCTTACGACGGTGAACGGCGGGCCGGCACCGTCGGTTTCCCGGTCAATGGTGTCGAGCTCAGGGTCGCCACAACCGATGGCCGAGCACTCGGGCCCGGTGAAATCGGGGTGATCGAGGTTCGCGGCGACCAGATCCTGCGTGAATACTGGCGTCGACCAGACGCCACAGCTGAGGCTCGTCGCAAAGACGGCTGGTTTATCACCGGTGACATCGGCTCGCTCGACGACGAGGGCCGCGTCAGCCTCCAAGGTCGAGCCGGCGACATGATCATCTCTGGCGGCGAGAACGTGTACCCGAAAGAGATCGAGCTCGTGCTCGATGCAGTCGAAGGCGTGGTCGAATCAGCCGTCATCGGCGTACCCCATGCTGACTTCGGTGAAACAGTTGCTGCAGTGATCGTTGACGCCGACACACCGGCCACCGATGAAGCCCTCGATCAGGCCCTTCGTTCCAGCTTGGCACGGTTCAAACATCCCAAACAGATCATCCGCGTTGATGCCCTCCCTCGCAACACGATGGGCAAAGTCCAAAAAAAGATGCTGCGCGAGCTTTACTCCGCTGCCAAAGGATGAAAGCGACGACGGATCAGGTATGCGAGCCAAATCAGGCCTGACAGCAACGCCAAAGGGATGACCAACCTGATGGTGCCGCGACCAACTGCGCCCTCGTAGGTCTCGATCAGCGCCTCGGCGCGGTGCGCGGCGTCTTCCGCGTCGCCGGCCTCCCACTCTTCGATGATCCGATCGAGTTCATCGTTGACATTGATGTTGGCCATTCCCAACCGAGCGAAAGCGCCTCGTTCGGTGGTGACGAGGCGGAGTGCCTCGCCAACCAACTCGATCGCTGCTTCCTCCGCAGCCAGTTGGGCCCAAGCAGCGTCGAGAGTCGAATCAGATGCTTCAAACAAACCGCGGACATATGGGCCGAGGGCAAGGTCTTCATCGTCGGCAACGATGACGAACTCGTCGTGTGCCGCGATGAGTTCGGCGACCAAGAGCCGACGCTCGTCGAAGGTGACGAAATCCCATTCCGCCATCGGCACTCGGAGCATCGGTGGCATCGCCCAACCATCACCCAAGATTTCAAGTGCCATGTACTCATCACGGGCATCATCACGAGCGTCGATGGCAGGGGTGTACTGCGGGGAGGCGACGGCGCGGAACCGGCCAGAGACGTCGACGTCCGTCATATTTTCGATTGCGTCCAGCAGTGCCCGCCAGTCCGCGGCAACGTCAGCGTCGGCTTGCCCCGGACCCGAATAGGTATTGGCACCGGCGACCACTGCACTGATGATCCCCGCCGTACCCTCAGGCCCCACCTGTCGAAAAGCACTGGAAAGAGGATCGGTCCAGCCCTCGGTGCGATCAATGGCCGCTCCGCCACCGAACTCACGGGTTTCAAGCCATGCGAACGTGACCGCGTCAGCTACCTCACCCACCAACGATTCGTCGGCCCATGCAAATTCGGCGGACAGCACCTGCGCCATCACCCGGGCGATCGAGGCTTCTGAGGGGTTGATCCCAACCACCGCCACGGTCGCCTCGTCGTTACCGACCCAACGCACGTCATCATCACCAGTCCAACCGACCCGGATCTCAACCGGGCGGGTTGGTGTAACGGGAAGCCATTCGGCGAGACCAGACGCAACTTCAGCAACAACCTCAGCCAGGTCCGCTTCTGGGCCAAGCAGGGTGGCGACGCTAACGGGGTAGCCGAGTCCGGTCACCGACTGTCGCTGCAGCGCATCTGGGTTGGATGCCACCAGCGGCGCCGGCTCATAGGGAACCGTCTCGGATCGAACGAACGTCGTGCTCTCATCACCGGGCACGACGTCCCATCCTTCGATGACGTCAAGATTGAAACCGCGCGGGATCTCTACATGGAGCGTGACGGTGCCGGTGCCGTTCCCGACTCCAAACGGGTCAATGGCCACAAGCGAGGGAGATACATGGTCGAGATCTTCTGGCAACCCGACCACCCCTTCTTGCAACAAAACGAGGCGGACTTCGGCTGACTCACCGGGAGCCAACGGCTCAGGGAATGACACGAAGAGTTGGGTCACATCACCGCCACGCAAACCAAGGCCCGTCTCGAGAGAAACCTGGCCAGCTTGCGCAGTCACCACTACCGCATCCCCTGGAATCGTCTCGGTAAAGCCCGCGAAGTCTCGTTCTTGCGACTTGTTGGTGAACACATAGTCGTGGGTAGTCGTCACCGCGAAACCGAAAGGATCAACGACCACAAAGGTGGCAACGTCAGTCGCAAGCTCATCCAACTGGGTGAGCGGCGACACCTGGGCCGAAACAGGACCAGAAAGTAAAAGGCTCAGAACGCTTACGACCAGAACCTGGCCGCTGCGGACGAAGCGGTTGGCGAGGGCAAGCACGACAGTGAACGCTACCTGGCCTTCGGCCCGGCGAAGCTGCGTGTTCTAGGTTGAAGACATGCCGATGCCCGAAACCGGACGCTCCCACGACGAGATCGTCTCATCACTCCATGACCTTCGTCGCAACGACGCCCGCTGGCAGGATGGCCGCACATTCGGCCTCGTCTACGACGGAGGCGGCGAGGTCCACGCCATCGCCGAAGAAGCAGCCCGCATGTACCTCCACGAAAACGCGCTCAACACGGTCGCTATGCCCTCGCTTGCACAGATCCAGCGTGAAGTCGACGGAAATATGGCTGAGCTTCTCTACGGCGACGAGGCCTCTGGTTTCATGACGTCCGGCGGCACCGAATCAATCCTGATGGCCGTCAAGGCCGCCCGCGAACGAGGCCGAGCCGAGAGGGGCATCGAACGCGGTGAAATCGTTGTCCCCACCTCCGCACACGTCGCCTTCCACAAGGGCGGCCACTACTTCGGACTCGACATCGTCAAGGTAGATGTCGGCCCCGATTCACGAGCCGACGTCGAGGCCATGGCCGATGCCATCACCGACCGAACTGTCCTGGTCGTCGGTTCCGCGCCCCAGTACCCCCACGGGGTCATCGATCCCATCGTTGAACTTGCTCCGCTCGCCGCCGCTGCAAACGCCAACTTCCACGTCGACGCATGCATGGGCGGCTTCGTCCTGCCATTCATGGAACGCCTCGGCGAGCCCGTTCCCCTCTGGGACTTCCGTGTACCTGACGTCACCACGATCAGCCTCGACGTGCACAAGCTCGGATACGCCCCCAAGGGCGCTTCCATCATCCTTCACCGCACCAAACAGCTGCGCCGATACCAGACCTATTCGTTCGACGACTGGCTTGGCGGGTTTTACGCGTCACCCAACATGCAAGGCACCCGATCAGGGGCACCAATGGCCGCCGCCTGGGCGGTTATGCAACGCCTCGGCATCGAGGGCTACGAACGACTCACCCGCACAACCATCGACACCGCGCGCAAACTCGTTGCCGGCGTGCGTGCCATCGACGGGCTCGACGTAGTCGGTGAACCAGAGGCCCAACTCCTCGCCATCACCGCCGACCACGAATGGACCGACCGCCTCGACATCTTCGCCGTCGGCGATGCCCTCGCCTCCCGGGGCTGGTATCTCGATCGGCAGCACCGGCCCGACTCGCTTCATGCCACCGTAAGTGCCGGCAACGCGCCCGTCGCCGACGACTTTCTCACCGACATCGCCGCTTCGGTCGCCGAAACCCTCGGGCAACGCAGCGTTGATCGCTCCACCCAATACAGCACCCTCGACTAGGCGGATTCCCCACCAGATGGAACTCAAAACAACCCGCTGGGATCTCGTCAACGGCGTCGGGACCATCACCCTCTCGCGGCCTCACCGTCACAACTCGTGGACCGGCCGCATGCACACCGAGCTTCGTCACCTCCTTCAAACCGCGGAAGATGACCCCTCTATTCGCGTCGTCGTCATCACCGGCGATCCCGACGGCAAGACGTTCTGCCCTGGCGCTGACAGCAAAGCCCTCGAAACCCACGTTGACCGCGGCGGCTACGACGCCGGAACCTCCGATGACATCGCCAACCCCGGCTACGGCATCGACCCCACGTTCGACGCCGACTTCGCCTACTTTCTCGGATTCGAAACCATCACCATCGCCGCCGTCAACGGCGCTGCCGCCGGCGTTGGCCTCGTCATTGCCTGCTGGTGCGACATCCGTATCGTCGCAGAAGATGCCAAGCTCACCACAGCCCACGGCAAGCTCAACTTCCCCGCCGAATACGGCCTCTCCTGGCTCCTCCCTCGACTCATCGGGCTGAGCCGGGCCACTGACCTCCTCCTCACCAGCCGATCAATCCTCGGGGGCGAAGCTGCCGACATGGGGCTCGCCAACCGCAGCGTCGCTCGCGCCGACGTGCTCGCCACCGCCCACAACTACGCCCGTACCCTCGTCGACACCATCAGCCCTCACTCGCTGCGCGCCACCAAACGCCAACTCGCCTTCGACATGACCCACAACGACCCCAGCCGCTCTATCCGCGACGCCCAGGCCCGCATCGATCAGATGTCCCGCGAACCGGACTATCGCGAAGGCACCGCCGCGCTCATCGAAAAACGGGCCCCAGGCTGGACCGGACCGTGACCTAATACTCGAGTCAAAGTCGGCGGGCGCGTACCGCTCAACCCGACAGCAGGCTGGCCAGAGCCCAGACCGTCGCCACAGATCCCACAATGATGAACGCCACGCTTCGACCCTTCGGGGCCACGACCAAGTCATCATCATGACGCTGCTGCTCGGGCGGACGAATCAACGCCAACGCATTGCCAAAAGCCATCGCCGCGCCAATCGCTAACACGAGCCACGCAAGAAGATCTTCTCCAAGAAACACGGTCAACATCATTGCCGTAGACCTTCTGCCCAGCCCAACCGGGCCAAATGGCCCGTTTTTCACAGCGAACGATCAAGAATGAACCTTCGCCGCCGATAGTCCTTCGTGAGCGGATTCGCCCCTGCTCACTGCGAGAGGTCGGCGGGGGTAGAACACTCTTTCCTACGTGGTGTCACCGGTGCTTTTCCAGGGCGCTGGTGCACTCGTTCTGCTTCCGCCTCTCTCTAACTTTCTCCTATGGCCCGAACCCCAATGCCGCCCGCGGGCGGCATTCTTTATCTTAGCCGAAGTCGGCGTCGGAGACGTCGGTGCTGATCGAGATGATCAACTCCACATCGGTGGCCGACTGTCGACGGACCTTTGCCCGCCGCAGGGCCCCGGATTCGGCGTCGAAACAAAACTCAGACCACTTCCCCCATGGAGAAGCCAACCGCGGCTGCACAATCTCCAACTGGTAGCACCCGTTTTCGCCGAGTCGCACGTCGTACTCGCGGGACTCGCCAGTGACATATCCGCGGACCAAGGCCATCTCAACGCTCACCCGCTGGTCATAGGACATGCCGGTCCCTGCCACGCACACCGGCGCGACGATCTCCTCATTGGATGAGTTGCACGTCGCTATCTGGTTGTCGACTTGCTCAATTGTTGCTCCCAGCCGCACCACCAGCCGACGCGGCGGGTCCTGAGCGGTGTAAAGCGAGCCAGCCAGCGGTTCGTCAACGCCGTCGAGGCGTCGAGTCCAGGTGCCCTCTGACACGAACGTCGCAGTCCTCCATCTTTCCCAGTCCAGGAGGAAGACTGCAGCAGCCTCGCTGTCATGGGTGATTGCAGGGAAGTCTGTGGTGGGAGCCTCGAGCTGAGCATCATCGTCAAGCCGCCATGCATAGAACCCAAGCGCGGCCACAATGCCGACCACCAGGCCCAAGGTAAAAACGAGTCCCCGCTCCATCCCCGTCGACGCTATAGGTCGGTCACCAATTCATGGGTCACAGGGCTATCTCTTCGCCCACACCCGACTACTGGGCGGACTAGGCCGAAGAGTCGCGACGAGTGAGGTTGCGGAACGAGGTGAACCTCGGCACGAAGCCGAGTTGAATCGTGCCGGTCGGGCCATTTCGATGCTTGGCGACGATGACCTCGGCCATACCTTCACTGTCGCTGCCCGGGTTGTAGACCTCGTCGCGATACAAGAACATGACGACGTCGGCGTCCTGCTCAATAGAACCGGACTCACGAAGATCGGCGAGCATCGGCCGCTTGTCTTGACGCATTTCAAGGTTTCGTGACAGCTGCGACAAACCGACGACCGGACATTCAAGCTCACGAGCGAGGATCTTGAGCCCGCGAGAGATCTCGGCAACCTCAACCTGACGGTTTTCCGCTGATGCTCGACCGGTCATGAGTTGGAGATAGTCGACTACAATGAGGCCGAGGCTCCCGTTGCGGCTCTTCAGGCGGCGAGCCTTGGCCCGGATCTCCATGATGGTGAGATTCGGGTTGTCGTCGATCCACATTGGTGCTTCAGCCAGACGACCGATGCCGTTCGAAATCCGGGTCCAGTCGTCTTCAGTGAGCTTGCCATCGCGCATGTTTTTGGCATCGACGTTGGCTTCGGAACACAGCATCCGCTGAGTGAGCTCGAGATGACCCATCTCCAACGAGAAAATCAACGTCGGCTTGTTGTCGCGCACCGCAGCGTGGGCGGCGATGTTCAAAGCAAACGCTGTCTTGCCCATTGCAGGGCGAGCACCAACCACGATGAACGCGTTGGGCTGAAGACCCGACAACAGATCGTCGAGGTCGATGAAGCCGGTGGCAGTGCCGGTGATTGCATCGCCGAGCTCGTACAGGTGCTCGAGACGGTCGAGCGTGGAGTCGAGAAGATCTCGAATCTCACCCATCGAGTCGGCCACCCGACCCTGGGCCACCTGGAACATCATGTTCTCGGCCTCGTCAACCGCCCTGGTCACGTCGTCGGGCATGGAGAAGCCGATTTCAGCGATCTCACCCGACACCTCGATCAACCGGCGCAGCGTGTAGCGCTCCGAGATGATCTGGGCGTACTTCGATGCGTTGGACGTGGCGGGCGTGTTGACCTGCAGATTCAGAAGCCCGTCCAGGCCGCCAATCGTTGTGAGTACACCGGCACGATCAAGCTCCTCGGCCACAGTAACCGGGTCAGCGGGATCGCCAGCCGCATAGAGCGTGGAGATGGCATCAAAAACGTGTGCGTGAGCGGGGCGGTAGAAGTGCTCGGTTTGAGTGAGCTCTACCGCATCGGCTATCGCATCGCGCGACAATAACATCGCGCCGAGAAGAGACTCTTCGGCTTCGAGGTTGTGCGGCGGTACACGGCGGTGCCGGGTCGTCTCGAAATCACTCATCACCATGTCTGATCGACCCTCCAAGTGCCGGAACCATCTTGGCGGGCCAAGCCTGTGTGATACCAGTGGATGACTTGGGGATCCCGACTAATTCGCGGGGATATCTCTGTGTGTAAATCGCTACTTGTCCACAGGCACGTGCGGGTTCGTGAAGACGAGGTAACGGTTGAATGTCGTTGTGGTGTCGGCTCCAACGGAGCCGACACCCAACTCACGCTTCGCTGATCTCGACGGTGATCGGGAACTGGACCTCGCTGTGCAGCTTGCACATGACCAGAGCCTCTCCGACCTCCTTGAGGGGGTGTTCGAGCTCAAGGGTGCGGCGATCAATCACCACACCGGCCTGATCCTCAACAGCCTTGACGATGTCGCCAGCGCCAACCGAACCGAACAGACGGCCACCATCGCCGGCCTTAGCCGAGATCGAGATACGCATCGGAACAAGCTTGGTGGCGACTTCCTCGGCATCAGCCTTGGAAGCCGCGTCGTGCAGCGCTGCAGTGCGACGCATGGCCTCCGCCTGACCAGCAGCCCCGGCGGTGGCCTTGAGAGCCAAACCTTTGGGGTTGAGGTAGTTGCGGAAGTAACCGTCGGCAACGTCGAGCATTTCGCCCTTGCGGCCAAGGCCGCTCACGTCGCTTCGCAAGATGACCTTCATCGTCAGTCCTCCGAGCTTTCAGCGTTGAACTCGACACCCTCGACCTCGGCAACGGCTTCAGCGTTGTCTTGGACAGCAGTATCAACAGTCTCTTCGCTCTCTTCGCCCTCTTCACCGGCGGGCGGCGGACCACTCGGACGTGGTGCGGGACCAGCGGCTCGACCACGATCACGATCGCCGCGGTTACTGCGCTGGCTGGTGACGCGGGTGGCGTAAGGAACCAGAGCCATCTCACGAGCGACCTTTACCGCGTCAGCACAGAGCTTCTGCTGCTGGGCGGAGTTACCAGTGACGCGACGGGCGCGGATCTTGGAGCGCTCCGACACGAACCGACGAACAAGGTTGACATCCTTCCAGTCGACATAGTCGATCTTCTCCTGGGTCAGGATGCTGACCTTTTTCTTCCCGCCTTTGCGGTTGTCGTTCTTACTGCTCTTGCCGCGTTGCGGCTTTGCCTTCGGCATTGTTTTCTCTCGTTCTTTCGTTCTTTGGCCCTAGAAGGGCTCTTCGTCCATGTCGTATGCGGGAGGGGTTGGGTTGGGAGCTGGGCGATTACCGCCGCCGCCACCCTGTCCACCACTGTTTTGGCCACCACTGTTTTGGCTGCCACTGTTTTGGCCGCCGCGCGGGGCGCCGCCACCATCACCCTTGAATTCATTACGGCTGATTTCCGCCGATGCCCAACGCAGGCTTGGAGCAACGTCGTCAGCGATGATCTCAACCGCAGAGCGGCGATCACCGTCAGGACCGTCCCAGCTTCGTTGCTGAAGCATCCCGTAAACCACGACACGTGATCCCTTGGTAATGGACTCAGCGACGTTCTCCGCAAGCGAACGGAAGCAGCTCACGTTGAAGAACGAGACCTCTTCCTCGCCGTCGGGTTTGCGCTTGTTCCATGCAACACCGAAATTGGCGACGGCCATGCCGCCCTGCGTGAACCGCAGCTCAGGGTCGCGGGTGACGTTGCCCACAACAGTAATCGAATTGTCGAATGCCATAATAGTTTCTCCGATCAGCCGGCGACTGCCGGCTCACTGTCGCCCAAGAGACCACGACGAGTGGCTTCCTTTTCGGGCAGACGGAATAGCTTGTGGCGGACAATGTCGTCCGCAAGACGAAGCTGGCGCTCGGTGTGGGGGAGACCGGGGTTTTCGGTCACGATCTCCCACACCACATAAGTGCCTTCGTTCTTATGATTGATCTCATAGGCGAACTTCCGACGACCCCAATTATCGGTCGACGCAATCGCACCACCTTCAGCGGTGGCAAGATCCTCAGTACGGGTCATCACAGCAGCAATGTCGGCTTCGGCCACATCACTATCAACGATGATCATCAATTCATAGGCTCGCATCACGAGCACTCACCTCCTATGGACCCGATGACTCGGGGCCCCTTCCCGGGGCAGGGGTTCTCAGTTGTCAGTTCCCGAAGGAACCCGTCGAGACTACCGGGCCAGTAGATCATGACCACCAGCATGCCGATGGGGTGTGACACTTTGAGCCATGGCCACCATGACCACCCCCACCGGCATCGAGTTTCTCCGCACACCCGAGGACCGGTTCGCCGCTATCGACGACTTCCCCTATGAACCCAGATACGTCGACATCAACGGGCTCCGAATGGCCTACATCGACGAGGGCCTCGGCGACGCTGGCACCGTGCTGCTCCCTCACGGCGAACCAACCTGGGGTTACCTCTACCGTTTCATGATGCCGCCGCTGATCCAGGCCGGCCACCGCGTCATCGTGCCCGACCTCATCGGATTCGGCCGTTCCGACAAGCCCATCGATCGAAGCGTCTACACCTACGACCAGCACGTCGAATGGATGAAGGCATTCGTGCGAAGCTTCGACGACATCGGCGCGTTCGACGTGTTTTGCCAAGACTGGGGAGGCCTCATCTCGCTTCGATGCGTTGCCGAAATGCCCGACAAGTACAACCGCGTCGTTGCCGCTAATACTGGTTTACCTGTAGGCGAATCGCTCGGCGCGGGTTTCGAC
>JAACCU010000213.1 GCA_009937405.1 Actinomycetota bacterium
ATCCAGCCCGTTCGAGTTCAGTCCGAAGCTGCACGGCAACCGGCTCAACGCCCTCAACGCCTTGCTGGGCGGCGGCTTCACAGGCGTCGAGCACAGGCAGAAGCGACTCAGCAACCCGAGAACCCGCCTGCGCCGCAAACTCGGCGTTGCGCTTGTCGGTCTGCTTGCGGAAGTTGGCGAACTCCGCCGACACCCGCTGCAGCCCGTCGAGATGTTGATCACGTTCAGCCGTCACGAGCTCAAGGGTGCTGATCAGTTCTTCGACCGTGATCGGCTCTCCGCCGCTGGCAGCATCATCGCTGGCTGTGCCGTCACCGTCATTCGTCAGAACGCCGTCAGAGGATTCAACCGGCATATCAGCCGAACCTTCTTGTTGTGGGTCCGGGGCTTCCTCGCTGGGGTCAGAAGCGCTCACGCCGACTCTTCTTCTTCGTCGTCGATGATCTCGGCGTCGACGACTTCGTCATCGGCCGGAGCACTCTCGGCAGCCTCGGTCTCACGCTCGGCCTGAGCAGCCGCCTCGTAGAGACGCTGGCCGAACTCTTGGCTCGCCGTCATCAGGGCCTCGGTGGAGTCCTTGATGGCGTCGAGATCGGTGCCTTCGAGGGCGGTCTTCACGTCGGCAAGCTTGGCCTCAATCGTGGCCTTCTCATCGTCGCTGACCTCCTCAGCCTGATCCTTGAGCAGCTTCTCGGTCTGGTACACGAGGCTGTCGGCAGTGTTGCGGATCTCAGCTTCTTCCTTACGCTGACGATCCTCCTCGGCATGGGCTTCGGCGTCTTTGATCATCTGATCGATGGCGTCACTGTCGAGCGAGCTCTGACCGGTGATAGTCATCGACTGTTCCTTGCCCGTGGCCTGATCCTTGGCGCTTACGTGCACGATGCCGTTGGCGTCGATGTCGAAGGTGACTTCGATTTGAGGCAAGCCACGGGGCGCCGGGGGAAGCTCGATGAGCTGGAACTTGCCGAGCGTCTTGTTGTAGGCCGCCATCTCACGCTCACCCTGGAGCACATGGATCTCCACCGAGGGCTGGCTGTCTTCGGCCGTAGTGAAGGTCTCGCTCTTGCGAGTAGGAATGGTGGTGTTGCGTTCGATCAGGGTGGTCATGACGCCGCCCTTGGTCTCGATGCCGAGCGAGAGCGGAGTGACATCGAGGAGCAGCACATCCTTGACTTCGCCGCGCAGCACGCCAGCCTGAACGCAGGCGCCAATCGCCACTACCTCATCAGGGTTCACCGTCTTGTTTGGCTCCGAGCCAGTCATCTCCTGCACGAGCTCGGCGACTGCCGGCATACGGGTGGAGCCGCCAACGAGCACGACATGATCGATTTCGCCCTTGGTGAGACCAGCGTCCTTGATGGCCTGCTCGAACGGACCCTTGCAACGTGCCAGTAGGTCGGACGTGAGGTCCTGGAACTTGGCGCGGGTCAGCTCATAATCGAGGTGAAGGGGGCCCGCATCGGTGGCCGTGATAAAGGGCAGGTTGATCTGCGTTGACTGAGTCTGCGACAGCTCAACCTTGGCCTTCTCAGCGGCTTCCTTCAGACGCTGCTCGGCCATGGCATCAGCGGTGAGATCGACGCCGTGATCGTTTTTGAAGTTGGTGGCGAGCCATTCGATGACCGCGTCGTCCCAGTCGTCGCCACCAAGCTTGGTGTCGCCGGCCGTGGACTTCACTTCGAACACGCCATCACCGAGCTCAAGAACGGACACGTCGAAGGTGCCGCCACCAAGGTCGAAGACAAGAATGGTCTGATCTTCGGTCGCTTTGTCGAGGCCGTAGGCAAGAGCCGCAGCGGTGGGCTCGTTGATGATCCGCAGCACCTCAAGACCAGCGACCGCGCCGGCTTCTTGGGTGGCAGTGCGCTGGGCATCGTCGAAGTAGGCGGGGACGGTGATCACGGCCTGCGTTACGGTGTCGCCCAAGTATTCCTCGGCATCGCGCTTCAGCTTCATCAGGGTGCGGGCGGAGATCTCCTGAGGGTTGTAGCCCTTGCCGTCGATGTCGACGGTCCAGTTCGTGCCCATATGGCGCTTGACCGAGCGGATCGTGCGTCCAGGATTGGTGATGGCCTGACGCTTGGCAACTTCACCGACGAGCACTTCGCCATCTTTGGCGAAGGCAACAACAGACGGGGTGGTGCGTGACCCCTCAGCATTGGGGATGACGACGGGGTCGCCGCCCTCGAGGACAGCGACAACAGAGTTCGTGGTGCCGAGATCGATACCAACAGCTTTGGGCATGGGATGCTCCTTCGTTCTTCCTGCGGACGGCGCCGCAGATCCGCGGTCACCGTTTCGCTTTCGTTTTGGGGGATGTTCAAGTATGTGAACCAGCAGGGTACCTGTGTTATTCCCATTTTGCGAGAAAACCTGAGTGTGTATGACTCAACTTTGTTCTTCCGGTCGAAAATACCGATCCAGCGAACGACGGCCGCCAACCCCAAAACCTCAAAT
>JAACCU010000214.1 GCA_009937405.1 Actinomycetota bacterium
GACCGCTCCGACCACCACGGGCGACACCTGATGATGGATGGCCAACCGGGCCGCTCCCTTAACAAAATGGTCAGCGCCAAGCGTCAGGACTCCGAGTCCAACGAGCGTGAAGAGAAATCCGAGCAGCATTCTGGACGAGGATATCTGGAGTGGAAGCTCAGCCGTTGTGACGGGCTTGGAGTTCCTCAGGCGAGATCAGCACGTCGCGTGCCTTTGATCCGGTTGAGGGACCAACGATGCCGGACTCTTCGAGCAAATCCATGATCCGACCAGCGCGGGCAAATCCAACGCGCAGCTTGCGTTGGAGCATTGAGGTCGATCCGAGCTGGGTCTGAACCACAAGTTCCATGGCCTGGCCCAGCAGTTCATCACCATCCTCAACGGGTGCGGGCGCGGCGTCAGTGATTCCTAAGCTAGGCGGGGTACTCGTGATACCGCCGGGAGCGGGTATGGGCGAATGGCTCTGCTCAGGCGCACCCAGGCCGGGCGTGTCAGCCCTGACGGTTTCATCCGTAGCGAACTCAGGGGCCTGGTCAATCCAGTGCTTGACGATCGAGCGAACCTCGGATTCCTCGACCCAGCAGCCCTGCACGCGATTGGCCGTAGACGACGACGGGCCGAGCATGAGGAGGTCACCCTTGCCAACCAGCCGTTCAGCACCGGGCTGATCAAGAATCACTCGCGAGTCGGTGAGACTCGAAACAGCGAACGCAAGGCGGGCGGGCACATTGGCTTTGATGACGCCGGTGATGACGTTGACCGACGGGCGCTGGGTGGCGATCACAAGGTGAATGCCGACCGCGCGAGCCATCTGAGCGATACGGGCGATCGAGTCCTCGACATCACGAGCGGCCACCATCATGAGGTCGGCAAGTTCGTCAACCACGATGAGCATGAACGGGAGACGCTGATACGTGAGCGGCTCGCCACTCTCGTCGATCTCGCCGAGACCGGGCTCGATTGAACCGGCATCAACCGCGTTGTTGTAGCCGGTGATGTCTCGGAAGCCGACCTTGTGGAGGAGGTCATAGCGGCGCTCCATCTCGCGTACTGCCCAGGCCAGAGCGTTAGCTGCCTGGCGCGGGTCGGTGACGGGTGCGGTGAGAAGGTGAGGTGCCTTGTCGTACTGGCCCATCTCGACCCGCTTCGGGTCGATGAGGATCATGCGAACCTGCTCGGGTGTTGCCCGCATCAAGATCGACGTGAGTAGCGAGTTGAGACACGACGACTTGCCGGCGCCGGTGGCACCAGCGATCAGCACGTGAGGCATCGTGGCCAGGTTGACCATGACGTTGCGGCCATTAATGTCACGGCCAATCGCCACCTCGAGCGGATGCTTGGCGTGGCGCGCTTCCTTCGACGACAAGATGTCGCCCAGAGCAATGATCTGACGGTCAGAGTTTGGTACCTCGACGCCAATGGCCCGGCGACCCGGGATCGGGGCCAGAATGCGGACATCGGGAGATGCCATTGCGTAGGCGATGTCTTTTCGCAAACTCTCCAGCTTGGAGACCTTCACACCCTCGCCAAGTTCGAGCACATAGCGGGTGACAGTGGGGCCGACGACCGGCTCGAGCAGCGTGGTAGCGACACCGAACTGGTTCAGCGTGAACTGGAGCAGGAGGCCTCGTTCGGCAACCTTCTGCTTGTCGACCGCATGCTCTTCAGAGCGTGAAAGCAGAGTCATCGGCGGCAGCTTCCACTTACCCGATGATGCCGGCAGTGTGAGCGCCTGTTGCTCGGCGTCGTTGACCGGCTCCGCAGGCTCAGCCTTCTTGCGTTTGGCCTTCGGCTTCGGTGCCGGTTCGAGCTCTGGTTCGGGTTCTTCGATCGGTGGCGCAACCTCGGCAAGATCCTGGTCGAACGACTGCCGCTCACTCAGCTCAACGGCGGAGTCATCGCTGGTCGGATCTGAAAACAGCGCTTGTACGCCACGACCAAGGAAGTCCGGGATCGGCCGAATGACCTTGTAGGCAAATCCGCCCACCGCCCGTGCCGACGACCCGGTGAGAACGATGGCGCCAACGAGGCCGACTGCCCCCAAAATCAACACGCTGCCGGTCGAGGCTGTGAGTGCGTGGAGCGGTCCGCCAGTAGCCATGCCGAGCGCGCCGCCAGCGGCACCGATCTTCTCGATCGGATCGTCGATTCCAGGACGACCTCGCCCAACGTGGAGAAGGCCGGTGGTGGCGACGAGCAAAAGAATGCTGCCAACGGCGGCCCGCGCCATGCGTTCGACGTCGTCATCTTCCACGTCTGCGCCCCGCACCAGGAGAACACCCAGCGCGACGAGTCCAACCGGAATGATCACGCGAGCGAGGCCTATGCCGAGAGCAAGGCCATCGTCGAGCAGTTCGCCAACGATGCCGGCGGCACCCAGCCAACCAGAGGCCGCGGCCAGAAGTCCGAGCAGTATCAGCCCTACGCCCCAGACATCGGCGCGATGGTTGGCCATCACCGAGTTGATAGCCGTCCCAGCGCGTGGCGCGGCCTTCTTGGTCGCCCGCTTGGCGGGGGTTTTCTGCGAGCGCGCTTTGGTAGCCACAGTACGAGAACGCTACCAGCGCGCCCCGGGCCCACTAGGGCACCCCAAGATGGCGACAATTGCCCAGAGCAGCGTTGCCTCTTTGGGACCGGGGGCAGATCGAGGGCTACGGTCGGACTCGTGATGCACCCCCTAGCGCTCGTCGGCAACACCGGTTCCCCTTATTCACGGAAGATGCGGGCCGTGCTCCGGTATCGCCATATCCCCTTTCGATGGCTCCCAAAAGGCTCTCGTTGGCACACTGGGATTCCCAAGGTCAACGTACCGATCATTCCGGTACTCGCCTTCCCTGACGAATCGGGCACCTATGTGGAGGCAATGACCGACTCCAGCCCTCAAATCATGGTGCTGGAGGAGCGGTACAAGGACCGCAGCATCATTCCCCTCGACCCCGTGATTGCGTTCTTGGACCATCTCATCGAGGACTACGCCGACGAGTGGGTGACGAAGGCCATGTACCACTACCGCTGGCACCCGCCCGAGGCTCGAGATAAGGCTGGCAAGCTGCTTCCGCTTCAGTCGGGCGTCAATTTGCCCGAGGACGACTGGAATCAGATGCGGGACTGGATCACGACTCGTCAAGTCGATCGGCTGTCGTTGGTCGGGTCGACACCCACCACAGTGCCGATCATCGAGGCGAGCTATCAACGACTCCTGGAAATTCTCGATGCTCACCTTCGCACCACGGAGTTCATCCTCGGAGGACGTCCGTCCCGATGCGACTTCGGACTTTTCGGTCAGCTATCCCAACTCACATGGTTCGACACTGAAGGTGTCGACGTGGCCGTCGAAGTCAGCCCCAGAACCGTTACATGGGTTGAGCGGGCTGACGACCTGTCGTGGTTCGAGCCCGCGTAGTCTTAGCCGTGGTTCACACGAGACAACGTCTCTCCCACGCTCAGCTCACTCTTGGCCGAGATCGGACGGACCTACACACCATTCATGCTCGCCAACCATCGAGCGTTCGAGACCGACAGCGATGTCGTTCGCTACAAGGTAGACGGCGTGACATGTGAGCAAGGCCCATTCGCGTACCAACGTAAATGCCTCGACTGGCTACGAGACCTCTACCACGGCATGGAAACCGAAGACCGACGTGCGCTCGACGACATCCTGGCCGGCACCGGGTGTGCGGCACTTTTTTCGCACTAGCGACGAATCATGCTGATTCGCTCACCCGTCGTGAAGACAAATGTTGCACCAATGCGTTGAGCAAATTTTGCCAACTCAGCCTTCGCGGATGACGGGGATGATCATTGGGCGACGGCGGGTTCGGTCGTTGACGGTACGGCCTGCGGCCCGACGGGCGATTTGAGTGAGCTTTTCGATGGTGACGTCGCGATCGTCGAACGCCTTCATCAAGTCTCGCTCAACTGCATCTGCGACCGCAGTCTCATGACCGAGGAGCGCTGGCACTTCCACCCAGCCACGCGACACGACGTCTGGGCCCGCGATGATTTCACCCCGATCGAGATCGACGTGGACGACGATGGCGCAGAAGCCGTCGTCGCCGAGGAGGCGGCGGTCACCGAGGACGGCATTGCCGAGATCTCCGACGGTGCCATCGACATAGAGGTGGTCGCCACCGATCGAACCGAGATGTTCGATTCCGTCATCACCGATCAGGATTTGGTCGCCGTCTTCACAAAACACGATGCGATCGTCGGGCATGCCCATCTTGCGGGCGAGGTCTGAGTGAGCGACAAGGTGGGCGTACTCGCCATGCACAGGGACAAACCACTCAGGAACAGCCACGGAATGCAACGTCTGCAGTTCCTGCTGCTTGCCGTGACCGCTCGTATGGATATCGACCATGCCGCTGTGGAAGACCCGCACGCCATGACGGGCGAGCCCGTTGCGGACTGTGGCGACGGCCGCCTCGTTGCCGGGGATCGGATGGGAGCTGAACACAACGGTGTCGTTGTTGTCGAGCTTCAGCCAACGGCTGGCGCCAATCGCCATCTGGGTGAGCGCTGCTCGGGGTTCACCCTGGGACCCGGTGCACACCACGAGCACCTTGCTCTGGTCGAGATCCTCAAGATCGTCAATGTCGCGAATCGCATGATCGGGAACTCGGAGGATTCCAAGATCACGAGCCAGCTTCACGTTTCGCTTCATCGACAGGCCGAGAGTGACAAGGGTTCGATCGGTGGCGACCGCAGCATCAGCAAGCTGTTGGATTCGGTGGAGATGACTAGCGAACGACGCCACGATTACTCTGCGCCCTTCCTGCCCGCGGATGAGGTTGGCGAGGTTGGCACCAATCTCGGTCTCGGACTTCGACATTCCCGGGCTGTCGGCGTTGGTCGAGTCGGCCATCAACAATCGGATGCCGGGATCGTGGGCCAGTGAGCCAATCCTGGACAGATTGGTACGACGCCCGTCGACCGGTGTGAGGTCGAGCTTGAAGTCGCTCGAGTGCAGGATCACACCCTGCTTCGTGTGCAGCGCCGTGATGTTGCCCGATGGGATCGAGTGCGTGACCGGGAGGAACTCGCAGTCGAACGGACCAACGTCCATCCGGTCGTTGTCAGTGACCAGCCGCAGCTCGGCCTTGTCACGAAGGCGAGCTTCACGCAGCTTGTGCTCGATCATCCCCAGTGTGAACGCGGAGCCATAGATCGGAAACGAGACATGTTCGAGGAGGTACGGCAGCGCGCCAATGTGATCCTCATGAGCGTGGGTGGCGATGCATGCCTCGATGCGATCGCCGTTCTCGATGAGATAACTGAGGTCGGGCAGCACGGCATCGACGCCGGGCAGGTCGTCGCCGCCGAACATCTGACCGCAGTCAAGGATGACAATTCGTCCTTCGGTCTCGATGGCCATGCAGTTACGGCCGATTTCGCCAAGGCCACCAAAGAAGGAAATGGTTACGGGAGCAGCCATGTCAGACCCGACCGAGACCGGCGAGCACAGCTTTGGCCTCGACCTCGACCCAATCGGGCTCGGGGCCCATCGGCATTCGGGTGGGGCCACTGGGAAGTCCGAGCACTCGCATCATCGCCTTTGACGGGATTGGGTTTGGGGCTTCATCACCAGTCTCAAATTCATACGACGGCATCATGAGTCGATTGAGGGCAGTGGCCCGAACCACGTCGCCGGAGAAAAAAGCGTTCACCATGTCGCGGGTTTCGTTGCCCACCCAGTGAGTGGCGACGCCGATGGTGCCGACGGCGCCGATCGACAGGAGCGGCAATGTGAGCCCGTCATCTCCGCTGTAGACCTCTGTGCCATCGGGAGCATCTCGGAGCAGACGGGAGGTTTCGCCCGGGTTTCCAGCGGCATCCTTCACCCCAATGATGTTGTCGACGTTGGTGAACAGGTCGATCATCGTGTTGGTTTCAATCTTGCGACCCGTGCGACCCGGAATGTCATACATCAGAACCGGCTTGTCGGTGGCCTCGGCGCAAGCCCGGAAATGCTCGTAGAGGCCGGCTTGAGAGGGGCGGTTGTAGTAGCCGGCCACATGGAGAATTCCGGCGGCGCCAGCGCCGGCACAACGCTCGGTCAGCTCAACGGCTGCCTTCGTATCATTACTACCAGCACCGGCAATAACCGGTACATCCACAGCATCGACAACAGCCTCAACCAGCGAGATCTGCTCATCATGAGTGAGAGTCGGTGACTCGCCCGTTGTGCCGGCGATGACAAGCCCATCATTGCCACCATCGGTGGTCAGGTACGTGGCCAGCTTTCGTGCTCCGTCGAGATCGAGGGCCCCATCAGCGGTGAACGGAGTCACCATTGCCGTGAGCACCCGGCCGAACGTGGCGGTGGGAGCGGTAGTCATGGGTCAATGGTGCCATGATTGAGACCCGATGCGGTCAGGTTTCTCGCGTAACTATCGCTCGCTGATCCGGGCCCGCCCGGGCGTCACCGGCACGGGTCATGCAGCTCGAACCAGACGGTGTCAACCGCATTCGGGCTCAGCGAGTCCACGCCGCGGGACATCTCAGTTGACCGAGAAAAAGGTCTCAAACACAGCCCCAAAGATGACTTGACCCGCAGCCTCAAAAGATCAAGGTCATCCATCGCCATCCGTCTTGGCCGACTCCCGCAGCTTTCGCCGCAGAATCAAGCCGTAGACGACAATGCCACTGCTCGAGAAGAAGAACCACTGGAATGCGTACGACAGGTGCGGGCCTTCGCCGAGCGGCGGGGGCGGCACCGGAATCGGGAGGTCGCGTGCTGCAGGCAGCTGAGCCTCGAGCTGGATCCAGACATCGGCGACGTCCAACGAGATCGCTTCCTCGACCACCACAAGTTCCATCCGGCTGACCTCGGCATAGTCGTCAGTGCCACTACCTATCAGTCCACCATCGACCGATTCGAAGACCCGGCCGACCAGTTCAACTTCATTCGGCGTATCAATAAGCCGGGGGTCGCTGCCCGCGACCCACAGGCGGGGCACCCAACCACGGGCGACGACAACGATCGTGCCGTCATCAAGTTCAACGGGCGTCGCTAGCCAACTTCCGGCCTGCGTTTCGAATGAGCGGTTGGCAACCAGAAACGATGACTGGTCGAGATATTCGCCTCGGACGATCACCCGACGATGTTCAACCACCGGCTCGACACCATCGAGAATCGACTCGATCTCGACCGGCACCCGTTCGGCTGCGGCCGCAATCTCATCGTTCGTCGCGTTGCGCTCATCACGACGCTCAAGCTGCCAGAAACCCAGGCCGACCATGCCCACAACCATCGTCAGCGCAAAAAAGTGCGACAGGAGCCATCGAGTGGTGAAAAGAGTCCGCATGGGAGAGGTTCAGAGGCCGAGGTAACTATCGAGCCCGACGGTGACGCCGGTGTGGTTCGCCACATTTTTCACACCGACAAGAACACCGGGTATGAAGGAGGTGCGGTCCATGGTGTCGTGACGGATTGTGAGGGTCTGTCCAGTGGTGCCGAGGATGACTTCCTGATTGGCCACCACACCGCGCATACGCACGGCATGGACATGAATATCACCAGGACCCACTCCCCCACGGGCGCCCTCATAGACCTGGTGCGTGGTTGGATCGTCGGCCCACTCAGCAGATGCCGCCGCCATACGTTCGGCTGTGTGTGTCGCTGTGCCTGATGGCGCATCGACCTTCTTGTCGTGATGAATTTCGATAATCTCGGCCGTGTCGAAGTGAGGGGCCGCCAACTCGGCGAAGCGGATCATCAGCACTGCACCGATGGCGAAGTTCGGGGCGATGAGCGCGTTGGACGACGTGAACGCGGCGCGGAACCCGGTCAAGTCCTCGGCAGAGAACCCCGTGGTCCCCACCACTGCGTGGATGCCGTTGGCGGCGGCAAACGTCAGCGTCTGGCGCGCAACACTCAGCACCGTGAAGTCGACCACAACATCGACAGCTGCTTCGGTGAGCAGATCCAGCGAGTCACCGATGTCGACCTTGGCGACCAACTCAGTGGCCGGGTCGGCCCCAATCGCGCGGCAGACCTCCTCGCCCATTCGACCTGCTGCGCCAACGACACCGACTCGGATCATGGCTTCAGGCTAGGCGATCGGGCACCGCTCGCTCGCCGAAACCGAGTGATCTACGACTCTACGGGACCAACAACGGAGCACACTCGTGCACCGGCGAGAACCTCACCCAGCACTCGCTGGACATCTTCGGCAGTGACAGCGCGAACCGCATCGAGGTATTCATCGACGGGAACGACCCGATCGCGAATCAAAACGTTTGTTGCCAGACGGGCCATACGGGAGCCCGAGTCTTCGAGACCGAGGACGGTGGCGCCTTCGAAGCCGCCTCGAGCGACATCGAGTTCACGCTCGCCGGGGCCATTCTCGACCAGGTCAGCAAGCTGCTCATCGACCACACCCCGCAGAACGTCGAGACGATCCGGTGAAGTCGCAGCGTAAATAGTGAGAGCACCGCTGTCGACATAGCTACCGACCGAAGAAAATACCGTGTAGCTCAGGCCACGCTTCTCGCGGATCTCTTGGAACAGGCGGCTGGACCAGCCGCCTCCGAGGAGCTGGCTCGCTACGGCGAGCACATAACGATCGTCGCTTTGCTTGCTTGTGTCTCGCCACCCTTGCGCGAAATGTGTCTGCTCGATCGGGCGAGCGTTGAAAAGGTCAGCCGGTCGAGCGACGTCAGGGGCGGCGCGCTTCGCCCGCTGACCGGGGCTCAGCGCGGCAAGAACCGAATCGACCTTGGCGACAACCGCGTCATGGTCGATGGCGCCAACAACAGAGACCACAAGATTTGAACGGCAGTACCACTCGTGGTGGAACGCCCGAACAGCGTCGGCGCTCATTGCCGTGACGGAATCCTCGCTGCCGAGCACCTCCCAGCCAAGCGGGTGATCGGGGAACAAGCTCTCGGCCAGTGCCGTGTGCACGACATCGTCAGGCGTGTCGTTGCTCCAATGGAGTTCTTCGAGAATGACCTGGCGCTCGGCATCGACCTCGGCGTTACTGAAGCCGGGGTCAACGATGACATCGAGCAAGGTGTCGAGACCAAAATCGAGGTCCCAACCGGGTACACGAGCGTGGAAGGCCGTGTACTCCTTCGAGGTGAAGGCATTGAGATCACCGCCTACGGCATCGATTCCTTCGGCGATGTCACGCGCTGATCGCGTGGAACTTCCTTTGAACAGGAGATGCTCGAGAAAGTGAGACGCGCCAGCTAGCTCAGGTGGTTCGTCACGGTTGCCCACACCGACCCACACACCAACGGCGGCAGATCGCGATTGTGGATCCGTCTCGGTCACAACACGTAGTCCGCCTTCGAGGCGAGACACGCGGATATCAGCGTCAGGTGTGGACATCAGGCGAACTCGTATCCGAAGAGCTCAAGGTCTTGGCGATAGATCTCGCCGACCATGTCTCTCGTGTCAGGGGTGTAGTAGTCGAGCGCAGTCTGGTGCCCGATGTTGTCGCCGTGAAGCCCAAGGCTGATGCTTGTGCCTACGGGCTTTGGCATATGAATCTGAATCGAACCCGTCTCGCGGAAGCACGGACGAAAGACGTCCGTACCCCCGCGAGCGAGATGAATCCGTTGTCTCCAGAGCTCCGGTACGAGCCGGTCGTAGGACCGGTGGGTCACCGGATGCTCCTGAGAGGATTGCTATCGACGACCGCCGCCGCCACCGCGGCCACCGCGGCCACCGCGGCCACCGCCGCCGCCGCTGCGGCGGGGAGCGTCAGGACCAAGATCACCGAACTCACCTTCGAGTTCGCTGTCGAAGGCCGACTCGAAGGAGACGGACTCGCGATCGCCAGCGGCCTCGGCCGGAGCCGCATCGCCCTCATCGCTGCTGTGAGAACTCGAGCTGGAGCTAGAGCTGCTGCGGGAACTCGAGCTGGAGCTGGAACCACTGCTGCCAGCGTCGCCACCGGTGGCCTCGGGACCATCACCAACAGGCTTCAATGAGATCTTGCCGTTGGGATCGACGTCTTCAACGATGACCTCGACCTCTTGGCCGAGCTCGAGCACGTCTTCGACACGATCGATGCGCTTGCTGCCACCGATCTTCGAGATGTGAAGGAGACCGTCACGACCGGGGAGGATGTTGACGAACGCACCGAACTTGGTGATGTTCACAACACGACCCTGGTACGTCGCACCAACGTCCGCCGTGGGCGGATCGAGAATCAGACCAATCTGACGCTCAGCCTCAAGCACGATTGCCTTGTCGGGCGATGCGATCGAGACGATGCCGACCATGCCGTCGTCATCAACAGAGATGACTGCGCCAGTTTCGGCCTGGATCGAGTTGATGACCTTGCCCTTGGGGCCGATGACCTCGCCGATCTTGTCGATCGGGATCTCGAAGCTGATGATCTTCGGCGCCGTGTCACGAACCTCGTCGCGGGGCTCGGCAATTGCGCCGAGCATCACGTCGAGAATGTCGAGACGGGCTTCCTTGGCCTGTGCGAGCGCACCGGCCAAGACGCTGGCCGGGATGCC
>JAACCU010000215.1 GCA_009937405.1 Actinomycetota bacterium
CACCCGGCGGAGCTACCTGCGAAACCGCATCAACATCATGTGATGTCACCGGACTCGCCAACGGCACCGAATACACATTCACCGTTGTCGCCACCAACACCAACGGCAACAGCACCCCATCCGCTGAAGCATCGGCGACACCATCGTTGGTTCGCACCATCGCGGAGATCGGCGTTGATTGCACTGTGACGCAGCCGCATCCATTCACAGATGTTGCTGTGTCGTCGTTTGCGTTCGATTCGGTCGGGTGTATTTACGCGTTGGGGGTGACGACGGGGACAGGGTCCGAAACGTATTCGCCGCAGGATCTGGTGACCCGTGAGCAGATGGCAGCGTTTTTGGGTCGGTTCTTTGAGACGGTGACCGGTGTCGAGTGTGGCGGCGAGCATCCGTTCAACGACGTAGCCGAAACGTCGTTTGCGTTCGATTCGGTCGGATGCATCTATGGCTTGGGGGTGACAACCGGGACAGGGTCCGAAACGTATTCGCCGAAGGATCCGGTGACCCGTGAGCAGATGGCAGCGTTCATCGAACGGATCTACTCATCGTTGACGAATCTGGAGTGTGTGGGGGTGAATCCGTTGAGCGATGTGGCTAAGACATCGTTTGCGTTCGATTCGATCGGGTGTATCTATGGGTTGAACATCACAACCGGTACCGGGCCGGAGACGTATTCGCCGAAGGACCTTGTGACCCGTGAGCAGATGGCGGCGTTCCTCGAACGCCTCTACAACACCCTCACCAGCTAAACGACAACAGTAATCCGCCGCGCTGCGGCACAGGACCAGAAATCAAGCCTCTCACGAGGCGGTGGGCGTCACTCTCCGAGTGCGGTTCTAACGGTGCCCGCGAGCTTGCGGATCAAAGGCTCGAAGTGCTCCAATGGGTAGGTCTCGGCATCGGGATCGAACGCCTGCTGGTCCCAGTCGTCGGTGAACTCGACACACAGATCGAACCATGACTCGTCCTTGAACTGGTCTCGCAGGTTCGTGGGCACATCGAAGTGGTGGTAGTAGTGTTTGCCTTGGAAGTCCTGGTGATTTTTGATCGTCTGGTACACGTCGTCACGTACATACGGGCGAATGATCTCGGCTGATATTGAGCCATGGTTCGGCACCGAAATGGCCTTGCCGATGTCATGCATCAGCGAGCCGAAGATCATCTCCTCGTCGGCGCCGGCTTTTTCGGCCATGGTGGCGGTCTGAAGGCAATGGGTGAGCTGATCGGTGATGAAGCCATCACTGATCTCGCCGAGCGACTTCAGAAGCATGATCATCCGATCAGCAACACGACCCTGGTTTTCGTTCGTTGTCTTGCCGATGACCTTCCATTGCTCCTCGGTGGATTCATCCATCCGGCGGAAGCTGTCGGGGTTGACGTCAGCGGGTTGAGTGTGGTTCTCGGTCACGACCATGGTGCACTCCTCGAAAACGGCGTGTGCCCACAGTACATGGAGAGTCAGTTCGGAGGGGAACCTGGGTCGCAGTTGATCGCTGGCTTCGGAATGGCCACAGTCATTCTTTCACTCGATAGATCACTCGTCGTTTGTTGGCTCGCCGATGATGTCGGCAGCTGCCAGCTCATCAATTTCGCTCGCCGAGAGGCCAGCCGACGCGAGCACTTCACGCGTGTGCTCGCCGATCGTCGGTGACGGGCCACGCGGCCGGACATCGAGCCCCTTAAACCGCATCGGGGAGCGAACGGTGCGATATGGGCCGAGGTCGGGATGCTCGACGGTCGGGAAAAGGCCTATTGCCTCGGCCTGCTCATCGACGGCAACCTCATGCAGTCCCAGAACCGGGCCCCACACGATCCCCGCTTCATCGAAAAGCGCCCCCCACTCATCCCTGGTCCGGGTGACAAAGCACGCATCGAGCAGGCCGATCAACTCTTCCATGTTGTCGAAGCGTTCCTTGGCTGTCGCAAACCGATTATCTTCGATCAGGTTCTCGAGACCCATTGCCCCGCACATGCGAGGCCACGCCGCTACTTCGATGTTGTTGAGAACGATCCAACTGCCGTCGCCACACGGAAAGCGATTTGCGCTAGCCACGAACAGTTCGGTACGACGTCGCCTACGCACAGGTGCCCGGTCCACGGCTGTTGTCGCAAAATCAGAAGCTTGCGTCCACACCGCTGCTTCGAACAATGACGTCTCCACTACCTGGCCCTCACCCGTCGCCTCTGCAACTCTCAAGCCCGCCAGGATCGCCGCCACCAACGCAATGCCGGCAGTGTGGTCTCCTTGCGCGGGACGCGCACTCGGAACCATGCCTTCATCGCCTTCGCGCATGGCGTCATACAAACCAGATCGCCCGAAGAAGGCGGTGACGTCGTAGCCGGGTCGACGGGCGTCGGGGCCGTTCGTTCCGTATCCGGTCAGGGTGGCATGAACAATGCTGGGGTTGAGCGCCATCAACGACGCCGGGTCGAGGCCGAAGCGCTCTTGACGGTGCGGCAACAGGTTGCACATGAAAACCTGTGCGTGCCCGCAGAGCCGCTGGGCCAGCGAAGCACCTTCGTCAGTGTCCAAAGCGATAGCGATCGACCGTTTGCCGCGATTGTCGACATCGAATTGAAGGTCGTATCTCCGCAAGCCGCCGTCGACCTTTGCCGGACGGAAGTTTCCGCGAATCGGATCACCACTGAGCGGCTCGATCTTCACCACGTCAGCCCCGAGGTCAGCCAGTATCGCCCCCGCGCTCGGGGCCGCCATGAAACTGTCGACGGCGACAACTCGGACGCCTTCCAAAGGTGCACGCATGATCGCCAAGTATGCACCCGCGGTGTGATCAAACACCGAACTGAGATCAACGACCTCCACATAGAGGAATCGAGGAGGAGTTTGATTCGGCCTTGATTCCGAACGTCGCTAGTGTGCGACGATGATCAACGGCTTTGATGTGGCGATTGTTGGTGGTGGGATCGCAGGCGTGTCGTCGGGCGCCCACCTCGCTGAGGCGGGACT
This sequence comes from Actinomycetota bacterium, assembly GCA_009937405.1. GTDB lineage: Bacteria > Actinomycetota > Acidimicrobiia > Acidimicrobiales > Aldehydirespiratoraceae > JAACCU01. Next base: position 2,969 of record JAACCU010000215.1, read on the forward strand.
CTCCGTGGTTTTGCTGGAAGCCGAAGCAACGCTCGCTCACCACACGACCGGCCGGTCGGCTGCCCAGTACCTAGAAAACTACGGCAACGACACTGTCCGGCGCCTCACCCTCGCTAGCCGGTCATACATGGAACACCCGGGCGAGTTCGCAGACGGCTCGTTTCTGGGCAGCCGACCGCTGCTCAAGGTTGGCCGAGCGGCACGGGTCGCTGAGCTGCAAGCAGATGTTGAACACGCCAAGGAACTGGTGCCGTCCACGACGTTCGTGGATGGTGACGAGGCCCGGCGGATTCTGCCGATTTTGCGTAACGACATTGAGGGGGCGTTGTACGAGCCCAGGTCGATGGATATTGATGTCGCTGGGCTCCACCAAAGCTATGTGCGGCGTCTTCGGGCCGCCGGTGGCGAGATCCGGCCATCGTCTCGGGTTGTGGGGCTGATTCGTGCCGGCGATAGCTGGCAGATCAGCACCGGCACGGAGGAGCTCTCGGCGTCGATCGTCGTCAATGCTGCGGGCGCGTGGGGCGACCTTGTTGGCGCTGAGGCGGGGGCTGCGCCCCTTGGCCTGCATCCTCTTCGCCGCACGCTCGCGATCGCCGCGATCCCCGACGGCTACGCCCCCGCTGATGTCGCCCGCTGGCCTCTCACCTCTTTCGAACCGGACTCGGGTCCGATGGTCGGCTACTGCAAGCCGGAACCAGGCGGACTCATGCTTTCCCCCGCTGACGAGACGCCGTCGGCGCCGTGCGACGCAAAGCCGGAGGAGCTCGACGTTGCCCTTGGGTTGGCCAACCTCGCCGAGTTCACCACTCTTGATGTGCGCCATGTCCGCTCCACTTGGGCCGGGCTCCGGACCTTCACTTCTGATCGAACACCAGTCGGCGGGTTTGACCCCGAGATCGACGGTTTCTTTTGGCTCGTCGGCCAAGGCGGCTACGGCATCCATACCTCCGAGGCAATGGCGATCGCCGCCACCGGCATAATTGTCGACGATTCATTCCCCGTCGCCCTCACCGACCGCGGCATCACCGCCGCAGACCTGTCGCCGGCCCGCCCCACCCTCGGTGGACCCCTCATCGAAGGCCATTGAGTTGCAGAATTTACTCGGGAACGCACCCAAACTCGGCCCGGATTAGGTCCGACGCGACATGGCGGTTCTTCTTGCCCTCCTGACAACCGCATCAATCGGAATCGGCGAGTTTCTCGCGGGCGGATTGACCAAGCGAGCACGAGCAAACGAAATCACGTCAACCATGTTCGGCGCCGGGGTCATCCTTACAGCGGTCGTTGCGGTGGCCTGGCCCGGCAACCCAACCGGACGGGATCTGCTTCTCGGTGGGCTTGCGGGCATCGCCAATGGCACCGGCGTGCTGCTGCTCTACGTCGCCTATTCCCGCGGATCGTTGCGATCTGCTGCGCCGGCGGCTGCGGTGGTGATGTCGAGCGTCCCGATCGCCTGGGACATTGCCGTGGCGGGCACGAGTCCTTCGACGCTGACATGGGGCGGCATCGTGTTGGGCGTGGCGGCGATCGCCTTTTCTTCCTACCAGCGTGACGGTGATGACGACAGCACGGGCTTGGGGATCGCGCTTGGCGCTGGCGCGGTGTTTGGGGTGTTGCTCATCCTTCTCGCAGAGATCAGCGAGGAGTCCGGGGGGTCACCAATCCTGGTGCAACGTTGCGTTGCGTTCGCCATGGCTGTGCTCGTCACCCGCTTGACCGGCCCGCGAATCTTTCCCTCCAACCGAGCCGACCGGACAATGGCGGCCATCATCGGCTTGTTCGCTACAGCAGCCGTCGTCCTCTTCGTCCTTGCACTGCAGGCAGGCGGGAGTTTGTCGGTAGTTAGCGTGATCGGATCGCAGTACGCCGGCGTTGCAGTGCTGCTCAGTGTGGCATTACGGGGTCAGCGCCTGTGGTGGTGGCAGACGCTCGGGCTTGTTGGCGCGAGCCTGGCGGTGGCATTGATCACCATCGGCTAACGCCGGTAGCACGTGCTCGGCAACGGAACGGATCACTGCTTCTTTCTCCGCGAGTGGCGGGAGAAGGACAAGTTGGTCGAGTCCCGCATCGTCCAAGGCATGGATCCTGTCGATCAACTGTTCGCTGGTACCGACCAGACATGTTGAATCGATCAATTCGGGGGTGATGAAAGGTTCCTCCTCTGGGGTCACCCAACAGTTGTGACCTTCATGGATGCGTTGGTGGCGGCGTTCCGGCGGCGTCTGCTCCACGAGAGCTACATAGTCGTCCCAAAAGTCGGCGAGATGCGCTGGCGGGCGGCGTCCGAACTGGACCACTTGCTCGTATAGATAATGAACGCTCGCGATAGCAAAGGCACCGGTTTGACGACGGACTCGTTCACTGTCCAGCGACTCACCGTCCTCCAGAACCAGCATCGTGGTGAGCGTGGCCACCGGGAACTCGTCTCGACTGATCGTGCGGCCAGCCTCAGCTCCGGCTGCCTCAATTCGAGTCCGTAGCATCTCAACGGCTGCAGGGTTCGGTGGCACCGAGGTGATGAGCCCATCACCGCGCCGGGCAGCTACCCCAAGTGCCTTCGGACCAAAGGCCGACACATAGATCGGCATCGGTTCGTCGAAACGAACGAACCCGTTGTTGGGCATGAGGTGTTTCACCGGCGCGGTTCGGCCCCGAAACGTCAGGTCGGCCTCCTCCCCCCCATCAGCGGGCGGAGGGTGGCGAGATAGTCGTCGAACTCGGCCAGTGGCATCGGCTTGTGGCCCATGATCCGCATGGCCGTGTTGCCCGTGCCGATTCCGCAGAAGACCCGACCGGGAGCAATCTCGTTGATCGTGGCGTGAGCCGCGGCGGTTACCGGAGCGGGCCGGGTGGCGGCTACAGCCACACCCGTGCCTATGCGCATGGTGGTTGTTCGGTCGGCGATCAACGCCAGCGTGGCGTAGACGTCTGACCAGATCATCTGGCTATCGGCCGCCCAACAATGCGTAAATCCGAGTTGTTCTGCTTCGACGACATAGCCGACGTCGCGTGGGCGAGAGGCGAGGCAGATACCGAACTCCATGGTGTTGTTCTACCTCTGGAGCGGTGCCGCACCGGGTTCTTTCCAGCACCCCGCACGGTCACCCGAGGAGATCGCCGAACCGCACTGCGACCGAGCGGATCTGAAGCTGGGCATTTGGGCTGTCTTGTCGAGCGACTCGACGGGTGGGGTTTGTGTTTTGGTCTACTCAGACGTCTGCGTGATGATCGAGATACGCGACCTGAAGATCTGAACGAAGGACCGGGGCAAGCATGTCCAACATGCCAGTCTCGACACGCCACCCCATATATGCCTCATGATGAGCGCGGCTGGCAAACGTCTCCCACAAAACCACGTCATCGGGTGCATCGGCGCTGGTGTAGACCTCAATGGCTTCACAACCATCGAAGGCACGCGTCTCGACAAGTGCTTCTTTCAGAACCGCAAGCAGCCCGGCACCGGCACCGTCATTACAGGGAAATACAACATGAACGATCTGGGACAAGAAATCTCACCTTTTATAAATCAAGCTCCGTGAAAGCTTGGAGGAATTCCATACAACCACAAGTCGTCACGGAAGCGAAACTCGATTGAGCAGTCTCACCAGTCGCTTACCTTCCAAAGTCATCGTGTCCAACCATGATCTCCTATGTGTTCAAAACGAAGTCCTCAATGTTCTTCTCCGTAGCGGTGCTCGTGCTACTCGGACTTATCACCAGCGCCTGCAGCACCGACACCGGCACGAGCACGAACACCAGCACCAGCGCCGCTGAGGTGGTTGACGAATCACTCGCCACCGTCACCAGTGAAGTGCAGTTCGAAGAGGTCGAGGGCAGCCAACCGCTACTCATCGCCATCTCGATCCATGTCTAGGGGTGGGGTCAAGAAGCGTCAAACCAGGAGATGTTCGATATCCATCGGGACAACCTTCTCAACCTTGCCGAGGAAGTTGCCGCCGGAGGCGGCGTGCTCACCTTCGAACTCTCTGACGTCTTCATGGAAGCGGTGGCAGTGTGGAATGACAATGTGCTCGACCAACTCGTGGCGATGGGGCACTCGGTCGCTATTCATGCCGATGCCGGCGGCCGCGGCGACCCATCGCTTGACGAACTGACCAGGACCCTCGCACGAAAGCGGCAGGCGTTGGCCGACCTGGGAATCGTCACTGAGCACGTGTCCGGCGTCTGTTCTAGCGGGCCCTGGGTCGAATCTGCTCTAGCCGCAGGTTTCACCTCGGCCAGTGGTGGGGTTGCGTACTGCGCAACCTCAATGGACCCGGCACTGGTAGCGCCACAAGATCAATGGGTGTTCGACTGCGAAAGCGCGGCCGCTTGTCACGGCGCCGCTCCTGTGAGCGAAGACCGCCGCTATCACCCCTTCTACGCCGACTCAAGCGCGGACTGGATGGTGTCTGACGCGACGGAGGGCCTCTTGGTGATCACCTCCGAGGCGGGGAATTCGCTGCCGTGTCTCGTTCGAACTTCACCCGACGAGGATGAGAATTGCATCGCCACCGACCTTGATCTCGATGTCGTGTTCGACACATTCGAGGAGTACCTGGCCGCTCGCACTCCGGGGCGCACCACCGCACTCACCTACAGTTGGAGCATCGGGACTCTGCCCGAACTTGGTTTCGGCACCAGCCTCACCGCCACCTTTGCTGACGCGGTGAGTGCGGGCGAAGCGATGTGGGTCGGAACCGACGAGATCGGGGCAGATCAATTTGATGAAGAGGCCGTGGCAACACTCAAAGATGACCAACCAGGCTTGGCGACGATGATCGCTATCCACGCCCATCTCGACGATGACTGGCAGCCCTACACCGACCGTTTAATGACCGAAATCGACACCGACCTTCTTGCCGAATCGACCGATCTGATTACGTCGGTCGCCGACCTCCTCAACGCGCACAACATCGTGGCCAATTTTCAGATGAGTTACGGGATGGCAGACGCACTGTGCAGTACCAGCGATGGGCAGAGGGTCATTGCCAGTCTCCGCGCCGACGGCCACGAGATTGGGATCCACACGCACGGCAGCGAATTCGTCGCTGTTGCCTATGACGCTCTTGTCGAAGGATGCGGAGTCACGCCTGTCACTGCATCAGGCATCCAGTTCAGCATCGCCACCGCGAGCAGCCCTCAAGCCGGAGCGCAGGAATGGTTGACCGAAGTTGACGCCCTCGGCATGTCCACGGTGCTCGCCGGGCTCGGGCTCTCAACGAATCCCCAAAGCTTCGTGTGCACCACCTACGACGGCGAAACCGCAGACTCAGATGCCAACGCCTTGCTCCATTCGTGGCTGGCCGACCCTGACGACATCTGCTTCTCGGATCCTGCGGGAACCCTGGCAATTGTGACCCACAGCGATCGAGAAACGCGAGCTCTCACCGCAATCGATACGCCGATCGACAACGTCGATGTCAACGACTTGTCAGTATGGGGAGCTCAACTCGACGCGGCCGTGACCATCGCCGATGCAGCCTCGACCTGGGGCATCGTGATGGCCCTACCGGCGATGATGGTCGACGGGCACGCAGATCAGAGCTTCCTGGCCGCATTCGACACATTCCTCGGTGAGCTTGCGACCAGGGTCGCAGCCGGTCAAATCGTGAGCGTGACAGCATCCGAGGCCGGGTCTCTGTTGGGCTGAACGCTTCGTTTGTCGCAACACGCAAACACCATCGCCTCAGGGCAGTGCCGTGCTCGGCGTACACAGAAGAAGTGCCGGCGTCGAGCCGTGCCGGAGCCCCCGACGCTTCTAGTCAGCGCCCGGGCAGAACATCCAATTGACGCCCCAACCCCACCAACCGGTGTCAGGATCGTGACGGATCTCGTATTTGTCGGTGTACAGCACCAGCCCGCTCATGACCTCGTCTCTTTGCATAGGGACGCCGATGAGTTCCTCGAGTTGCGCAGGGGTCTCGATCACATAGTTGCCCGCCGGGATCATGGTGCCGGAGAGTTCACGCTCATAGTGATCGCCCACCAGATGGTTTGCCTCCGGGAACAACACCGGGGCGGGGAAAGGAGCTTCCCAGTCATCGCCCGTCCATGTGTTGGAGACCGACCAGCCGAGAAATTCTGGCTCTGTGTCCTCGGGCCCCGATCGGACCATCTCGACCATAACGGGGCCCCATGCCGCGGTTTGTGACTCCCCATCGCAGCGGAACCATTCGTCACCGAGATCTTGGGTCGGTTCACCCAACCCGCCGATGAGTCGGCCCATCGCTACGTCGAGTGCTGCCCCAGCAGTTACGCCACAGAGATCCGCGTTGATGACCAGATCGCACGTCGGCGCGCAGTCGGTGGGAAATCCGGCCTCTTCCAACGCAGCCAGGTGGGCTTTGCGGGTACCGAGGCCATACAGCCCATCGGAGTCGATCTCAAGAAATTCCTGCAGTCCGCGCACCGCTTCGAGTTGGGTTTCGCTCAGTCCAGGCTGGGTCCACGCATATGGGTCACACAAAAACGCCAGCTCAGATCCAATCACAGGGTCGACGGTGGTGGTCACCGCCGGTGCGGCGGTGGTGGGCGGCGCAGTGGTCGAAACCACCGACTCAGAGACGTCTTGCTCAGGTGCCGATTGCAGATCCGTTGAACCGGCATCGCCGGAATCACCGGCCCGCTGCACCAACAGCAGCGCGCCCAGCATTGCGACCACAACCACCACCAACGAGATCACGATCAGCCGCAGCCAGTCCCTGTCGGGTGGAACCATTCCATCGAACTGCCGCTCGTCCATAACCATGACTTCCTCACACCAGGGCCACTTTTAGCGCCCGCCAATGCATCGACCGTAGCCGATCCCTTCGCTCTCGCTGCCAACCTGGGTCACTTGGCCAACGGAATGCCACCCCAGCCGGAACTGCCAAGGGCCCGTTGCCAAGAAACGGTTCTGCAGACAAGGTCATGGGCGGAGAATCCCTGCGGCAGCAGAGATTCTCCAGCATCGGCCTGAGAACATTTGAATCATCGACCTTTGGCCCCAGACGCGTCGAGACGGTTTGCGGTCATTTCCTCGGCGTGGACAGCACGGCAGGAAGTCAGAGATGCACGTATTCAGTGCTCTCTCCGCAACCCAGTCGACGACGGAGACGGCGGGAACGTGGTCGCTCGATGAGGGCGACGGGCCGAGGATACGGCTGCTATTCGATCACATACATCGCTTCCGTGTCGGTGTAATCGGAGAGCAAGGTCACACCGGACTCGTGAAAAAGCACGCTGTCTTCAGTGTGATACATCTCATGCCCATCGGTCGTGATGTGTTCGATCTGCATGACCATGTTCGGCTCAGTGAGCCGATCGTCTTCCATGGTGATGAACGGCCTGTCGTGGATGCCCAGCCCAATACTGTGACCAAATCCAACCACCTCGAGGCCTGCCGGGAGTTTCGGTCCGGTGATCTCTTTCATCTTGGCCGCAATCTCGTCCATCGCCTGTCCGGGACCCAGCCAATCGATCACCTCGTGTTGGCCCTCGGAGAGCGCACCATACACACGTCGTTGTCGGTCACTTGGAGGCCCGACTACCGCCATCCGCACCAGGTCCGAGACGTAGCCGTCAAACGATCCGCCATAGTCGACTCTGATGATGTCTCCATAATTGACCGGGATCTCTTCCCCCAGGTGATGCCCTAGCGGGGTTCGAGAACCAGCCGCCATCACGTTGGCAAATACGAAGTCAGCACCCAACTTCGTGATCGAGTACCCCATTCGATCAATGATCGACTTCTCTGTATCGCCGGGCCGCGCCAACTCATATGCATTGGCGATCGCTTTCTCGGTCTGCACGGAAGAAAAACGCAATAGTTCGATCTCTGCTGGAGTCTTGACCATCCGAATCTCATCCATGACGTAGTCACAGCCAACCAAATCGGCATTCGGAAGATGACTGCGCAACTGATCGGCGTGATACGAGGCCAGATAGAGCGGTTCGTAGCCGATTCTTCCGCCGGTCACGCCCATCTCTGTGAGGACGTCGTGGACCATCGCCATCGGATGCGGATTGAAGACCCCGTCAAGCAACTTGTAGCCGCGAATATCCTCGATGAAGCTCATCTGCCCGTCGCTGGCCGCCCGCCGGTCCGGCACGACAAAGACTGGATCGCCTTCCCGCGGCCAGACCACCATGCAGATCCGGTCGGGCAGAATCCGCAAGTCGAAGTTGTAGAAACCGGAGCAGTAGACGACGTTTTCCATCTGAGCGACAACGACGGCATCCAGATTGTGTTTCGCCAGAGAATCGTAAATTCGCTGCTTGTTCGTGAATGCAGAACGGTCTTTGAGTGTCATCGGCTCTCCTCGTTTTGCCAGGATGAATACCCTGGTCGATAACTGACTCCGCGATTGGCCTAACGAAAGTATTCCACCTTTCGCCGACATAGCGCTGGGCGTGCCGCGCTCAAGGACGTTCTACGGCGTCTCAATGAGCTACAGCAGGTTGACGATTCTCGATTCGAGTCGTTTCTCGAGGCGCGGTTTAAGGCTTCGCCAAAAAAGAAGTCAAACGACCGCTTCTGACACGTTGCTCCCTTCGCCGCCACGTGGCCATGCTCTACCCGCCCGAAGGAATTGCTTCAGTTGGGACAGTGCATCTAGGCCTACATAACACGCTTCGACAGCACATCACTACCGATTGCTACACTGGCGTCATGCATTCGGTCCGCGGATGAGCAATCCCCGAGTACAAAACGCCAAGCCGAACGAGATCGCAAATTTGGGGCGAGCGTTGGGAATCCTCGGCGACAAATGGAGCATGCTCATCCTCGAGATGATGATCTTCAGCGGTCCCCGCCGTTTCGGACATTTCAAGGACCGTCTCGGCATGTCCGATCCCGTACTTTCGCAACGGCTCTCCGACCTCGCTCGCGTCGGGATCATCGAGCGGCACCAGTACAACCAACGACCTCCGCGATTCGAGTACGGGCTGACGACGCGCGGGCGTGAGCTCTGGACGGTCTTTGTTGCGATATGGAGCTGGGAGGTTCGCTGGAGCGGGGCCGACGACTGGACGGTTCCCCAGCTGATCCACGATCGATGTGGCCAGAGCATCTCGCCACTGTTTGGTTGCATGGAGTGCGCCGCTGTAGGCATCGACTACCGCCAAACGTCGGCCCGGCGAAAGCCGGGCTCAAGGTTCGCTGACTCAAACCCGTCCCGCCGCTATCGGCGTTCGACTGTCGACGCCACCAAACAAGGAAATATCCTGGGTGGCGCCGCGATCAAGCTCCTCGGCGATCGCTGGTCGGTCTCAGTTCTTGGTGCCGGGCTGCTCGGGATTCATCGATTCGGTGAGATGCAGAGCGAACTCGGCATCTCACCCAGTCCTTTGAACGAACGGCTACGCACCTTTGTTGCCGACGATGTCCTACGCCGCAAACCGGTTGTCGAGGTACAGAGCCGGATGGAATACCACCTTCGGCCGAAGGGCCTCGACTTGTTGCCGATCTTCGCGACAGCCAACGCCTGGGCCAACGGGTGGATTTTGGATCCAGACGATCGCGACCTTGTCATCACCCATGTCGTCTGCGACAACCTGCTCAAGCCAGCATGGATGTGCAACAGTTGCGGCGAGTGGCTCGAGTGCGGCGAGTTCCATTTCGCGTCAGCCAGAAGCGAGTAAGAGCTATCTGCGCGTCACTCTCTGCTGCGTTGCTCTCTGCTGCGCCGGCGCGAACCGACGCCAAAGCCACTGAGTTGGTCGAACTACACTGTTAACGAAACTAGTCCAAGGACACGTGCAGTTGAAGGTCTTCACCCCCGCCGCAGTCGCCCACCACATCGATTCGGGGTGGTGGGACGGCAGCACATGGAACTCACGAACGGCGACGAGCATCGCCACGCAGCCAGACCGTTTGGCTTTGGTCGATCCGGCCAACCGCGCGGACATCACCGATGGCGAACCCAAGCGCCTCACATGGACAGAGGTTGACGCATGGGCCGATGAACTCGGAGCCCACCTTGTCGCTGCAGACGTCGGCAAGGGAGACGTCGTCGCCGTCCAACTGCCG
>JAACCU010000216.1 GCA_009937405.1 Actinomycetota bacterium
AGACAGCGGGTTTGACCCGGGACGGGCAGGGATCATCCAGCTGTGCGGCAGTGTCCTGCTCATCTCCACCCGCGTCGGCTGGGGCCGTCTGATGGACAGAAGCGACATCGACCGCTTTCGGTTCGCCGCAGGGACCCTGCTGTTCGGATCGGTCGGCTACCCGCTCCTCGCCTTCGGGAGCAAACCCCTGATGGTTATCGGAGCATTGATCGTCTACGGCGCGGCCTGGTCGTGGGCCGGCGTCGTACATCTTGGCGTGGTCGAACGCCACAGCGAGTCAACCGGCGGCGCCACCGGAGTCCTCCAGTCTGGGATCTTCCTGGGGGCCATGCTCGGGCCAGGGATCTTCGGCATTGTCGCCGACAACCAGGGCTTCGCCACCGGCTGGATGATCTCGTTCATCGCGGCGCTCACTGCGGCCTGGCTCTTGCTCAAGGGTGGCGCCGCCCTGCGGTATCACCCCAACTGAGCAACCAGCTGAGCTTCCATGAGGCTGAGCTCCGCCCCGTATCCACCGACCAGCACAAACCGGGTGCCATCGACGGCGACGAGCGCAACTTCGCCGAATGCATCCTCGACCTCAAGGACCACGACAGGCCAATCAGAAGATTCGCTCACGGAGGCATCGCCGGCAAAGAGATCTTCCAACGAGCCCTCTATCGGCTTCGCCAACTCATACACGACGAGCGCAAGCTGACCATCGCCGGTATCGACCGAGACATAGATACCCCGGTCAACGGACAGCTCAATTTCAGGCAGCCAATACTGTAATTCGGCTCCCAAGTTGTCATCGTAGGCGAAGGCCGCCTCAGGCCCATCGACAAGCAGATCCAGATTCTCCAGCGACTCGAACGAGCGAGCGCTGTCGACGAGCGAAGGGGCGATGACCTGGTCATGGGCGATAGTGCCCCCGGGCCAGAAATACACGAGCATGGCTCTCGGGCCATAGCCAGCCAACATGTCGACAACGGCATTAGCCAGGGTGGCCGTCGGGGAGATGAACCAGCGGCCGTCCACACGGTGGAGGTTGAGGGAAAGGCCGCTCGGCTGACGAGGCGAATCCGTTAACTGCCGTTGGTCGCCGAGTAGTTCGGCGCACGTCTCCTTGGTCTGGCTCAACACAGGGTCCTTGTACGTCACTATCAAGCAGTCGCCGACCGTCTCCCCCACAACCGAGTACGGGTCCCCCCAGAAATCGGCGCTGTCCAACACAAACCGAAGGTGATCGGCCCTGATCTCAAGATCAAGCGAGGAGCCGGCATCACTGGATGCCGCGAAGTCGACGCTCTCGATCGCGACCCGAGCATTATCCCCGTCAACCGACGAACTCAAAACGAGGTCCTCAAATGCCCAAGACCAACCCTCATCACCCAAGGAATTGAGAAGCTCGTTGGCGCTCGTGACGACCTCATCGAGGAAGAGCGGCGAATAGTCGTACAGCGCCGATGCTTCGACCGGATCGAGCATTCCAATCAGGCGCCGCACGTCAAGGCGGACAACCTCGTCCAACAAGCCCAAAACTGCGTCTTCTGGGGTCTCGCCCCCGATCGCCGCAGGACGACGCGCAAGGTCCGGTAGTGCAAGGTTGCGGTTGAGGCGAACGTTCTCGGCAACCGTGTACCACAGGCTCAAGTACCACCGGCCCTCGCGCTCCACGGCCACGATCGGCATCGATGCAGGCTGAATAGCGGTGACGTCGCCATCGGCAAACGTGAAGAAGTCTGCAAGCACTTGCTCCCCCACGATCGGCCCGAAAACAAGGTCAGCACCATCGATTGAGGCCGTCACGACGCCGCTCTCCAGGAACAAATGCGCCACGCCATTTCTGGGAGTTTCACGCCGAATCTCGACCGCAGCGATGTTGAGATCGAAACCACGGAAGGCTGCGAGACCAAGGTCGTCCGCGGAGAGCTCGAGGCGAGCAAGTTCGTCTGCGAGGTGGAGACCCGCGCCGACCAGGGTTTTGCGTTCGGTGGGCACGACATACTCGGCTGCAGCCAAATAGTCCCCTGCGGCGACAGCTTCAAGCATCAGCTCCATCGCTTGCTCCGGGCTCTCGGCGCCACCAGGTTCAGTCCCAGCGCTCAAGGCGGCGTACCCGCCGCCGCCGGCCAAAGCAACCACCAAAAACGTTGCCGCTGCGGGCCCTCGGGCGCTGACCGGAAGCGGGGATGCCCAAGTCGCGTCGTCGTTGCCCATGAGTATCACCCCAGAGCGAACGGCGGCCACCAGCCCTGCCCCACAACCAACAATTGCCCCCCAACGCAACGGCAACGGCGACCGCTCAACGATCACCGCCGCAACGATCATGGCCAGGCCAAGCGGGGTGCCCAGCAGGGCCGTCAGCCGGACACGGCCCCAGGCCATGGCGACGATCGACCCTGCGGCAAGGACCACAACTACGCCCCACGCAACGACCAACAGCCATCGCGTCGAGTCTGAAATGGCATCGACGACACCGGCAGAGCGAACCAGCTGAATACTGTTGCGATCGTTGCCGCCTGATTCGCTCCATGGCAACAGCAGAGACAGCGCCGCGAGCCCGGCGCTGACCGGCAGCAAACCATCAATGGAGCGAGCATTCATTTCCCCACCGTACCGGTCGCCAACAACCAACAAGGCCCGGGCCGAAGCCTGGGCCTTGCAGAATTCTGAGCAGTGCTGCTGGGAAGTAAGCCCGAGGGCTTACATCATTCCCATGCCACCCATGCCGCCCATGCCGCCCATCGGGTCGCCGCCGCCCATAGGCATGGCAGGAGCCTCTTCGGGCTTATCGGCAACCAGCACCTCGGTGATGAGGAGCAGGCTGGCGATCGAAGCTGCGTTCTGCAGCGCCGCACGGGTCACCTTGACCGGGTCGATGACGCCGGCCTCAATGAGGTCGACCATCTCGCCAGTGGCAGCGTTGAAGCCGTTGGAACCAGATGCAGCCTCGATTTCACGGACAATGACCGCGCCCTCGTGACCAGCATTGGATGCAATGAGCTTGGCCGGTGCCTCAAGTGCCTTCGCAATAATGCGAGCACCAGTGGCTTCGTCACCCTCAAGGGAATTCGCAACATCGGTGACAGCCGAACGCGAACGGAGCAGCGCAGTGCCGCCACCGGCGACGATGCCCTCTTCGATCGCAGCACGAGTCGCCGAAAGTGCGTCTTCGATGCGGTGCTTCTTTTCCTTGAGCTCTACCTCAGTAGCAGCACCAACCTGGACAACGGCAACGCCACCGGCGAGCTTGGCGAGACGCTCCTGGAGCTTCTCGCGATCCCAGTCCGAATCGGTGTTGTCGATCTCGGCCTTGATCTGGGCGACACGACCCTCAACATCAGTGCCGGAACCGGCACCCTCGATGATGGTGGTGTCGTCCTTGGTGACAATGACCTTGCGGGCTGAGCCGAGGAGTGAAAGATCAGCAGTGTCGAGCTTGAGCCCGACCTCTTCAGCGATGACCTGGCCACCGGTGAGGATCGCCATGTCCTGAAGCATTGCCTTGCGACGCTCGCCAAAGCCGGGGGCCTTGACGGAGACGCTGGTGAAGGTGCCACGAATCTTGTTGACGACGAGCGTGGCCAGAGCCTCGCCCTCTACGTCC
>JAACCU010000021.1 GCA_009937405.1 Actinomycetota bacterium
ACGGGTTCGGGCTGAGCGCCACCCTGGCGCCGCTTGTGGGCCAACAGCGGTCGCTCGAACTGCTTTATACCGGGCGCCGAATCAACGGAGTGACCGCCCACGAGATCGGCCTCGCCGACCGGCTCGTCCCGCTCGACAGCCTGCGCGCCGAGGCTCATGCATTCGCCGCAGAGATCGCTGCGTCGGCGCCGCTCGCCGTTGCCTCGATCCGCCAGACGATGCGAGGTGACCTCGCCCAACAGGTCAGAGTCGCCACCGAGCGCGAGAAGACTGAGCAGGGTTGGCTCCGCCAGACCGATGATTGGAAGGAAGGCGTGACGGCAATGGCCGAGCGTCGTCCTCCGAACTTCAGGGCCGAGTAGTCAGGGTCGTAGCGGAATGGTTAAGAAGATCCCCAAGGACGATCGCCGCGCCGCGTACACGTCCGGCGATCGGACGGTTACGAGGGACGAGTTGGCCGAGTTCATGGCCGAGAAGAACCACTGGGTGTTGTCAACCACGCGTCGCGACGGCAAGCCACAGATGAGCCTTGTCACCGGTGGCATGACTTCCACTGGACAGCTTGTTGTCGCTACCTATCCGAGTCGGGTGAAGGCGATCAATGCCAAGCGAAACTCCTTGATCTCGGTCCTGGTCATGGGTGACAAATTCAACGACGAATGGGTGCAGGTCGACGGCACGGCCACCGTGCTCGACATGCCAGAAGCCGGTGACGGACTTGTTGAGTACTACCGGTGCATCAGCGGTGAACATCCCGACTGGGACGAGTACCGCCAGGCAATGGATGATCAAGGCAAGTCGGTCATCATCATCGAGCCCACCCGATGGGGTCCGGTCAGCAAAGGTGGCTTTCCGCCCTCGCTGTTCGAAACGTGACCGACAGCAACCCACTCCGGTCCTTTCGTGAACGCAACGTTCGCATCTTCTTCGGCGGATTGTGGATCTCGACGATCGGCACCTGGGCCCACAACATCGCCATGGTGTTGCTCGTTCGGGAACTGGGCGGCACCGGTATCCAGTTGGGGATCGCGGCTGCCTGCCAGTTCGGGCCGCTGCTTCTGCTCGGGCTCTACGCGGGAGCGGTGGCTGACCGAGTGGACCGGTATCGCACGACCCTGCGTCTGCAGGCGGCGATGGGTGTGGTGGCACTGGTGCTGGCAGCCGTCATCTTCAGCGGCGACGTCAACCTAGGGCTGGTCTACGGACTGACCTTCATATTCGGCACGCTTTCGGCCTTTGACAACCCGACCCGGCGCACCCTTTCGACGGAGTTGGTGCCGCCAGAAAACACCGGCAACATCTTGGCGCTTGGTACTTCGGTGATGACGAGTGCCCGGGTAGTGGGACCGGCGCTGGCTGCGCTGCTGGCAAGCGCTCATGGCACCGAGTGGGTTTTCTTGCTGAACGGGGTCAGTTATCTCAGTTTCCTCTTCGCCATGGCCCGGCTGGACCAGAGTCGGTTGTACCCAATCGAACCGGCCGAGAAATCGAAATCGCCAGTGCGTGAAGGACTCGCCGCGGTGTGGACGATTCCGGCGCTGCGATTGGCGTTGATCATCTTCGCGGTCATCTCGACTTTCGCCTACAACCACTCAGTCGGGTTGCCGTTGCTCGTTGCCGACACTCTCGGTCGAGATGATGTTGCCTTTGGGTGGCTCATGTCGATGATGAGCGTGGGCAACGTCATGGGCTCGCTCCTCGTGGCCCGCATGCATCACATCGCTGACGTGTGGGTCTACCGGATCGGTCTCTGCCTTGGTCTGACTCTTGCCGCTCTGTCGCTGTCGACCTCGCTATGGATGGCGCTCATTCTTGTTGTGCCGTTCGGTATGAGCGGTACCGCGTTTGTCAACATCACCACTGTTGTGACCCAGCAAGATGTCAGCCCTCAGATGCGAAGTCGAGTGCTTGCCATCACCGCGGTGTTGTTCATTGGGTCTACCCCAATTGGCGGACCGATCACTGGGCTGGTGGGTGACACAATCAACGGCATGTGGGCCAATCTCTATGGCGCGATCATCAGTATTGTGATCGCGATCTGGGGCATGGTCGTTGCCGCTCGTCGAGGTGTGGTGATGGCCGACACCGTTCAGCCAGGAGAATCAACGACATGACCGTGTTCGATACTGACTCGATTCTCCCGCCAGCTCCTGAAGGCGCTGTTCCGGTGCTGCACAACCGCGAGTATCGGGTGCAGTCGTACCGCTCGGCTGACGATCGCCTTCTGGTTCAGGCTGCGTTGCGTGACCAGCGTCCGCCCGGCCTCAGCATCCCCGGTGACCCCAACCCACTCACCGTTCACCACATGACGGTTGAGATCGAGGTCACGATGCCGAAGCTCGAGATTGTGGCGGCCCGCACCAACATCGCTGTCCATCCGCACAACACCTGCACCAACATCGTTGAGCGCTACGACGCTCTGATCGGGTTGAGTATTGCTCGTGGCTTCACGCACGAGATTCGTGAGTTGTTCGGTGGTCCCCGAGGGTGCACTCACACGACTGCGCTTCTTCAGGCGATGGCGCCGGTTGCCGTCCAATCGCGAATCGGGCACCGGGCGGCCACTGCCATCGCGAACGGCGAACCGCATCCGCTCGAAGACGATTCGAACAGCCGGCGGTTCCGTCATCTGACCAACACGTGTCATGTCTGGGCTGAGGATGGCGCGATGATGGCTGAGGTCCAGGTTGCAGGCGCGCGTGAGCCGATGCTCACCGTTCGGCGCCGACTCGATGAACTCGGTCTCGACTCTCGTGGCCGGCCGTTGAACGACGGGCACAACGTGCACTGCGAGGATGAGAAGCCATGACCGCCGCCACAGTGAGTGCCGGCGACAATCAGGCCCGCCATCGGGGAACAATCGGTGGCGCGATTGCCCACGGTGATGCGGCCATCTGCGCTTCAGTTCCGACCGGTGTCAATGTCTCGACCAGATATGGGGAACGCCTGGTCTGGATGCTGGTTGGCTGCGGCCCCGAAGAAGCAGGAAAGTAGGAGACTGTGGGAGAGCTGAGTTTCGCGACTGCCTGGGAAGTTGTCGCCGACACCCGCGGCGATCGATTGGCGCTGTACAACGGCGGCGTCTCGCGGACATGGGCCGAATTCGAGGACCGGGCCGCTCGCCTCGCCCGGGCGCTGTCGGGGGCCGGAGTAGATGCGGGCAGCAATGTCGCACTCGCGCTCTACAACGGCAACGAGTACATGGAAGCGGAGTTTGCGGCGTTCAAAGTTCGCGCTGCCCCCTGCAACGTGAACTACCGCTATGTCGAGGCCGAGCTGAGTTATCTGATCACCAACAGCCAAGCCAAGGCGGTGTTCTGTGATCACGCATTGGCCGAGCGCTTTGCGGCGGTCCATGAAGGCCTTCCCGGTGTTTCGTTGTGGGTCCACGTTGGTGACGGCGAGTGCCCCGAGTGGGCCAGTGCCTACGAAGACCTGATCGCCGTGTCGCTCCCCGCACCGCGAATCGAACGAAAATCCGAAGACCTTTGGATTCTTTACACCGGTGGCACGACGGGCCATCCAAAGGGTGTGATGTGGCCCCACGAGAACCTCATGGCTCTGGTTCGGCGGTCGCTTGCTCCGCTTGGGCTTGAGTTGCCGACAACGGTGGCGCAGTACACGGCCACCCTTGATGCCCTAGACGCCCTCACCGATCCACCTCGTCAGCTGGCGGCCTCGCCGCTGATGCATGGCACCGCAGGGATCGGCGCCCTTTTCACCATGTTCCAGGGTGGTGCGGTTGTCACGCTCACCAGCCGAAGTCTTGATTCTGCAGAGCTCTGGGAAACAGTGGCGAACGTTCGCTGTTCTCTGGTCAGCATCGTTGGCGACGTGTTTTGTGCACCGATGGTCGATGCCCTCGATGAGGCAACGGCTGCCGGTCATCCGGTCGATCTTTCCTCCCTCCGGTCGGTGTCATCATCTGGTGTGATGTGGAGCCAACCCATCAAGGATCGACTGCTCGGCCACGCCCGAGCCGTTGGCTCCGAACTTCTTTGCAACGACTCGCTCGGTGCGAGTGAAGGTGTCGGATTCGCGGGCAAGGAATCGACGGGCGATGGTGACACTGAGACAGCCACGTTTACGCTTGGCCCGAATGCGGCGGTGTTCAAGGACGACGGCACCCGGGTTGAACCGGGTTCTGGCGAGATAGGGCTGCTAGCGGTGAGTGGACCGATCCCGATCGGCTATTTCGGTGATCCGGTCAAGTCAGCGGAGACGTTCCGCGAGATGCAAGGTCAGCGCTGGTCTATCCCGGGCGACTTCGCCCGCATCGAGGCCGACGGAACACTCGTTCTGCTCGGGCGAGGATCAGTGTCGATCAACACCGGTGGTGAGAAGGTCTTTCCCGAAGAGGTTGAGGAAGCTTTGAAGCTTCTTCCTGAGGTGAGCGATGCGAACGTCGTCGGTGTGCCGGACCCGAAATGGGGATCAGCTGTAACCGCTGTTGTTGAACTCATCGATGGTGCGGAGATCACCGATCAAGCCATGGTCGATGGTCTCCGGAGTCATTTGTCGGGCTACAAGCTGCCGAAGAACATTGTCCGCGTGGACTCTGTGTTCCGTGCCCCCAACGGCAAGGCCGACTACAAGTGGGCTACCGCAACCGCGAAGTCCAGCTTGGGCATCGACTGACTATCTAGGCGGGGTTGAGCGCCTTGATCTCGAGCGCGCCGACCTCGATCGCCGCCGTCAGCATCGGCGCTGACCGTGTTGCCCTTGATCACATTGGGGCGACGTGGCGCCCGATCCGAACCAGGGCTTTTGGACCTGGGGCCGAAGTCGATACGTTGCGGTATCCGGGTCCCGTTTCGACTTGACTGTCGTTCGTGCGAGAGTAGCTTCTGCTCACGCCAGAGCCGAACTGACCTTCGGTTTGCGCCAGCACCGCCGCAGTGGAGGATCAATGCTCAATCGTCTCGACGATTTCCCGATTCATCAGACACCGGAGCCGCTCGCGCAGCCTTCTACTTCTGATCCGAACTTCTATGACCGGACCTGGTTCAACGGGTACAGCGACGACGGCACCCGCTACTTCGGCCTCGGCATGGCCGTGTACCCCCATCGGCACATCCTTGACTGTCACTTCAGTACCATCGAGGCCGGCGGGCGCCAGCACTGCTTCTACGGCTCGCGTCGCGCCCCACAGGAACGCACCGACATGTCCGTCGGGCCATTTCGTCTGGAGATCACAGAGCCGCTCCGCAGTGCGCGAGTGATCCTCGATGAGAACGAGAGTGGTGTGGCGTGCGACCTCACGTTTTCGGCGCGCACGTCGGCGATCCAGGAGGCTCGGCAGGTCCTGTGGAACAGCCAACGCAAGGTCATGGATGCCACCCGCTTCGCCCAGTTCGGCCGTTGGTCGGGCACGATCAGCCATCCAGACGGCGAGTTCACGGTCGACCAGGACACCTGGCGGGGCACCAAGGATCGTTCGTGGGGCGTGCGTGGTGTGGGGGAGCGCGCCCCCGTTGGTGCGCCCATGCCGCCCAAGGGCGCCTTCTTCTTGTGGGCTCCCTTGCAGTGGGACGATCACATCAGTCATGCCGTTTTCTTTGACGGCAAGGATGGGGAAGCGCTGGTGCGAGAAGCTCTCACTTCGCCGCTCTATGACTCAGAAGCCGAGATCCCTGACGAACTCATAGATGTCGTCACGCCCATGGCCACCGCCGTGCATCGGATCGAATACCACTCGGGTACCCGGTGGGCGAAAGCTGCTGAAATAGACCTGATCGATCTCTACGGTGG
Organism: Actinomycetota bacterium; assembly: GCA_009937405.1. Taxonomy (GTDB): domain Bacteria; phylum Actinomycetota; class Acidimicrobiia; order Acidimicrobiales; family Aldehydirespiratoraceae; genus JAACCU01. The sequence continues at coordinate 5,752 of JAACCU010000021.1, forward strand.
CGTCCGCACGATCACGCTTGAACCCCAGCTGCGCTTCCAGTTCAAAGGCCTCGGCTACAGCCATCCGACGTGGGGTCAAGGCATGTGGAAGGGTGAACTCGAACTCGGCGGCGAGAGCTTTGACCCAATGGCCCTCGACCCTCTCGCTCCCGAGAACATTCATATTCAGCAGGTGGTGAAGGTCAGCGACGGAGAACGCACTGGCATCGGTGCGCTCGAACAGATCGTCGTCGGTCCGTACCGTCCAGCGGGCTTCACCGAGTTCTTCGATGGGGCTCAGTGAGTGACGACTCGTCGACCATTGGGCTCGACCCGGAGTGGATTGCCGCTCAGGTAGAGGTAGGCGGACGATCGCCGACGTCGGTCGAGTTCACCGGCTTCATCGGTACCGGCCAGATGAGCCGCAATGCCCGCTTCTCGATCGCCTGGGCAGACAACCTCGGACCGGAGTCGGTGGTCGTGAAGGTGCCGTCGTCGGTGTCGGCGACGCGAGCCATCGCTTTCGAGCACGGGATCTACCAGAAGGAGTGTGATTTCTACCGGTCGATCGCACCATTGGTTGACGTGTCCGTGCCGCTGGCGCTCGGTGTGCACTTTGATGCTGCTGGCCAGGACTTCGCAATTGTCTTGGAGGATCTGACAGGCTCTGTGCAGGGCGATCAATTCACCGAGCCCAGCCGTCGGCAACTCGGTATGGCCATAGCCCAGGCCGCGGCACTTCAGGCCCCGGTCTGGGGCAAGACCGACGGTCCGGGGTTCGCCCCGTATCGCGACGACATGGAGCAACGAGCAGCGATCGGCGGCGAGATGATTCCCCTTCTTCTCGATGCCGTCTTCGATCGGCTTGGGCCGGGCCTCGACGATGGCATCGAGAAGATGCTCCGGCGGTTCGCACCTCTTGCCGGAGGATGGATCCGGCTCAAGAACGTCCCGACCACGCTCGTTCACGGTGACTTTCGGCCCGACAACTTCATGTTCGGCGTCGAGACCGGTGCGCCCCCGATGATGGTCGTTGATTGGCAGACGCTGACTCTGGGGCTGGGAGTCACCGACGTGGGCTACCTGCTCGCCGGCGCGCTTGAGGTTGAGAATCGGCGAGCCGTCGAGCACGAACTCCTGGCTGAGTACGTGGCCGAACTCGCGGCGCGCGGTGTCGAGTATCCAATGGAGCAGTGCCTGGCGGACTATGCACTGGGCTCACTGCACGGCGTGATCATCGCCATCACTGCCACGACGATGGCAGATCAAACCGAACGCGGCGATGCTCTGTTCACACTGATGATCAATCGTCATGGGCGCCATGCCCTCGACTTTGGCGTCCTTGACCGCATCGAACGAGAACTGAACTGAACCGAAACAGAGCTAACGCTAGGGAGAACACAATGGGACATCTGGATGGACGGGTGATCGTCGTGACCGGCGCTGGACGCGGTGTTGGCCGCGAGCATGCGCTGCGCTTCGCTGAAGAGGGCGCCAGTGTCGTCGTCAACGACCTTGGCGGCGAGCAGGATGGCAGCGGTGGAAACGTCGGGCCTGCCCAAGAGGTAGTGGATGAGATTGCCGGCATGGGTGGAAAGGCAATCGCCAACGACGATTCCGTGGCCACGTGGGAGGGCGCCAAGGCGATCATTGATTGCGCGGTCGACACGTTCGGTGATCTCCACGGGCTGGTGAACAACGCTGGCATCCTGCGAGACCGCATGCTCGTTTCGATGAGCGAAGAAGATTTCGACTCGGTCATCAACGTTCATCTCAAAGGCACCTGGCTCATGATGAAGCACGCCTCGGCTCACTGGCGCGAGAAGGCTAAGGCCGGCGAAGAGGTCAGGGCTTCGATCGTCAACACCTCGTCGACTTCGGGGCTGCACTCCAATATTGGTCAGGGAAACTACGGCCCAGCCAAGTCGGCAATCGCCACGCTTTCGATCATCGGGGCTCGCGAACTCGGCCGTTACGGGGTCCGAGTCAATGCCATTGCACCGTCCGCTCGTACTCGGATGACCATGAGTACGCCTGGCTTGAGCGAGCGAATCGCCGAACCCGAAGATGGCTCGTTTGATCAATGGGACCCGGCGAACATCTCACCGCTGATTGCGTGGCTGTGCACAGAGAACTGCCAGGCCACAGCCCAGGTTTACTGGGTTGGCGGCAACGAGGTCGCTCGCTACCTCGAGTGGTCGCGAGCAGACGTGGCCAAAACGGATGGTCGCTGGGAGATCGAGGATCTGGAACGGGTCGTCGGCGCGTGGGAGACCGGCCATGTGGAGTCACGGTCGATTCTCGTGACCGACACCGAGCCGCATGAGCGCGGCGCGACCTGATGGCAGAGGTCACCGAAGGCGAGGTCCGAGGGCAGGTGCTCGAATGGTTCCACGAGGTGTGGAACCCGGACGTCTCACTGATCGAGTGGCGGACCAAACTGCTGGAGTCCGGCTGGGCCGTGCCGTCGTGGTCGACGGAATGGTTCGGCCAGGGCTTGCCGGCATGGGCTGACGGAGTTGCCCACTCGGCGATCCGCACGGCCGGCGGCGTCGCGCTTCCCCTCGGGGCCGCGTCAAGCCTTGCCGCTCCCACTCTCTATGAGCATGCCAACGATGACCTGAAGGGCCGGGCGCTTCGGCCCGCACTCACCGGCGAGCACACCTGGTGCCAACTCTTCAGCGAACCGGGTGCCGGCTCAGACCTTGCCGGCCTCAAGTGCACGGCAGTGCGCGACGGCGACACCTGGATCGTCAACGGCCAAAAAGTGTGGAACACGAGTGCGGATCATGCCGATATGGCAATCCTTGTCACTCGTCACGACTGGGATGCGGTAAAGCACGCAGGGCTTACATACTTCGTGCTCGATATGCACCAAGAGGGCGTCGAGGTTCGCCCGATTGAGCAGATGAACTATCACCACTCGTTCATGGAAGTCTTCCTGACCGATGCCCGGATCCCGCATGAGAACATGGTCGGCGGGATCGGTGATGGCTGGCGCGTGGCGCGGGCGACGCTGGCCCACGAGCGGCGCTACGCGGGAGAGAGGCGCATCAATCTTGCCCACGGCACCGCCGGCCGGGTCGTGGACGAGGCCAAGGCTGAAGCGGCGATCTACAACGAGACATACAAGTGGTATCCGCAGCGTATGGGTCGGCCCGATCTTGTGATCGAACGCGCCCAGGCCGCTGGTCGCATCGACGACCTGGTGCTGCGCGACGACATGATGAAGCTCTACAGCCTTGAAAAAGCATCACAGTGGACGGCGGAGCGAGCGAAGGCGAACCGGGCGCTCGGTCGCCCGCCTGGGTCGGAGGGTTCAATCGGAAAGTTGGCTACTTCAGAGGTGGCTCGTCGCTGCAACGCGCTCCACACCCGCATTGCTGGTGCTGACGGAATGCTGAAGGTGAGCGCCGATCCGGTCCACGCGGTCATCGCCGAAGTGTTGGTGTCGACACCGGCACAGTCGATCGCCGGTGGCACCGATGAGATCCAACACAACATTCTGGGCGAGAGTTTCCTGGGTCTTCCAAAGGAACCGGCCGCTGATCGCGGCAAGCCATACCGCGACGTCGGTCGCAACTAGTTCGCCCCTAACGAGGAGAATGCATTGAAGATCGGAACAGGAATCAACTACGCCCGCGACTTCCACTCAGCGGTGGCGGAGGTTGTCGAGTTGGAGAAAGCCGGCCTTGATGTTGTGTGGGTGTCGGAGGCGTACAGCTTCGATGCTGTCAGTCGCGTCGGCTACCTGGCTGCGGCGACGGACACGGTCGAGATCGGCACCGGCATCCTCAATGTCTACTCCCGGTCCGCGGCTGCGATTGCCCAGACGGCGGCAGGGTGTGATTACGTCAGCAACGGCCGCTTCATTCTCGGCCTTGGTGCCAGTGGACCCCAGGTGATCGAGGGGTTCCATGGCATTGTTTACGACAAGCCCGTCAAGCGGATTCGGGAGTACATCGAGGTCACCCGGATGGTCTTGAAGCGTGAACGCCTCGAATACGACGGCGACGCGATCCAGCTTCCCCTCCCCGAGGGTGAAGGCACCGGGCTCGGCAAGGCGCTAAAGCTGATCAACCATCCGGTTCGTGATGAAGTGCCGATCTGGTGGGCGTCGTTAATGCCCTACGCCATTCGTGAGACGGCTCGGCTTGCCAACGGTTGGATCCCCACCCAGTTCCTGCCAGAACACATCACGACGGTGTGGGGTGATGATCTGGCAGAGGGGATGGCCGACCGGCCCGCTGAGCTGGGCCCACTCCAAATTTCCAAAGGGGCGACCGTTGCGATTGGCGATGAGTTCAGCGGTGAGGGGGCCGACTCGTTTCTCGATCGCAATCGGCCGCACACCGCGCTCTATTGGGGTGGTATGGGTGCCCGGGAGCAAAACTTCTACAACTCGATTGCCCGCCTGCAGGGCTACGAGGAAGAAGCTGTTCGGATTCAGGATCTGTACCTCGACGGCCACAAGGACGAGGCAGCAGCTGCGGTTCCACGCGACTTTCTGGACCGGTCCAACCTGGTGGGCCCTGAGTCGGTGATCAGGGAGCGTTTGGGTAGCTGGAAGGCAGCCGGCGTGACACACCTCAACGTCAGCCTCCCTGGGCCTGATGCCGCGGCCACATTGGGCCAGCTCCGAGAGATCCTTGCCGATGTCTGAGGCAGCCGACGATGCCAAGCCACGCCGACCGGTCATTGTTCACGAGCCTGAACCCGCTGATGCTCTGACCTGGCAGGTGGGGGACGTCTCTGTGGCACGCTGTCTCGAGACGGTCACCGAGATGTCGCCCCGTTACCTCTTGCCCGACCTTTCACGTGAGCTCGTTGCTGGGCTGCCCGAGTGGGCGGCACCCTTCTTTACGCCCGATGGCATGATGCTGCTGTCGGTGCACAGCTTTGTTGTGCAGAGCGGCGACCTCACCGTGGTGGTCGACACGTGTATCGGCGATCATTCGGACCATTCCCTGGCCGGTGATGCCGGGTTCGTTGATCGACTGGCTGCAGCGATTCCTGGCGGCTTAGAGGCGGTCGATTTCGTGGTGTGTACTCACATGCATTTCGATCACGTCGGCTGGAATACGAGGCTCATCGACGGTGAGTGGGTGCCGACGTTCCCCAATGCTCGTTATCTCGTAAGCAAGGACGAACTCGACGGCACGCAAGCCAATGACCTCATGGGGGTTATGGAGCCAAGCATCACGCCGTTGATCGAGCGCGACATGCTTGATGCCGTCGAGTCTGATCACCGCATCGACGAAAACTTGTGCCTGGTGCCATCCGCCGGCCACAGCCCCGGCCATGTGTGCGTGATGATCGAGTCCGGCGGCGAGCGAGCGCTTATTACCGGTGACTCATTCCACAGCCCGGCCCAATTCGCCCACCCTGAAGTCTCGGCCACCTACGCCGATACTGACTCGGCTGCGGCTACCGCCACCCGTCTTCGCCTGCTTGAGCAGCTCGTCGACGCCGACGCCATTGTGCTCGGCACCCACTTCGCTCGTCCCACCGCAGGCCGCGTTCGTTCGGGGCCTGAGCGTGCCTGGTTCGACACGACGATCTAGGCCCGCGTCCGTCGAGGAAATTGATGGCGATGGCTTCGACGTCGCCGACGAGGGCGTTGCAGAGGTGATCTGGTCCCGGCTGAACGCCGCGCATCCTCTCCACCGCGGCTGACTGACGAGACAGAATTTTGGTACAATTTCTCTAGATTCATGCGTTTGTTGGCTGGACCTAACGGTCCGATCTCTGCCAACATGACGTCCCACGACCGGCGGTGACGCCTGACACAGTGTTTTCTGGAGAGGACATAGCGATGATGATCCTCAAGCAGGCGCGGCTATTTGGACCTACAGATGAGTGGGCACAGCTGCAGGCCGTGATTCTGTGACGGCACCAGCGACAGCCGAGCACGCGCTTGTGGTCAAAGACCTCCGCACGCACTTCGCCGTGCCGGCCGGTGACGTCAAGGCTGTAGACGGCGTGTCGTTCACCCTTGACCGTGGCAAGACCCTTGGCATCGTGGGCGAATCGGGCTCGGGTAAGACGGTGCTTTCCCGTTCATTAATGGGCCTAAATGTTGCATCGAATTCAAAGACCTCCGGGTCAGTTCTCTATGAGGGCAAAGAACTCGTCGGCTTGTCCCCCAAGAAGATGAAGCATCTCTGGGGCACTGAGTTGGCGATGGTGTTCCAGGACCCGATGACTTCGCTCAACCCGGTTGTCAAAGTTGGGCGTCAGCTCGTAGAGCACGTGCGTGCCCATCTTGGGGTCTCGAAGCGCGAGGCTCGTTCGCTCGGTGTTGAGCTTCTCCGCTCAGTCCACATCCCTGAAGCCGAGGAACGCTTCGATGTGTACCCCCACGAGATGTCGGGCGGCATGCGCCAGCGTGTCTGCATAGCGATGGCGTTGGCATGCAGCCCAGAGATACTCTTCGCCGACGAGCCCACTACGGCGCTCGACGTGACCGTGCAACACCAGATTTTGAACTTGCTGAACATCCAGCAGCGCGATCGCAACATGGCGATGATCCTTGTTACCCATGACCTCGGCGTCGTAGCGGGTCGAGCCGATGAGATCGCAGTGATGTACGCCGGCAAGGTCGTTGAGAAGGCGCCAGCGAAAACACTCTTTAAAGAGATGCGCCATCCGTACACACAGGCATTGCTCTGGTCGATTCCGAAGACTGCGCAGCCCAAACACACGCGTCTTAATGCGATTTCTGGGCGTCCCCCCGACCTGATCAACCCTCCGAGCGGTTGCTCATTCTCGCCCCGCTGTCCCTACGCCCGAGCCATCTGCCATCAGGAAGAGCCGGTACTGGTCTCCGGCGCTGGAGATGGCCACACCTACGCGTGTCATCACCCGATTGGTAGTCCTGCTGGACAGGAGGCGTTCAACAAGAACCTTGAAGAGGGGCTTCCACAGACGCTCGTCGCGGCCGGCCGTATGCGGGCCACCGAAGATCTACTCTTGGATTGGAAGGGCTGATGGCCGGCTCCGGTACCGCCCATCTTCGCCCCGCCGCCGAGACGCTGTTGCGTGTCGAAGACCTCGTTGTCGAGTTTCCGGTGGGTGGTGGACGAGTGGTTCACGCTGTCAGCGGGATCAGCTTCGACATCGCAAAGGGCGAAACCCTCGGGCTGGTCGGCGAGTCGGGTTGCGGCAAGTCCACCACCGGGCGAGCAATCCTCCAGCTTCCAAAACCGACGTCGGGGGCAGTCGTTCTGAACGGTCAGAACCTCGCTGGTGTGACCACCGACCAGATGCGTGAGCTTCGCACCGACATCCAAATGATCTTCCAAGACCCGATCTCCTCGCTGAACCCGAGACGCGCCGTGGGCGAGGTTGTGGCCGAGCCCCTGCATGTGTGGGGCCCCGCCGAAAAGAACGCTCAGTGGGAGATTGTCGCCAAGATGCTCGACGCAGTCGGCATCGATCCTGACAGCGCCCGCCACAAGTTTCCGCACGAGTTCTCCGGCGGTCAGTGCCAGCGAATCTCGATCGCCCGGGCGCTCGTGCTCGAGCCTGAGCTGATCATTTGCGACGAGCCGGTCTCCTCGCTCGATGTATCGGTCCAGGCCCAAATCCTCAACCTGCTGGAAGACCTCAAGGCGCAGTACGGCCTCACCTTGGTGTTCATTGCTCACGATCTTGCTGTGGTGAAAAACATCAGTGATCGGGTTGCGGTGATGTATCTCGGCAAGATGTGCGAGATCTCCGAGTCTGATGAGCTCTACAACCATCCGGCTCACCCCTACACCCGGCTTCTTCTCGAATCGCTTCCGATCCCTGATCCTGAGGTTGAGCTTGACAGGTCCGTGAGCGAGGACGATGAGCTTCCTTCGCCGATCCCCCCGCCCTCGGGCTGTCGTTTCCGTACCCGATGTCCCCTTGCAGATCAGGTCTGCACCGATGTCGAACCGACCATGCGTCGGATCAATGACGATCACTATGTCGCATGTCATCATCCACTTGTTCCTATTGATGAAGTGAGCGTTGGGCTCAGCTAGATAGATTTTTGGCACTACCCGTTCTCGTAGTCAACAGCTCGAATTAGATCTGTCTCTTCCGTTCGGTTGAGACGGTAAGTGGGGCTTCGGCCCCCTAACCCCAGGAGGAAAACCCATGAAACTGAGAAGCTTGTACAAGCTCCTCGCTCTGTTGTTGGTCTTCGGCATGTTTGCCGCAGCCTGCGGTAGCGATGACGACGACAACGCCGATGCTGGTGCTGGTGCTGATGCTGATGCTGATGCTGATGCTGATGCTGATGCTGATGCTGATGCTGATGCTGATGCTGATGCTGATGCTGATGCTGATGC
>JAACCU010000217.1 GCA_009937405.1 Actinomycetota bacterium
CGGCCCCCAGCCATCGGAGGCGGTTGCGGAACTGATTCGCAACATTGCCCGAATAGACGGCATCGAACTCGTCGAGGTCGAGGCCACAGGTGCTTTCCGACTCGATGCCGTCGCCACAGCATCAGCGGCCCTAGCCCTCCTCGGGCATCCGCCAACATCAGCCCCAGTAACGATGGCCGGTCGGTTCGAACAGGTGGAGATGAGCGGCCGGCGAATGATATTCGACGGAGCGCACAATCCAATGAAGCTGCGAGCCCTCGCCGCGACCCTCAATGAGCGAGCGGCGCTCGTCATCGCCGCAGTTGGTGCCGGTAAGAACTTGGAGGCTTGTGCCGCAGGCCTTGGATCCCTCGGCGAGACGGTGGCCGCGACGACATTTGGTCCGGGACCCGCCGAACCCGGACCACGCGGCTGGCCTGCAGACTCGCTGGCCGCCGCGCTTCGGGCCACCAGCGGAGCCCGTGTGCTGGAGAGTCCGATCAGCGGGCTCAACGCCGTCGTCGAAAACGAAAGCGAGCCGGGTGACCTGGTGGTCGTTACCGGCTCGTTTCTGCACCTGGCCGACGTGCGTCGACAGCTCAGCTAGTCGCTGGCTTCCGCCAGTCTCCATTCATCGGTGGCTGCCACCTGGTTGAACGTGAATACGTGCAGACCCTGCACATCATGTTCGAGCAAGTCCTGGCTTAGCGGTAGCAGCAAATTGTTGGGGTCGTAGTTGGCGGTAGTCATCATCGATGTGATGGCCTTGCGGTTCTTTCGCAAATACGACAATGACTGGCCGATGCCGAGACGAGCCCCCATCGTGAGCAGCTTGGTGCGATCGACAACTCCGCTGAGTCCGAGATGAACCGGCAGGGTCATGCCTGCGGCCCGCTCGGCTTTGATCCACCTTGAGATCATCGACGGATCGAAGCACATCTGGGTGGAGCAATAGCCGGCGATGCCGGCATCAGCTAGGAGTTGCTGCTTGTCGTGCAACGCCTTATGAAGCGTCTCGTTGTCGATGAGCGGGTGGCTGTCGGGATAGGCCGTGACGCCGATCGTGGACAAGCCATGGTTGCAGTCGAGAAGATCCGTCAAGAACTCGACAGCGTCCTTGTAATCGCCCGGCGGATCCATATCGCCCCCGACAAGGAACATGGTTGCCACGCCGGTGTCGCGAAGCCACTCGGCCAACTCCTTGGTGTGGGCCCGATCCCGAACCATCCGAGCCGAGATGTGAGGGATTGCTTGGAAACCAGCGCCCAGCATCCGCTCAGTTATTTCCTGAGTCACCTCGAGACCCTTTGCCGGTGACGCAGTGCCGGACACGCGCGCCCCCGCCGGCAATGCGGCTTCTGCTTCGGCAAGCGACTTGAGGGGGATGACCTCGAAAGTCATTCCCTCGATCAGCGCGAGCCGGTGGGCTTTGGCTGCCTCGGACTCATCGGCATGAGGGCGGCCAAAAAGCCCGCCGAGGACCGGGATTCTGTGGAGCATCGGTTTGTCCTGGAAGCGCTGGGAGCTGTCCGCTAGGACAGGTTGACGATGTCGCCGTTGGCATCGATGTCGATGGCCATGGCCGCAGGATTGGTGCCAAGACCCGGCATGGTGCGCATGTCGCCACAGATCGGATAGATGAAGCCGGCGCCGACAGAGGCGCGAACTTCACGGACCGGCAAGGTCCAACCGGTCGGAGCACCCTTGAGCTTGGCGTCATGAGTCAGCGACAAATGCTGCTTCGCGATGCAAACCGGGAGATGGGCGAACCCGGCATCGGTGTAGGTGGCGAGCTGCTTGTCGGCGGCTGCCGTGTATTCGACCCCGTCGGCACCATAAACCTTGGTGGCCACCGCGTGGATCTTCTCCTTGAGGCTCGCCTCGTCTGGGTAAAGGACCTTGAACTGAGACTCTTCCTCGGCCGCTTCCTTGATGGCCTCGGCCAACTCGGTGGCCCCGCGCCCGCCGTCGGAGAAGTGTGTCGAGACAGCGGCGCGAGCGCCGAACTCGGAGGCAATCTCATGGATGGCGGCGATGTCCTCGTCGTGGTCGCCGGGGAACACGTTGATTGCCACGACAGGAGTGCAGCCGTGGACCTGCATGTTTTCGAGCTGCTTACGCAAGTTGGCACCACCCTGATGAACCTCATCAGGGTTGGCTTCTAGGAGCGCTGGCGGGAGGGGTTTGCCAGGCACGATGCGGTGGTTGCCAGAATGGGCCTTGAGGCCACGAACGGTGGCTACGAGGACAGCGGCATCAGGGGCGAGACCCGAGTAGCGGCATTTGATGTTGAAGAAACGCTCAGCACCCATGTCAGCGCCAAAGCCGGCCTCGGTGAGCAGAAAGTCGCCGGTATGGATTCCGATGCGGTCGGCCACGATCGAGCTGTTGCCGGTGGCGATATTGCCAAACGGGCCGGTGTGCACGAGTGCAGGTGTGTTCTCTAGCGTCTGCATCAGGTTGGGCTTGATTGCTTCACGGAGGATGACAGTCATCGAGCCGGCAGCGCCGATCTGCTCTGCCGTGATGGGCTCGCCGCCCTTGGTGTAGCCGAGAACGATGCGGCCCATGCGGGCCCGAAGGTCGAACAGGTCGTTGGCGAGCGCAAGAGCAGCCATGACCTCGGAGGCGGCGGTGATATCGAAGCCGGTCTCGCGAGGGATGCCGTCCATCTTGCCGCCGAGGCCCACGGTGATATTGCGCAGGGCCCGGTCGTTGACATCGAGCACTCGACGCCAGGTGATGTTGTGGATATCGAAGCCGGCTTCGTTGCCGTGATACAGGTGAGCGTCGACCATCGCCGAGCAAAGGTTGTGCGCGGCGGTGACCGCGTGCATGTCGCCGGTGAGATGAAGATTGAACAGCTCCATCGGCACGACCTGGCTGTAGCCACCACCGGCGGCACCACCCTTGATTCCGCAGGTTGGACCCATCGACGGCTGGCGAATGGCGATGGTGGCGGATGAGCCGATGTGCTGGAACGCCTGTCCGAGGCCGACCGTGGTGGTGGTCTTGCCTTCGCCCAGTGGGGTGGGAGTGATGGCCGAGACGACGACGTATTTCGCCTTCGGGCGATCAGACATCTTTTCGATGGCATCAAGAGTGATCTTTGCGGAGCCTACGCCGTAGGGCTCCAGGCACTCGGTGGGGATGCCGGCATTGGCGGCAATCTCTGTTAGCGGCTTGAGGTTGGCCTTGCTGGCAATCTCAAGATCAGAGGGAAAAGACATTGGTTACTCCCAAGAAAGAGTTACGGGCCCGCTTTTGGGTACCGTCCCAAGAGCGTACCAGTCTGTTCCACGATGTGGAAGGGTTCCGCATCGTGGAATTAGCCGATGTTTGAGTGGTCGTTGTCGTGGACGATGAATCCACCGATGTCACGTCATAGATAGTGCACGAATTCGCGGTCCAGTGATGGCACCGGCCATCCACGATCGCACCGCGGAGGTCTCGGATTCAGCCCGCGAGCGGGGATTCGAGTCGCTCGGTCACTGCGTGACGGATTTCGGCGTCAAAGCTTCGAAGGTGGGTTTCCATCAGTTCGCCAGCGCGATCGCCGTCGCCGGATTTGAGTGCGTCGAGGATCCGGGAGTGTTCATCGACGGCTTCATTCATGTCGGCCACGTCGGTGAGATAGAGATGCCAAAGGCGATCACTTTGGGCGTAGAGCATGTCGAGTGTGTCGAGAAGGAAACGGTTGTCGGCGGCCTCCCACATGAGTTCGTGGCAGCGTCGATCGATTGTCATCAGGTCTTCGGCAGATGTGGCGTGGGTGACGCCGTCGAGTGCCGCCTGCATCTCGTTCCAATGATCCGCTGTTCCTCGGGCTGCGGCGAGGCGGGCCGCGTACGGCTCAAGCACGGTGCGGGTCTCGAACAGCATCGAGAGTTCGCTCACCTCGATACCAGAGACAAACATGCCGCGGCGAGGGATCACCGTTACGAAGTGCTCTCGAGCGAGGCGCTGCAGTGCCTCTCGAATGGGTGTGCGGCCGATGTCGAGCTGGTGCTGGAGCGCGTCCTCGCGCAAGACGTCGCCGGGAGCGAAGTCGAGGCGCACGATCATTGATCGGATCTGCGCGTAGGCCTGCTCACTGAGAGAAAGAGGGGGTTGCCGCATGGGTGTCTGTGTTCTAGCATACAGATGATACATAGGTGATATATCAAACTGTCAAGACACGTTAGAAAAGAAGGACCCCTCGTGAGCGATTTCCCCACCAGCGCCAATGTCGTCGTCGTTGGCGCTGGCATCGTCGGCAACTGTGTTGTCGGCCACCTTGCCCGCCTCGGATGGAAGGACATGGTCCTCATCGACAAGGGTCCGCTCCCGAACCCCGGTGGCTCGACCGGTCACGCCTCGAACTTCATCTTCCCAGTTGATCACAACAAGGAAATGGCCCTGCTCGGCGAGCAGAGCGCCAACCAATACCGGGACATGAATCTGTCGGTTGATTCCGGGGGTATCGAGGTCGCCCGTACCCAGGAGCGAATGGACGAACTCCAGCGCCGTATGACGTCGGCCAAGGCATGGGGCATCGAGGCTCACATGCTCACCCCGGGTGAGGTGAAAGAACTGGTTCCCTTCATCAACGACGAAGTCATCATGGGCGGCTTCTACTGCCCCACCGTTTCGGTGGTCGACTCGCTCGAGACCGGCACCACGATGCGCAAGGAAGCCATCGAAACTGCTGGCCTCCAGGTGTTCGCCAACACCGAAGTCCTCGACGTCATCACCGGCGACACCCCTCGCCCAAACGGTCGCCGCAAGGTCACAGGGATAGTAACCGACAAGGGCACCATTGAGGCCGAACATATTGTCATCGCCTGTGGTGTGTGGTCCAACCGAATTGCCTACATGGCTGATACCTATATTCCGTTGGTCCCGGCCGTTCACCAGATGGCCGACGTGGGCCCGATGGACATCCTCGCCGAAACCAACAACGAGATTGGCTACCCGATCGTTCGTGACATGGACCCGTTCTGTTACGAACGTCAGTCTTCGGGTTCGATGGAGGTGGGCTCGTACGGCCACCGCGCCATCCTGCACCACCCCGACGAGATCCCATCGAACGAAGAGGCTGCACTGTCGCCGACGGAAATGCCGTTCACCCCGGACGACTTCGATGACCAGATGGAAACTGCCATCGATCTGATGGACATGCTCGGCGAAGCCGAGATCAAGTACGCCATCAATGGCCTCCTCTCGCTCACCCCCGACGGCATGCCTTGCCTCGGCGAGATGCCCGACGTGGAAAACCTGTGGTCGGCCGCCGCAGTCTGGGTCAAAGAAGGCCCAGGCATGGGCCAGGTTGTGGCCGAGTGGATGACGTATGGCAACCCGCGCGTAATCGACTCTCACGGCGCTGATGTCGCCCGTTTCTACGATCAGGAAAAGAGTGACGAGCACATTTGGGCCCGCGCTGAAGAGTCATTCATCAAGACCTACGGCATCGTCCACCCGTCCGAGCAGTGGGGCGACCGTCGTCACCTCGTCGAGGGGCCGTACCGAAGCCGCCAGGAAGACCTTGGCGCCGAGTTCTTCCAGGCTCGCGTCTGGGAACGTCCCCAGTGGTACAACTCGAACGCCGACCTCGTCGAGCGCTACGGCCTCAGCGAGCGTGAGGTCGAATGGGACAACCGTTGGTGGAACCCCATCACCGTTGGCGAACACCTGAACCTCCGCGAGAACTGCGGCATGATCGATCTCAGCGCCTTCCAGATCTATGAACTCGAAGGCCCCGGTGCAGTTGCGTTCGCTGACTATCTCGCCGTCAACAAGGTCGACGTCCCCGTTGGTCGCTCGGTCTACACCCCCTGGTTGACCCAGGACGGCGGCTTCCACTCCGATCTCACCATGATGCGTGTTGGCGAAGAGACCGTCCGCATCGTCACGGGTGTATTCGACGGTGGCCGCGATGAGTTCTGGGTGCGCAAGCACATGCCTAATGATGGTTCGGTCACCTTCCGCAACATCACCATGGAGCTCTCGACCCTCGGTCTGTGGGGTCCCAACGCTCCAGCCGTGCTTAGTCAACTCACCGATCACGACCTCAGCCAGCAAGGCTCGCCCTACGGCTCCTACCTCGATGCCACCATCGCCGGGGTTGAGTGCAAACTCTTCCGTATCTCCTATGTCGGTGACACTGGCTGGGAGATTTACGTTCCCTGGGACCAGGCCACTGTTGTTTGGGATGCCATCCTGGAAGCGGGAGAGGACCACGGTCTTCGCATCACGGGTGGCGGCGTGTACAGCCTTTCGGGCCGCATCGAGAAGGGCTACCGCCTCGTCGGTGCCGAGCTCGAGAGTGAGTACAACCCGGTCGAGGCCGGCTTGGCTCGTCCCAAGGTCAAGGCTGCGGACTTCATCGGCAAGGAGGCCTACCTGGCCGCCCGTGAAGCTGCCGCTGAAGTTCAGTGCGTCACCCTCACCGTTGAAGACAACACCGATGGCCAGGGCCGCAAGCGCTACATGCAGGGTGGCAATGAGCCCATCCTCGACATGAACGGCGACCGTATCGTCGACAGCCATGGCCGGGCCAGCCGCGTCACCACCGCCGGCTATGCACCGTCGATCGGCAAGGTCTTGCTTATGGGCTACATCACCAACGAACTTGCCGCACCCGGTACCGACCTCCAGGTCATGTACATGAACGAGCTCTACCCCTGCAAGGTCGTCGGCAGCGGTGCTGCCTTCGATCCCGAAGACACCCGTCTCAAGAGCTGACCCTTATGAAGATTCTTGTTTGTGTGAAGCGGGTGCCGGCTCCCGGCGCCAAGATCAATGTCACCGCAGATGGCTCCGACGTCGATGCGGCGCACCTCGGGTTCACAACGAGCCCACATGAGGAGTGTGCCGTCGAAGGTGCGGTGCAACTTGTCGAGCAGCAGGGGGGCGAGGTCACGGTGTTGACCCTCGGCACCGGCGAAGCTGAAGAACAGCTTCGCTATGCGGCGTCGGTTGGCGCCGCCCACGGCGTTCTCGTCGAGGTCGACGGTAACGGATGGGACCCGCAGCGCACCGCAGCTGCCCTTACCGAGGCGATCGAATCGGTTGAATCGGACCAGGGTCAGTTTGATCTGATCCTGTTCGGCAACGAGTCTGCTGATGCCGGTGGCTTCCAGGTGGGTGTGAGGACTGCACATGCGCTTGGTCGACCGATAGTGCAAGGCATTAAGGGAATTGAGGTCAGCGGTGACGGGGCGGGCGAAGGCACGATCACTGCCCGTCGCGCGATCGACGGAGGATTCGAGGTCTATGAGCTTCCCCGTCCGGCCGTGCTCGGCGTGATGGAGGGCCTGAACCTCCCGCGCTACCCAACGATGAAGGGTCGTCTGGCTTCCAAGAAGCTAGAGATTTCGACAGTCGAGGGCCGCGCTGATGAGGGCGGTCAAGCCCGCGTCATGCTCCGCCGGCCCGAAGAGGCTGTATCGGAGACACTGATCCTCGGCACGGGTGCAGAGGCTGCGTCCGCGGTGGTTGATGTACTCGACGAACTGGGGGTGCTCTGATGCTTCTCGTCATTCTTGAACACGAAGACGGCGCACTTGTCGAAGCTGCTCGTGAAGCCCTGACCTTCGGTCGCAGGCTCGCCGAGAAGATGGGCGAAGACCTTGAGGCCGCACTCATCGGTAGCGATGACGATGCGCTCGTCGAAGCAGCCGGACAGTATGGCGCCCAGACAGTTCATGTGGCCGCCCCAGACGAACTCACGGACTACGGCCCCGATGCGTATGGGTCGATTGTGGCTCAAATGGTCGAGTCCCTCAGTCCCGACGCTGTGCTTGCCTGCGGATCAAGCCGGGGTAACGAGGTCATGGCTCAGACGGCCGCTCGCCTCGACGCTCCGTTCGTGGCGAACGCGCTCGATGCGATGCCCGGCGCCGACTGGGCAATAACCCGGCTCCAATGGGGAGGCTCGCTGCTCGAAGACGTCACCCTCGACGCTGAAACGCCACTGCTGACGTGCGGGCTCCACGCCGTTGCCTCTGAGCCCGGCGATGAGCAGGATCCTGACGTGGAAGAGTTCGATGCCGAGCTTGAGGCTGCAGATCTGATCACGATGGTCAAAGACCGCGTCGTCCAAGAAGCCGGTGTCACCCTTCCCACCGCCCCTGTGGTGTGTGGCGGTGGACGGGGCGTTGGATCCGCTGACGGCTTCGGCCAACTCGAAGATCTTGCCAGCCTGCTGGGTGGTCGAGTCGGCTGTTCGCGTGCCGTCACAAACCTGGGTTGGCGCCCGCACTCGGACCAGGTCGGCCAGACCGGCACTCGGATCGCTCCAGAAATCTACATCGCCTCAGGCATCTCCGGCGCCATTCAGCACTGGGTTGGTGCGATGGCCAGCAAACACATTCTGGCGATCAACACCGACCGCGAAGCCAACATGGTCGTCAAGGCTGACTGGGCCGTGATCGGCGACCTTCATGAGGTTGTGCCGGCAATCATTGCCGAGATCAAGGCCCGCCGAGGCTGACGC
>JAACCU010000218.1 GCA_009937405.1 Actinomycetota bacterium
CCTTCGAGATCGCCGATCATTGGTCAGTCGGGGTCGATCTCGCGGGCGGCCGGATTCTTCACGAGGCCAGCGTACGCGTCCGAGGCGCTTCGTCCTTGTTGGACGCACGCTCGCATCTGTTCCGCGATCGGCATGTACACGCCATATTCGTCGGCAATCTCACAAACGATCGACGCCGACTTCACACCCTCGGCTACCTGATTCATATCTGCAACGATTTCCGCGATCGTGCGTCCCTGTCCGAGTTGCTCACCGACATAGCGGTTGCGACTCTGCGGACTCATACACGTGGCCAGCAAGTCACCCATCCCGGCAAGTCCCGCAAAGGTGGCCGGATCGCCACCCAGAGCAACCCCAAGCCGGGTGACTTCGGCCAGCCCTCGGGTCATCACCGCAGCACGCGTGTTGTCGCCTGTGCCAAGGCCATCGGCCATACCCGCGGCCAGCGCAATCACGTTCTTCAGCGCACCACCAAGCTCACAACCCACAACGTCTGTCGAGGAGTACACCCGGAAGAGTTGGCTCGAAAACACGTGCTGCAGGCGTTCCGCAATGACGAGGTCGGTAAAGGCAAGGACGGCCGCTGCGGCATTGCCCCCCAGGATCTCCTTCGCCAGGTTTGGTCCGGTCAGCACGCCAACGGGATGACCAGGCATCTCCTCAGCGACAAGCTGAGTCATCCGCTTCCGAGAGCCGACCTCAAAACCCTTGGCAAGAGAGACGACGGGAACCCGCGGTCGCAGGTGAGGACGAACGTCGACAAGCGTCTGTCTGAAACCCGACGATGGCACACCCATGACGAGCACGTCGGCCTTGCTCACGACAGCCACAAGGTCAGTCGATGCTCGCAAGTCGTTGTGCAGCGCGTACCCGGCCAGGTAGCGCGGGTTCATGTGCTGTTCGTTGACCGCCGCAGCTACGTCCTCTCGGCGGGTGTACAGCACCGTCGGCGCATTGTGGGCGGTGAGGTGGGCAACCGTGGTGCCCCAAGAACCGCCACCGACGACGGCTACTCGCATGTCCATGGCGTCACCCTAGGAGTTCATGGGGCGGGGAGCAGGAACAAAGACCCATAGACTCGCCGCCGCAATGAAGACTTGTGCTGACCTTTCCGACGGCACCGACGACCGGATCTCGGTTCTGGTGCCGATTCGTTCGTTCGACGCAGCCAAGTCGCGCCTGTCAACAGTGCTCGATGAGGCCGGCCGCAGAACGCTCGCTCGTTCGATGGCCGCCGCTGTCGTGGCCGCCGCCGGCGAGCTTCCGGTGTTCGTCGTGACCGACGACGATGAGGTCGCCCACTGGGCCGAACAGAGCGGTGCGGCCGTTGTCGCCCCCGCGATCCGGGGACTGAACGAGTCTGTACAGGCGGCATTGGCTGTCCGACGAGAGGCGGGCGACACGCGCGTCATCGTCGCGCATGCCGATCTGCCGCTCGCCACCGATCTCGCCCTGGTAACCGGGCCGGGTGTCGCCATCGCCCCGGATCGACGCGGCGACGGGTCGAACGTGTTATCGGTCCCCACCGACGCTGGGTTCCGCTTCAACTACGGGCCGGGTTCGTACGAAGCCCATTGTCGAGAGGCGGCCCGATGCCGCCTCCCCGTGACGGTGGTCCACGACCCAGGACTCAGCCTCGACGTGGACCATCCCGAGGACCTCGCGGAGCTACACGCTCGCACCGTCGAGCCGTAGGCTGCCGAGATGCGCGTCGATCTCGATGTCCCAAAGAGTGCCCTGGCAATCGGGGCCCACCCCGATGACATCGAATTCGAATGTGGCGCCACGCTGGCGAAGTGGGCCGAGGCAGGCACAATCGTCCATCTACTCGTCTGCACCGATGGCCGCAAGGGGACCTGGGACGTCGATGCCGACACCGATGCACTCATCGCTCGCCGCCAGGTCGAGCAGCGAGAGGCTGCTCGGCGGCTGGGAGCCACCGGCGAAGTCCGGTTCCTCGACCAGGTCGATGGCGAACTCGACATGGGTCCCGACTCAGGGCTCGAGCTCCGAGGGGAGGTGGCTCGCATCATTCGTGAGCTCACCCCGACCGTCGTCCTTACCCACGATCCGTGGCGTCGCTGGCGGATGCATCCCGATCACCGCAACGCTGGGTGGGTCGGCGTCGATGCCGTCGTGGCCGCTCGAGACCCGCACTACTTTCGCGAGCACGACATCCCGCATCACCGACCTGAGTCCCTGCTTCTGTTC
>JAACCU010000219.1 GCA_009937405.1 Actinomycetota bacterium
CTTCCAGGGCCGCCTCGGAAAGTTCCAGGATCTCTAAATGCCGATCTATGCCCTTGGTGACCAGATCCCAGAGATCCACGAAACCGCGTACATCTCGCCCGAGGCGACGATCATCGGCAATGTCGTCATCGGTGCGGACTCATCGGTGTGGCCCCATGCCGTGCTCAGGGCCGACGACAACTACATCCGCATTGGCGAGGGCACGTCGATCCAAGACGGCTCCGTACTCCATTGCACCGAGTTTCATGAGACGGTCGTCGGCAACTTCTGCACGCTTGGTCACCTTGCTCACCTCGAAGGCTGCACTGTCCACGACCATGCGCTTGTGGGATCTGGGGCGATCGTGTTGCACAACGCGGTCATTCATTCGCATTCGCTCGTAGGCGCGGCCGCAATGGTGCCCGGTGGGGTTGAGGTGCCGCCCCACGCGATGGCGCTAGGCGTGCCGGTAAAGATCCTTCTGGACAAGCTCCCCGAGCATCACGCCCAGATGAACGTAGAAAGCTATATCGGAAGAGGTCGGCGGTTCCGAGCCGAGTTACGGCGGCTGGACTGAGATGGATGGGAACTCGTTTCGGATTCTCGTCATCTGCACGGCAAACATCTGCCGTTCTCCCATGACCGAGGCGCTGCTGCGCTCCGCCGTTGAGAAACGCGGCCTGGACGTCTTGGTTGAGTCGGCCGGCTTTCTCTTTCAAGACAAGGAAGCTACGCCCGTCGTCGTCGACATCATGGGGGAGAGGGGCCTCGACATTTCGAGCCATCGATCACGCAAGGTCACCGCCGAGATTATCAACACTGCCGACCTCGTCGTTGCGATGGAGCGTCGCCATGTGCGTGACCTGACACTGCTGGCCGACGATGCAGTTTCGCGAATCGACACGATCGGTGGCCTGGTCGCTCGTCTGCACGGTGTCGATGGCGAGTCGCCGGCACAGCGGATCTCAGCGGCAATAGCGCCCCGAGTCGCCGGCGACATGCTCGGACGAGGCGCCGATGAGGTGGATGATCCGTTCGGCAAGTCGAAGCGAGTCAACCGAGCCACGGCAGACCGCCTCACCGAGTTGAGCCAGGCACTCATCGACGGTGTGTTTGCGCCAAAAGTCTGAAGGCCATGACGAGTACTCACAGTGAGCACGAGCGCCGCGCCTGGCCGGGCACCATTGTTAGCGCGCTCGGAGTTGTTACTATCGGTGTAGGAGAAATTGCTGTCGACGCTTGTTGCCCGACAGCACCACGCCTGCACTCGGGAGTTCCTCATGGCATCCACCGACATCGGTCTCGACCTCGGCAAGTACCAGCTCGGCTGGTCTGATAAAGAGGACTACGTCTTCAAGCCCAAAAAGGGCATCAACGAAGCGATTCTGCGTGAGATGTCATGGCTCAAAGGCGAGCCCCAATGGATGCTCGACTTCCGCCTCAAGTCGTACAAGCGCTTCGGTAATCGTCCCATGCCCAGCTGGGGCGGCGACATGTCCGGTATCGATTTCAACGACATCTACTACTACATCAAGCCCAAGGGTGGCCTGAACGACAATTGGGACGAGGTCCCAGAGTCGATCAAGAACACCTACGAGAAGCTTGGTATCCCCGAGGCTGAACGCAAGTACCTGGCTGGCGTCACCGCTCAGTACGAGTCCGAAGTGGTGTACCACCGCAATCGTGAGGACCTCGAACAGCAAGGCGTGCTCTTTTGCGACATGGACACGGCACTCAAGGAGTACCCCCAGCTCGTCAAGCAGTACTTCGGCAAGATCATCCCGCCGAACGACAACAAGTTTTCGTCTCTCAACAGCTCGGCCTGGTCGGGTGGCTCGTTCATCTACGTACCGCCGGGCGTGCAGGTTGAGATGCCGCTGCAGGCCTACTTCCGAATCAACGCGGAAAACATGGGCCAGTTTGAGCGCACCCTGATCATCGCTGATGAGGGCTCTCAGGTTCACTACATCGAAGGTTGCTCCGCCCCGACCTACACCTCCGATTCGCTGCATTCAGCGGTCGTTGAGATTGTGGTCAAGCCGTCTGCTCGTGTCACGTACACGACGATCCAAAACTGGTCCGACAACGTCTACAACCTGGTCACCAAGCGTACGTGGGTTGAGGCTGAGGGTCATATGGAGTGGATCGATGGCAACATTGGTTCGAAGCTCACCATGAAGTACCCGGCCATCGTGCTTGCTGGTCCGAAGGCTTCCGGTGAGGTTCTTTCTGTCGCCTACGCCGGCGCTGGTCAGCACCAGGACACCGGCGCCAAGATGACCCACGCTGCACCCGAGACCACGTCGAAGATCGTGTCGAAGTCGATCTCCAAGGACGGCGGTCGGACCTCCTACCGCGGTCTCGTCCGTATCGAAGACGACGCCTACGGTTGCAAGAGTCACGTCCAGTGCGATGCGCTGATCCTCGACGAAGACTCGATCTCCGACACCTACCCATACATGGAGGTCGGTTCCGGAGACGCCATCATCGGTCACGAGGCCACAGTGTCTCGTGTCGCTGATGAGCAACTCTTCTACCTCCAGAGCCGTGGCCTCACCGAAGAGCAGGCCATGAGCATGGTGGTCAATGGCTTCATTGAGCCCATCACCAAGACCCTGCCGATGGAATACGCCGTTGAATGGTCGCGCCTTATTGAACTCCAAATGGAGGGTTCAGTCGGCTAAAAGAAGCACGCTTGGGGGCTGTCCCCAGTGTGGCCCTGTTAGCTCCAGGCTTTGGCCGGGTCGTCGATCTCGACGACGTCGTTTTCTTCAGTGAAGGCAATGAATCGATCGAAGCCGCGCAGAAACCACCGGTCGTGGGTGACACAGACAACGGTGCCCTCAAAGATGTCGAGGCCGGCTTCGAGAGCTTCGGCGGAGGCGACGTCGAGGTTGTCTGTTGGCTCGTCAAGGAGCAGCAAATTTGCTCCATCGATCTCGAGCAACAGAATCTGAAACCGAGCCTGTTGGCCACCCGACAGGGTCTCAAAGTTTTGCTCGGCCGCGAAGTTGAGCTCGTAGCGGCGCAGGCGGGCCATTGCCGGTCCCCGTGAGATCTCGCGCTGGGCCAGCGCATCGAGCAGTGTCTTGCCCATCAAGTCCGGATGGTCGTGGGTCTGGTTGAAAAGACCGGGCACGACGCGGGCGCCGTGGCGCCAGTCGCCGGAATGCTTCACGTCGCCACCGCCAAGGAGTCGAAGGAAGTGTGATTTGCCGGTGCCGTTGCGGCCGACGACGGCCACACGCTCACCGAACCAGATCTCCAGATCAAACGGATAGGTGAGATCGGTGAGCTCGAGATGCTCGACGATCACGACGCGCTTGCCCGTGCGTCCGCCTTCGAGGCGCATGTCGATCTTCTGCTCGCGTGCGGCCTCGGGGGGCGGCCCGTCATCATCGAAGTGGCGAAGGCGTGTTTCCGCGGCGCGGGCACGGCTGGCATTGGCATCGCTCATCGCGGCGCGGCGTTTCTGCTCGCGCATGTGGTTGACGAGCCGCTTGCGCTCCAGGCCCCAGCGGCGCTGCTCTTCGCTGATCAGTTCGATTCTGTGCTCTCGGGCCTCGCGCCAGGTCGTGAATGACTCGCCGTGGGTCCAAGCACCCCTCGCCTCGATGGTGACAACCTTGTGCGACGTTTCGGCCAGCAATTCGCGATCGTGACTGACATAGAGAATCGTCTTCGTTGAGGCGTTGAGGCGAGCGCTGAGCCATTCCTTGCCGGGTACATCGAGAAAGTTGTCAGGCTCATCGAGCAGCAGAACATCGTGCTCGCTGCGAAGGAGCAGCTCCAGAGCAAGGCGCTTCTGTTCGCCGCCGGAGAACGTGGCCATCGACCGGTTCTCGATCTCTCGCCACGGCAGCTCCACCACTCGGTGGGCGCATTCCTGCCAGAGAATCTCGATGTCGTAGCCGCCAGCGCTCTCCCAGTGCTCAAGCGCCGCGGCGTACTTCATACCGTCGTCGTCGCCAGAGGCCATACGGGCTTCGGCTCGGGTCAGCCGCTCGGCAGCAGTATTGATCGCCGGGCTGGCCAGCGAAAGATACAGGTCACGCACAGTCGAGGACTTATCCAGCGAACCCACGAGCTGGGTCATCACGCCAAGAGAACCGTCGATGGAGATCGTGCCCTCGCGGGCCGGGATCGTGCCGGCGATCAGTCGCATCACGGTGCTCTTGCCCGCGCCGTTGGCGCCGACGAGAGCGACGTGCTCGCCGTCGCCGACGCGGAACGCCACATCGTCGAGGAGCGTCTGTCCGCCAGGAATTGACCATCCAAGATGGCTCACTTGGATGGAACCCATCTCGTCACGGTAGCGGTCGGCCGCACCAGTAGTAGACGCATTTCGGGCCACACTGTCCGCATGGATGGTGAGTGGATAGCGCACAGTGAACGGTCGATCTATGAATCGGAGTGGATGTCGTTGCGAATGGTCGACGTTGAGACGCCATCGGGCAAGCGGTTCGATCATCACGTCCTGCGCATGCCGACCGATGCGGCCGGCTCGCTGGTCGTGGTCGACGATGCAGTTCTGCTGATCTGGCGTCACCGGTTCGTGACCGACACATGGGGATGGGAGATCCCTGCGGGCCGCATCGATCCAGGTGAGTCGATCGGCCAAGCAGCGGCCCGCGAGTGCCTTGAGGAGACGGGTTGGGATCCGGGTCCTACCGAGCCGTTTATCTCGTGGTGCCCGGCCAACGGGTCGATTGATCTGCGGTTCAACGTTGTTCGGGCCACGGCAGCCGTTCACCGTGGCGAGCCCAGCGATCCCGACGAGGCCGCCAAGGTCGAGTGGTTCTCGCTAAGCGATGTTCCGGATCTCCTCAAAGCCGGTGAGATCGGTGACGGACTGTCGGTGGTGGCGTTGCTCGCCGAGTTGGCAGGAATCTGACGACGACCCCTTGGGCTCTGTTCTCGGAACGACTTCGCGGCGCGGCGTGGGTCTGGGGCGGCGATGCGACACAATGGATGTCATGCCAATGCGCCAGGATTGCAAGTTTTTCGAATCCCGCTCCTACGCCAACGGCGACACGGTGCGGAAATGCGATCTCGACCTCGCACCCGAAGCCCCCTGGCGTTGCCCCGATGACTGTCCGGCGTATACGCGCCGTATGGCCGATGTGAACTGGGCCCATGGCACGCTTGTCACCCCGGAGACGCCGCCTGAGCCCAAGAGCCTGGGTGAGGACGACTCCATCGCTGCGCTTCTCGACGCGGCAGAAGACATCATCAATGATGCCGTCCCGAGCGCGATCGCTGACCTCGAAGAGGAGCGGCGAAAGCGCGACAAGAAAGGCCCGCGACACTCCGGCAAATCTAAGAAGTCAAAGCTCGGAAAGCAAAAGTTCGGCACGCAGAAGCCAGCAAAGAAACCAAAAAAACAAAAGCCACTGAAGAACAATGGCGAAGGTCTCGGCGAGCGGATGCGCCGCCGGTATCGCGAGGGTCAGTAGGCCCGGTTTCATCGTTGGGAATTAGCACTATCCAGATAGGATAAATCCCCGTGTCATCGACGTTTTCCCCCGATGCCGCGCAGAAGATCGATGGGCCCGCGTGGCTGGTCAATCGACGTGTTGCGGCTGCAGAAGCACTACGCGAACGCGCTGTTCCCACAGTCGCCGAAGAAGAGTGGCGGTACAGCCCTATAGCGCAGCTCGACCTTGATGCCTTCGCTCTTTCCGACGCCTTTGGCGATGCGCCCATGGCCCGACTCGATATCGAACCGGCCGCCACTGTGCGCTGCATCAACGGCAAGGTTGTGTCAATCGAAGTAAGCGATGCACTCGTCGATCAGGGTGTGTTCGTTGGCCTGCTCACCGACCACGCCGACGGCGAGTCCGCCCTCGGTTCGGTCTCAGACGATGCCGGCGACTACTTCACCCAACTCAACGACGCCTTCACGCCGCACCCACTCCTTGTCGACATCCCCAAGGGCGTCACGGTCGATCGTCCGATCGTAATCACTAACCATGCCGCCGGTGACCACGCAGCGACCTTCTCTCGCCTGGTTGTAAGAGTCGGCAAGAACGCCGAGGCCACTATCCTCGACCAATACAGCAGCGACGACGACGACGTCGTTCTGGCCTGCCCGGTTGTCGAACTCGACGTCGACCAGGCCGGCCGCCTGGGATATCTCAGTATCCAAGAACTTGGCCACAGCACCTGGCAGATCGCTTCACAGGTCGCTCGTGTTGAACGTGATGCCACGATCTCCGCCGGTACCGCTGCATTCGGCGGGGCATACGCCCGCAGCCGCGCTGACACCCGCCTCGTCGGCCGGGGTGCGCATGGCGACCTACAGGCCCTGTACTTTGGTGATGAGAGCCAGACGCTCGACTTCCGCACCTACCAAGACCATGTCGCACCTGACACCACGTCCAACCTGCTCTACAAGGGCGTGGTGGGGGGCAAGGCGCGAAGTATTTACACCGGACTGATCCGGGTCCGCCCCGGTGCCCGCGGAACCAACGCCTACCAGACCAACCGCAACCTCAAGCTGAGCGACGATGCCTGGGCGGAGTCTGTGCCAAACCTCGAGATCGAAAATAACGACGTCAAGTGCAGCCATGCCTCAACGGTGAGCCCGGTCGACGACGACCAGCGCTTCTACCTCGAGAGTCGCGGCGTCCCGACCGGTGAAGCTGAGCGTCTGATCGTGGCAGGCTTCCTCGACGAAGTCATCACCGAACTAGCGGTTCCGTCGGCCGCTCAGGGGTTGCGTCGCTCGGTGGCGACCAAGCTTGCTCGTCAGCGTGAGCAGGAGTTGGGCCAATGACCATTCATGACCTTTTCGCCCTCGACGAGATCGATGCTGGCACCGCTCGCAAGATCGTGCTGGAGGGCCGCGAAATCGCCCTCGTTCGTATTGAGGACGACGTCTACGCCCTCGGCGACACATGTAGCCATGCCGATGTGTCCCTCTCTGAGGGGTTCGTCGAAGAAGACGAGTGCGCCATCGAGTGTTCGCGCCACGGCGCCCTTTTCGATCTGAAAACTGGCGAACCCTTGAGCCTTCCTGCCCTTCGCCCCGTGCCCGTCTATGGCGTCACGATTGTCGACGGTCGGGTACAGCTCACCATCGAAGATGCCGCAGAGGAATCACAATGAGCGAACTCATCATCGAAGGCCTGCGGGCGTCTGTTGAAGGCAAAGAGATCCTCAAGGGCGTTGACCTGGTCGTGAAGTCCGGCGAAGTTGCCGCCGTCATGGGTCCCAACGGATCCGGCAAGTCCACGCTCTCTCACGTGATTGCTGGTCGTCCCGGATATGAGGTCACCGGCGGCTCGGTTCGTATCGACGACATCGAGATGCTCGGCCTGCCAACCTGGAAGCGCGCCGAAGCCGGCCTCTTTTTGGCCATGCAATATCCTACTGAGGTGCCAGGGGTGGCACTGCGCGATCTGCTGCTCGCATCGGCTCGCACGAGCGATGACCCCGAAGAGATCGAAATCCGCATGCAGGCCGAGGCCGAGCGCATCGGATTCGACGCCAAATTGCTTGAGCGTCCTCTGAACGTCGACCTATCTGGCGGCGAGAAGAAGCGAAATGAGACCGTGCAGCTCGGCGTGCTGCGACCGGCGTTCGCCATCCTCGACGAGCTCGATTCGGGCCTCGACGTTGATGCCCTTCGGGTAGTCAGTGCTCGCATCGAGCAGGCCACAGAGGAAGACGGTCTTGGTGTACTCGCCATCACTCACTACTCCCGCCTGTTCGACGAACTCCACCCCGACACGGTTCACGTGTTCGCCGATGGCCGCATCCAGGAATCCGGTGGCCCCAAGCTGGCCACCGAGCTTGAGGAGACGGGCTACGAACGCTGGGTTCGTCCGGTGACCGCGGCCAAGCCGTCGGCCGGCTTGCCCGACGACCCGTTCGCCGACCCCTTGGCGTAGGTCACGTCGACCACAATTCGACTTCGCTCATCGGCGAGGCCGAACACCGGCAATCCGGTGGATGCTGGGCCCGGCCGCTTGTAGTAGGCATTGCGTACCGACATGTTGTCGTGCAGTTCTGCTGCAGAGCTCCCGCCCGTGTACAACGATGTCGCCTTCACGACAGCATCAAAGCCGACGCCATGCGCTGCGAGCCGAGCCTCTATAGCGGTCATGATCTGACGGGTCTGCTCGACGAGATCGACGTTGCGGTCTATCGATCGGGCTTGCACCCACCCGAACCTCCCCGATCGAGTCGCGGAGATGACCACATTGTACACTGTCGCTGCGGCATCAGTGATGACCGGACCGGTTGTGAACACAAATCGACCGTTGGCCGTTGCGTTGTCGGCCCCGGCGGAGACGACGGCGCCAGAATCTGGGAACAGGGCCATGTCTGCGACGGTGTCAGCGACATTGAGCAACTTGCCGGTTGGGACCGTCCAGTGAGCTGAGAGGAGATGTGACCGGTCGGTTCCCACGGCTGCAAGTTCGATGTCTAGCTGATCGACGGCAGCCCTGACACTGGAACCAGGCGTATTAATCGAAGCCCACACCATGTCGCTATCTGTTCGAAGCGAGACAGCCGCCGCTGTGGTTGACCATGGACCGGCGCCACCGCAGAACACGTCGACTTCGAGTACGACGCCGTCATAATAAAAGTGTGGCACCGGCACGATGTCGAGGATGACTTCGGTCGAGAACTTCGAGTAAAAAGCAGCGCACATGGCGTCGGAATCGCTGAGATGGCCAGCGTCGACAAAGAGAACCAGTCGAATGAGCGAGTCGGCGCTAAGACCTGCTCGAGCGAGGATCTCTGCGACATAGTCGGCCACGATCTTGCTCTGTGCGGGGAGATCGCCGGGCATTATCACGTTCGAGTTACGGTCAAGGGCGAGCTGGCCACAACTCCACGCGTGATTGCCGTCTCGGACGAGAAACGAGTAAGGAACATCGATCGCCATGTTCCACAGGCTGTCGAATGGGACGAACTGTCTCACGGTCGAACTCCTGCTGAGTCGGTCAAAGGTTGGTCTTGACACCCGTGCATCCTCATACACAGCGGGCCGTGACACAATCGCGGGCGTGACCAGCACTCGGCTAACCGAAGACCAGATCAACGAGCTTCTCAGGGAGCATCCGGATTGGGCGCGAAATGGCGACGGCGTTGAGCGCACGTTCGAGGTCGGTTCCTTCGTCGCCGCGTTTGGGTTCATGTCGAGCGTTGCCTTGGTCAGCGAAAGACTTTTTCATCACCCCGAGTGGAGCAACATCTACGGCACGGTCCATGTCCGGATCACCGATCATGATGCCGGGGGCATCTCGACCAATGATCTCGCCTGGATCGAACGAGTCGACGCTCTGCTCTAGCGCCGCGAACGAGTAGCGCGTCTACGTCCCGGAATCCGGAGCGATTTCTTCAGCGAACTGTCCATCGACCGAGGCGTAAAGCTTCACTGAGGCGGCCGTCTGCAAGCTGTAGTAAATGAACTGCCCGGCGAGGTTGAGGATAATCCCGATCAGCGGAATCAGATTGACCGCTCCGAGACCGATGTTGATCGCGATCAGGATGAGGTTCACGACGAGCAACCGCATCGCCACGGTGCGCCACTGATCCTTCACGAGCACGAGCGCAGTCCGAAACGGTGGACGGTCTACGGGGCCCAGCAAGAGGCCGGCGCCAGCGATCGTCATCACGGGGAAAAGGTAGATCACGACTACCGCGGTCAGTGGAATTACCGCAATCAGCAGCAGCGGCGACACGATGATGGCGAGTACCCACAGGAGAACCATGGGAATGAATCCCACCACCGCCCAGAGCAGAGCGATCCCGATCCAGCGCGGAAGGCGCCGGGCCGCAATCCCAAAGCACGTGCCTGCGCCAACCGGTTTTCCATTGTGGGCTGCGCCGAGAAAGAGAGTGCTCGTGCCCGAGCCGATCAATGTCGACAGTGATGCGATGAGTGCGCCAAGGAGTCCGAACACCACGAACGATGCAGTGACGTTGAACTCGATGCTGTCGAGGTAGGCCTGATCAGCAGGGTTGGCATCGGCGTTGAAGCCCGACTCAAAGACCCGATCAGCGATGTCGAGCACGCTCGGATCGAGCGCAGACAGTAGTGCGAAGATAACAAGAGCGACACCGACGACGATGCCGACAAAGGTGAACACACCGATCCCGAGCAGAGGTGCCCAGTTGGTCTTGAAGAGTTCCCAGCTGGAGCCGACGATTCCAATCCCGCTGTTGTCTTCGTACGTGGGCGGACCTGATTTCGGAGCTCGGTGCTCAGTCCATTCGGCGCCATCCCAGTACCGATAGGTGTCGGGGCGTTCAGGATCATCGAACCAGTCGGCGGGAGGAAGACTCATAGGTGGGGAGGGTAGTGGGCCAACCCCGTAAGATCGGTTCATGATCCCAGAGAAGTTCGAACAGTTCGTCGATCCTGTCGATGGCACGCGATGGAACGTCGACATGGGCTTCCTCTCCTCGTCGTGGCGCTGCGTTTGGGGGGAAGGCTGTCAAGGAATCCTCGACGACCCTGCCGAAGAGCTTCAGCAGGGCTGCTGCTCGGTTGGTGTTGAATTGTTCGACGAGGAGGAGGCAATGTTGCTCTCCGCTCTGGCCCCCACCATCGACCCTCCACGATGGCAATTCGCAGCGGTCGCGGCTGAGTCCGGCATCTTCAGAGACGACAAGCGAAATCACACGGCACTGGTCGATGGCGCGTGCATCTTTCTCAACCGGGTTGGCTTCGAGGGTGGGGCCGGGTGTGCCCTGCACCTACAGGCCGAGGCAGATGGAGAGCGACCCATGGACTGGAAGCCCGCCGTGTGCTGGCAACTCCCGCTTCGAGCGGAGGGCGCAGGAGGTGACGTTGCCACGCTGCGCCGATGGACCCGGGCCGACTGGGGAACCGATGCCACCATGGCGTGGTGCTGCACCGAGGAAGCAGCTGCCTTCGTCGGAGATAAGCCGGTGGCGGAGTCATTGGCCGGCGAGCTTGAAGCGCTTGTTGGGCCCGATGTCGCAGTGATGATCACGCAGCGGGCGAGCCTGCAGTTTCCGGCGGATTCGGAATAGCGAAATAGGCTTCGGCTGGGATTCGTACGAGCCGAACAAGGCCGAGACGGGCCTGGTCTGCGGTTGTGAGTTCGACGATCGCTCGCTGAACGGCAGCGAAGATTGCAGCGGCGTCGTTCCCTTTGGCGGTGATGAGCGGAAGCCCCGGCGTCGGCTTGGTCCAATCGAGAACCCGAAGATCGGCAGCGAACGGCTCGTATTGCTTGATCAGCCGCCACGACACGGCGTCGAGCGAGGCGATATCGGCGCGCCCTTCGACAACAGAGCGCGCCGACTCGAGGTGTTGCTCGGTGTGAAGGAGGTCGTCGAACCACCATCCGCGTTCCTCAACATGGTTGTAGGCCGCCGCGAACCCAGATTGCGAGTGAATTTGGTTGTACGCAAAGCGGGCACCACGGAACTCGTCGATAGTTGAGCGAGTGTCGCCGGCCCGGATCACGAAGGGACTGGTGTAGTAGCCGGGCGGGCACCCGTCGATCCCAAAGTCGGGTGTGCCCACGAGCGTGACCTTGTCGTGAAGCCAAAGTCGGTACGGCATTCCACAGGTCTGACTCAAGGTCAGCCCGGCGTGATTCCAGACGTAGAACTCGTCGGCGTCCTGGGACAGCGTGTCGGGGCTGCCGATTCCCGCATGGGCCAGATTTGAGCGGATGAGTGCCCAGTACCGATCGTGGGTGGCATCAAGCTCAGGCCGTCGATACATCATCAGGCTGGCGATCATCAGGCGTTCCCTATGCCCCTGCACATGCACGAGGATGTGATTGGCGTATCGGTTTTTGCGAGAGCTTCGTCGAGCTTTGCCTGTAGTGCGGTGAGTTCTGCCGACTCGCCGCGCCGTGCAACACACTCGACGAGTCCGTAAAGGGCCCACACGTTGTCTGGATGCTGAGCACACCGTTGCACCGTGTCGTTGAGTCCGAGGTCGGCGCGGCACAGGGATTCGGCCTCGTCGTAGTGGCCCTGCTCGGTCAATAGCGCGGCCAAGGCGTGGCGAGGCGGATGCATCCATGCCCAGGGCTCGGTGTAGGCCAGGTTGTCGTCGCGGGCGACGGCATGGCGCAGACTGGCGAAGCCGACGTCGTAATTGCCCTTGTGGTATTCGACCTCGCCGTTGAGCATCATTTCTCCGACTCCAAGGATCGATTGCGCCGAATTGTTGAAGAACAGGCGCTCCTCGGGAATTCGGGCGAGCGCAACGCCGAACGCGGCGCGCTCACGTTCCGCAGCGGTGAAGTCCTTCA
>JAACCU010000022.1 GCA_009937405.1 Actinomycetota bacterium
AAGAACCTGAACACCGGGTTGAAAGTCGTTGGGGTGGCATGAGTGGCTTCACTCGTCGATATTCGTAGTGCATGGTTTTCGGCGTTCGCCGCCGCCGGGTGCAGAGTTCGATCCCAACACGTTGATGGTTCGCCCTGTAGGGGTCCAAATCTCCGCGCCTTGGGTGGAGTTAGAAGTTGCTTACTGGTCCTGATGCGGCTCCGCTGACCTCGTGAGCATCAAGGATCTTTTCTATTGAGGGCCGGTTTCCGGACTTGCCGTGACCGTCCGAGTCTTCCGGGTCATGGGTGTAGTAGAGCCCTAACGCGCGATCGATGTTGCTCTGACTAAGCGTGGGCTGTGTGCCTTCGTATTGGGCTACGGCCTTCACCAGTTTGCACACATCGGCAGGCAGGTAGGGGCGCAGATCACCGCCTTCTTGAATGCACATCATTCGCAGATACTCGGCGGATTCGGCGTTGCAGCCGACACCCATGGCCTGAGCGACGCGAGAAAGGATCCAGTCGAATGCGTCTTGGGTGATTGAGCCGATGAAGATTTTGGTTTGGATTCGGCGGAAGAAGGCCTCGTCGCCAAGATCCGATGGGTCTAGGTTCGTCGATAGCACCACCTTCACGTCGAATGGCACGTCGAAGCTCACGCCATAGTTCAGCGATAGATAGTCGATGCGTCGGTCTAGGGGCACAATCCAGCGGTTCAGCAACTGATCTGGCGTCAGCACTTGACGACCGAAGTCATCGATAATCATCACGCCGTTGTTCGCTTTCATCTGCAACGGTGCCAGGTACACGCCCGACGACTGGTCGTAGGTCAGATCGAGCATGGCGCCAGTCAACTCGCCACCGACAACCACACGGGGCCGGTTGCAGAGCACCCATCGGGGGTCGAGATCATGGGACTGTTCATCCGCGGGGATGTGAACCGTTTCGTCGTAGACCGAGATGATCTGGCCATCGACTTCGACCGCTCGTGGCACCAGCACCAGGTCGGGGCTTATGCGAACGACGCGTTCGGCAATCGACGTCTTGCCGGTGCCGGGGGGGCCATACAGGAACATGGCGCCGTTGGCGTTCAGCGCTGGGCCTAGTTCATCAAGCAGTTCATCTGCGATCACCAGGTCGGAGAAGGCTTCCTTGAGAATCTCGCGATTGACAGAAACTGCGAGGCGTTGGCGGGCCACGACGGCCCGGTAGACGTCGAGCGACACCGGGGCGGCGCCTGCATAACGGGTCTGGGACATTCGGTCGGTTGCGTGGTTCTGGCCGAACTGGGTGAGGGCGATCGTGTAGTTGCGCCCTTCCATGCCCAGGACTTCGATCTCCTTCTTGTCGCGAAGTTCCTGCACCATATTGTCGACGAGTCCGGGGTGTAGGGCGAGTGAACGGGAGAGACTGGCGACGCTGGCCTTGCCGTCGAGCAGGATCCGTCGCAGGACAAGGTCGGTCACCAGTGCACTGGGTATACCAAGTTGCTCCGGCGACTTCGGCGCTTTCGTGTCGAAGTCCTGTTGGTTGGGCGCCACGCGTGATCCTCCGAGAGAGTTCGTCATACTCCAGTCGGCATTTGAGGCTCATCTGTGACCTGTTTTGATCATTTCAGCTGGGTCATCGCCGTATTCTCTGTGTGAGGGGGCGCCGGGTCTGGCGGCCGCTTACCGTTGGGTCCGATGCTGAAAGCATTGCGCCAAAATCGACGAAATCCCAGGCCGGCTAGCCGGACACTGGGATTTCACGGGGTGGAGGTGAGGGGAGTTGAACCCCTGGCCTCCTCGATGCGACCGAGGCGCTCTACCAACTGAGCTACACCCCCGTAGGGAGCCGTCATCGTAGCGGCTGCACCTGTGGATTCGGCGAGTGAATCAGGCGTTGACGGTGCGAGGCTCGTGCCTTCGGAGGGGCGTGACGCGTTCGGGATACAGCATCTGGACCTTGATCTCGCGCTCGACCGCCAGGTTACGACGGCGAATGCATCCGTAGCAGTAAGCGACCAGGGCAATGTCTGCAAACAGGTGGGCGAATACGGCGACTGGGCCGAGAACGAAGGCTGCGAGCAAGGAGACGACGGCGGCTACGCCGAGCATCACGGCGATCATGCGGCGGCGTCGGGCGGCGTCGGCCATGGTGCGAGGCTTGAGCGATGCGGCTGAACCAGCAGAAATCGTGAGCGGCGTCCGTGTGCTCGAGCCGCCGAGGCTGCCCATGCCGGAGCTGAACGAACCCATACGGTCACGCCCGAATGACGTGGTTTTGCGCGCGTCGCGCCACCACACCACCAGATAGATACCCCAGCCAGCGGCGAGAGCAAGTAAGACGATCGACGTCGGCACTGGAAAATACCCTCCAGGTGGGCACCGCAGATTACGGAACCCGAACTCCAGGTTACAGTTTTACTACAGAACGCAACAAGAAAGCAACTCTTTGGTCGATCTCATACCCCACCGG
>JAACCU010000220.1 GCA_009937405.1 Actinomycetota bacterium
ATGGTTTACGGCACCGGCCCTGCCAGTGATCCGACCGGCATCATCGATGACATCATGCGCACGGCATTGAGGCTCGGTTTCCGACCAGAGTCGATCAACGCGGAGTTCGATGAGTCCCAGTTTGAGCTAACGCTTGAGTACGGGGATGCCCTTGAGGTTGCCGACGACATCTTCCTCTTCCGGGTGATGGCGCGCGAGATTGCCCTATCTCACGGCCTTGATCTGACCTTCCTCGGCAAACCATTCGCCGACCTCAGCGGAACCGGCGTGCACTTCAACATGTCCATCGTGGATGCTGATGGCAACAACGCGTACGCCGACCCGTCGAGCGAAGACGGCATTTCAGCGCTCGCCAAACAGTCGATTGCTGGGCTGTGCGAGCACCATCAGGCAATGGCGGCGATTCTTGCCCCGACGGTCAACGCCTACCGTCGACTGCAGCCCGCTCAGCTCAGTGGCTACTGGGCCAACTGGGGATGGGACCATCGGTGCGTTGCTACTCGCGTGCCCCCGGCACGGGGGGCCGGCACCCGGATCGAGAGTCGCGTTGCTGATGGCGCGGTCAATATTCACAGCGGGATGGCCGCGGTTCTCACCGCCGCCCGTCTCGGCGTGGTGAACGGACTCGACTGTTCGCCCCCTGAAACAGGTGATGGGTTCGAAGAGGTCAACACCGATGTATGTGTGGCCGCGAACCTGAACGAAGCGCTTGATCATCTCGAAGCCGACACGACATTCTCTGCTGCTCTCAGCCAAGACCTGGTCGACAACTATGTGGCCAACAAGCGCGAGGAGTGGGGTCGGTACCTGGCCGCCGAGGGCTCGTTCGATGGAGCGGAACCGCCGTCAGCGTGGGAAATCAATGAATACATGAGTTACCACTAGGCACCAACAGCCCCGTCAGGCCTGGTGCGTCCAGACTTCGGGATAGAGGTGGGTGCCGAGTCGGTCGCCCGGCTTCAGACCTACTTCTCGCATCGCCTCGGAATGGTCAGGATCCATGCCGGTCGCTCTGAACTTGACCCGTACGTCATCGCCGAGCCACTTCGTGTTGAAGACCTTCAGGTCGCGATCGCGGGCGAGATTGCCGGAGCCGCCGTGAACGCAACGACCGTTGAAGCACATAACGTCGCCTGGCTCCATGTCCCAGCTCAGAATCTCGTATCGATCCCGGTTGCCTTCGATATCAGGGATCGGCACCGTGTCATCGCCGAACATCACCTGGTCACGGGCATCGCCGGTGAGCGCACCGAAGTTTGGTTGGCGAAAGTTTTGGTCCCAAAGATGAGACCCGCGCACCACCTCGAGTGCACTCGAGTTTGTGACCGCAACAAGCGGCATCCACGACGACACCGTCTGGAACCCGTCAACTGACCAGACCGGTTCGTCCTGGTGGAAGGGCGTCCGGAACTGGGTGCCTGGCGCCCGCGCGAACATGGCATCGAAGAAGAAATTCACGCGTGATGATTGCATCAGGCGGCCGGCAATCTCTGCCAGAGGCGACTCGAAGACGAAATCCGCGTACTCCGGTCGGGTGCGCCAAACCTGACTGTCGTAACGAGACTCTCGCCCTTCGCCATCACGGTTCCACAGACGGCCCCGAGGGCTCGGATTGGCGAGCGTGTGCTCAACTCCGTCGAGAAGACGGTCGATCCACTCCTGTCCGATGACGCCACGGAGGCACACAACCCCATCGGCGGCGAACCTTTGAATGTCCTCAGCGCGGACACGGTCAGTGATCATGGCGAAACTGTGACCCATTGTGCCCTCGTTAGCAAGAGGCTTCTACGCTGGTTCGACCATGAAAAAGGCCGCCAGGAGGACGGCGATGATGCCTATGCCGGAGGCAACCATCATGAGCGTGGCAAAGCCCTGGCTGACGTAGATAGCGGTCGCCAGCAGCGTCACGAGGGCACGAATCACGGTCGAGATACTGATGGCGCGCCCAACCATCGCGGCCCGGGCCCCGGGATCCAGTTCGGAAATCAACGGTAAGGCGGACACGATTCCGTATTCGAACCCAAGGAACGCAGTCACCAGGATCAAAAGCCCTAGCCAGAGCGGTGGTGTGCTGTAGGCGGCGAGGACCATCAACGCGCTGGTCATCAAGAGTGCACCACCGAACATCGAACGTCGCTTCCCGAGACGATCAGTCAGACGAGATGAGCCCAATGTGGCAATAACCTCGACCGCTCCCACGGCCACGATGGCGAGACCGATTTCAGCCGTGTCGAGCCCGTAGGTGTCCTCTAGCCAGAGCCCGTGACCGAGGAAGAGGAACTGGGCCGCTCCGGTCATCGCTCCGTTCGTGGCAAGAGCCGCTACCGCGGTCTTGGTCATATGAGGCTTTCGAGCCTCATGGTTCGTTCCGCGTGCTCTGGTCGGCTCCCGAGCCAGCACTCGCAGAGCCGAAACCAGCGCGAGGAAGCCCATCAGACCGAACGGTGCCCACCACGCAACCCCGTCGATGAGGAGCCCGGCCATGGGCAAACCGATAAGGGCGGCGCCACCCCAGGTGAGCTCGATTAAGCCTGTGGCCCGACCGCGCCGCTCGTAGGCCACGACGTTGCCGATCCACGAGCTCAGGGCTACCTGATGCGCAGTGCGACCGAATCCGAAGATCAGCATCCCGACGATCAGCCCTGGCGCACCAAGGGTCGCGATGAGTAGCCCGGCCCCCGCGACCAGGCCTCCGTAGCTCATGATCGTGAGCGGGCCGAGTCGATCACTGGCTTTACCGGCGAGGGGCGCAGTAAGGGCGGTTAGTTCTCGAGCGCTGAGCACGGTGCTCATCGACTCAACCGATAAGCCTGCGCCGCGGCCGAAGGCGGGAAGAAAGGTGTATGTCATGCGCATGGCGACATTGATCGCGAAGCGCATGGCGATCACGGCAGGCAGTACCCGCCGCACTTCGGGGCGGAAACTTGATTCGGCCATAGGATCTCGAGCCAGCCGTTACCTAGCGACGAGATCGCTG
>JAACCU010000221.1 GCA_009937405.1 Actinomycetota bacterium
CGGTTGCCGTGCAGCTTCGGACTGAGCTCGAACGGGCTGGATTGCAGTTGATTGACGACCAGTCTGAACCCTTCGACCCCAACCGTCATGAGGCGGCCATCAGCGAACCAGCTGATGACGACTCTGAAGGTCCGATCGTGGCTGAGGTTCTTCGAACCGGCTATGCCTGGAACGGTCGGGTGCTGCGAGCGGCAATGGTCAAAGTGAAGGGCTGAAATCCGGAGGATGAACGGGTGAAGGAGGTGTTTGATGGCTGATCCACAGCGTGAATGGCTCGAAAAAGATTATTACGCGGTGCTTGGCGTGTCGGACACTGCGTCGGTCAAAGACATCACCAAGGCGTACCGCAAGCTTGCTCGCCAGTTGCACCCCGACGCGAACCCTGGCGACGCCGCGGCCGAAGAGCGTTTCAAGGAAGTGTCTTCGGCCTATGACGTCATCGGTGACGACGACAAGCGCAAAAGCTATGACGAGTTCCGCCGCCTCGGCCCGATGG
This sequence comes from Actinomycetota bacterium, assembly GCA_009937405.1. Taxonomy (GTDB): domain Bacteria; phylum Actinomycetota; class Acidimicrobiia; order Acidimicrobiales; family Aldehydirespiratoraceae; genus JAACCU01. The sequence continues at coordinate 497 of JAACCU010000221.1, forward strand.
GTGGCAGGTTTGGGGGCGGCAGCCCTGGTGCCGGTGGCTTCAGCGGCGATGCGGGCGACATCGGCGATCTGCTTGGCGGCATGTTTGGTCGTGGCGGCCGCAGTGGTCGCGGGGGACGGGGCGCTCAGCAGCAGACGCGTGCCCAACGCGGCAGCGATCTCGAGGCTGAGCTTGCGCTCGACTTCGACGACGCGGTGAAGGGGCTCGAGACCTCGATCCAACTCACCAGCGAAGCGGCCTGCTCGACGTGTTCGGGTTCGGGGTCTGCCCCCGGCAAGGGGCCGGCTAAATGCCAGCACTGCAATGGGCGAGGGGTGCTCGACGACAACCAGGGCATGTTTTCGATGAGTCGACCCTGTAATCCGTGTGGCGGCCGGGGTTCGGTCATCACGGATCCGTGCCGAACCTGTCGCGGTCAGGGCACCGAGGTTCGCCCCCGTGAGGTAAAGGTTCGTATCCCGGCCGGCGTGAAGACCGGTCAGAAAATTCGGCTGAAGGGCCGTGGTGGTCCCGGTCGAAGCGGCGGCCCCCCCGGTGACCTCTTTGTCCACGTGAAGGTCAAGGCCCATCTGCTCTTCGGGCGGTCGGGCAAGGATCTCACCCTCGAGGTGCCGATCTCGTTCGATGAGGCGGTGTTGGGTGCCGATGTAATCGTGCCGACCCTTGACGGCGACACCGTCAAGATGCGCATTCCCGGCGGCACCGCCACAGGCAAGAAGTTACGTCTGCGGGGCAAGGGGGGCGAGCCTGACACGGTGGTCACTGTTGAAGTTGCTGTGCCCGGTGAGCTGACCGACGATCAACGCGCTGCGGTTGAAGCATGTGCTGCAGCATCCACACAAAGCCCCCGATCACACCTCGGGGTCTGAAACCGAAAGGAGCGTGCATGCCGATTCCAGACAATGATGCCGATCGTTTCACCCGGGCCGTCTACGTGATCTCCGTCGCCGCCGAGCTTTCCGGCATGCACCCGCAGACGCTGCGTATCTATGAACGCAAGGGGCTGGTTGACCCGGCCCGTACCGGTGGGGGCAGCCGTCGCTACTCCGATGCCGACCTGGCCCAACTCAACCGCATCCAAGAACTCACCAACGAGGGTCTCAATCTCGCCGGCGTGAAGCGGGTCCTTTTTCTCGAAGCTCAAGTGGCCGATATGGAACAGAGGCTGAAGCAGGCTCTTGATGCTGCGAATATCGCGGCTGAAACCACGTTGCGCCACTACCGAGGAGAGTTGGTGCCGATCAATCAGAGCATCACGCTTTACAAACGCGGCAAGTAAGACCACTACCACCCCGTTCAACGCTGAGTCATGTGCACTCAACGTTGCGGCTGCGATGACGACGGAGGAATAATGACACTCGACCCGAATCGCTGGACACTCAAAACCACAGAAGCGTTCTCGGCCGCTTCTGACGCGGCTCGGGGGGCATCTCACCCCGAGGTCGTGCCCGAGCATTTGCTTGTCGCCCTGCTCGGGCAGCAGGAAGGGATCGTCCTTCCCCTTTTGCACAAGGTCGGCATCGACCCGCTCAAGGCGCGCACCGATGCCGAGGAGGCGTTGGCCAAGCTGCCCAACGCATACGGCTCCGACCCTCAACTGGCTGCCTCTCTGCGGTCGCTCCTTGAGAGAGCTGATCAGGCTCGCGGTGACCTCCAGGACGAATATTTGTCCACCGAGCACATCCTTCTCGCCAGTGCCGACAACCTTGGCGTTGGCCGCGAGACGCTGCTCGCTGCGCTTCGCGAAGTGCGGGGCACCCACCGGGTCACCAGCCAAAACCCAGAGAATCAGTACCAGGCGCTCGAGCGCTTCGGTCGTGATTTGACTCAGGCGGCGCGCGACGGCGAACTCGACCCCGTCATCGGCCGTGACGACGAGATCCGCCGGGTCATCCGGGTGTTGTCTCGCCGGACCAAAAATAATCCGGTGCTGATCGGTGAACCCGGTGTCGGCAAGACAGCGATTGTTGAAGGTTTGGCTACCCGCATTGTTGAAGGGGATGTGCCCGAGAGTCTCCGCAACAAGCGCCTGATCTCACTCGACATGTCGTCGATGATTGCGGGGGCAAAATATCGCGGCGAATTTGAGGAGCGCCTCCAGTCGGTGTTGAAAGAGATCGAGGATGCGAACGGCGAAGTCATCACATTTCTCGATGAGATGCACACGGTGGTTGGCGCCGGCGCCGCTGAGGGGGCAATGGACGCGGGCAACATGCTCAAGCCCATGCTGGCTCGCGGCAAGCTGCGTATGGTCGGCGCCACCACGCTCGACGAATACCGCAAATACGTCGAGAAGGACGCGGCCCTGGAGCGTCGATTTCAGCAGGTCCTTGTCGAGCCGCCATCGGTTGAGGCCGCCATAGCGATCTTGCGCGGCCTCAAGGAGCGTTACGAGGTGCATCACGGTGTGCACATCCAGGACTCTGCTCTGGTGGCCGCGGCTGTGCTGAGCGATCGCTATCTCACCGGCCGGTTCCTCCCTGACAAAGCCATCGACCTGATTGATGAGGCAGGCAGCAGCCTTCGCATCGAGATCGATTCGGTCCCCACTGAAATCGATGTGGTCGAACGGCGTGTCCGTCAGCTTGGGATCGAACGGGTTGCGTTGGCCAAGGAAACGAACGTGGCCTCTCTCGAACGACTCGATGATCTCGATCGTGAGCTTGCCGATCTCACGGAGTCCCTGGCGGGCCTGACCGCTCGCTGGCAGGGCGAAAAGGACGCCATATCCGCGATGAGCGCGGTCAACGAAGAGCTCGAAGCTGTCCGTGGCGCTGTCGAACGCGAAACCGATCTTGAGAAGGCTGCCGAGCTGCGTTACGGGCAGATTCCCGAGCTCGAGCGCCGCTTTGCCGATGCCCGTGAGACGCTCGACAAGATCCAGGCAGAAGCGTCAATGCTCAAAGAAGAGGTCGATGAGGAAGATATCGCCGAGGTCGTGAGCCGATGGACGGGTGTGCCCGTCTCACGCTTGATGGAGGGTGAAGTCGACAAGTTGATCCGTCTCGAGGAGCACCTTCATGAACGAGTTGTCGGCCAGTACGCGGCAGTGGGCGTGGTTGCTAATGCGATCAGGCGCTCTCGTGCCGGTTTATCTGACCCAAACCGGCCGATTGGCAGTTTCTTGTTTCTTGGTCCCACCGGTGTGGGTAAGCCTGAACTCGCACGAAGCTTGGCCGAGGGTTTGTTCGACGACGAACGCGCCATGGTTCGAATCGACATGTCCGAATACATGGAGAAGCACAGTGTCAGCCGCTTAATCGGCGCGCCGCCCGGATACGTCGGATACGACGAAGGTGGGCAGCTCACCGAAACCGTCCGACGGCGCCCCTACGCGGTGGTGCTGCTCGACGAGGTGGAGAAAGCGCACAGCGATGTGTTCAACGTCTTGCTCCAACTTCTCGATGACGGCCGCTTAACCGATGGGCAAGGTCGCACGGTCGACTTCTCCAACGTCATCTTGATCATGACGTCAAATTTGGCTGGTGAACCCGGCGACTTCTTTCGTCCCGAGTTTGTCAATCGCATCGATGACATCGTGCGCTTCCGTGCGCTGAGCGAGGACGACCTTGTGCAGATCGTCGATATACAGCTGGTGGGTCTCAGCAAACGGCTGAGTGATCGACGGATCTCTCTCGATGTCACCGACGAGGCGAAAGCACTCCTCGCCCACCGCGGCTATGACCCAGCCTTCGGGGCCCGTCCTTTGAAGCGGCTGATTCAGCGAGAGATTGGCGACACGCTTGCGTTGGCACTTCTCCAAGGCCGCTACGGCGAAGGCGACACGGTTGTCGTGGATACAGATATGACACAAGAAGAGAGCGCCAAGAAAGGAGACAGCGGCCCGATGGATGGCCGAGTCCTGGTGTTGCGCTGAGCGGCCTGGCCGAGAGTTGTTTGGTTGTGGCCAAAAAATAATTAAAGAAATCAGGCTTGCAGACCGTTAATGAAGAAGATGGCCGTGCCGA
>JAACCU010000222.1 GCA_009937405.1 Actinomycetota bacterium
CCCGGCCTAACGCACGTCCGGGGCAGACCCCAAACGTGCTTTGCTCGAACTTACGCTGGCGCCATCACAAAGAGCAGTCCGAGCTCGACGGCAACTTCGCCGTCGACATGAGCGCGCCCCGTGGCTTTTCCAGCCCGGGCAGACATTCGGCCAATCTCAGCCTCAAGACCAAGGGTGTCACCGGGTACAACCTGGCGACGGAAGCGTGCCTTGTCGATCCCACCAAACAGCGGGATCGTGCCGGCGAACTGCTCGTCGCTAAGGATCGCCACGGCACCAAGTTGGGCGATGGCCTCGCACATGAGCACTCCGGGCAGAGTGGGCCGCCCAGGGAAATGGCCGGCAAAGAACGGCTCCTCCCCTGTCAGCTTCCAGATCCCCTTGATGACACCATCTTGAAAGAATGTGACCTCGTCCACAAATAGGAACGGGTCACGGTGAGGGATGACGTCAATCGGTTTCGGCATCGGGTTCGCCGCTGGCTCAGTCATGAGACCTTCTCACGCGCGGCCAGCTACCGATGTTGGCCTTCGGATAGAACAAAAGAAAGACCCGCTGACCTTTCGAGGCACTCGGCCGGTGCGTCATGGGGCGAACCTGGACGGATCAGGGCGACGAGGCGACTCGGGGGCGGCACATGTGCCGCCCCCGTATTTCGCGTTGTCGCTAACTACGCCGACCTAGCTTTTGCCGGCAGCCTTCAACTTCGACCCAGCCGACACCTTGGTACGGGTGCCAGCGGCGACCTGAATGGCCTCGCCGGTTTGTGGGTTACGTCCGGTACGAGCAGACGTATTGGCCTTCTCGATCTTCATCCAGCCGGTGATCGCAACCTGGTTTCCGGCGCTGACCTGAGCGGCGATGGTCTCGAACATCGCGTCGAGGCAGTCGCCGGCGTCCTTCTGGCTGACATCGGCCGCTTCGGCCATTGCTGCGACGAGTTCGCTCTTGTTCATGTGTGTACTCCTTGGTTGTCCACGACAATTCGCGGTCGGTAAACTACACGCGAGTCTATTTCTGGCCGCGAGTCAAGCATTTCCACCGAACTTCATGGTGGAACTTCCGCAGAACGACGCGTCAAACCGGGCTTGACCCCCGGCTAGTCGGCGAATTACAAGCCCGTTTCGGGGTCCAATTCGGGCTCGGGTTCCGCAACATTGCGCATGAAGTCGGCCGAACGCACGAAGTAACCCATCAGCGCATCGATCGCAGGCTGCCCTCCCTCGACATCGCCGAGCAGAGACTCGACGGCTGCAGTCATGTGCACCAACCACGCATCTCGCGCAGCGCGGTCAACCGAGAACGGAGCGTGACGCATCCGTAGCCGGGGATGGCCACGCATGTCGCTATACGTGTTCGGCCCACCCCAGAACTGGATCAGGAACAGCGTCAGACGCTCCTGAGCACCCTCCATGTCGTCCGATGGATACATGGGTCGGAGGATCTCATCGGACGCCACACCTGCGTAGAAGTGCCGCACAAGCTCAACGAAGAACGGGTCTCCGCCAACCGCCTCGTGCAGGCTGACTTCCGTTTCTTCGGTTGCCATCTCGTCAGCCACGACAGCCACGTTAGCCCCCGCTCCTAGGGCTTCTCCATACGGGCAAAGGCACGCTTGATGCATGCGTACTCCGCTGCCGCTGACCGACAGTTGGCGCACCCGTCGATGTGGCTGAGAACCCTCTCGGCTCGATCGTCACCCAACTCTTCGTCGAACCATCGCTCAACACGCGTGCCCCAGCGGAATCCGTGGACAACACCCGTCATCGACGAAACCCATAAGGAGTCGCCGCAATTCCCCTGATCAACCGAGTTGCCCGTGACCAACTATGTTCAGACCTTGATGGGCGACCCTTTAACTGACGACCGTGACCAGAAAGAAACATTCGATCGCTACGTCGTGCCAGAGATCGAGGTGCTCTACCGAGTTGCCCGCTCAATCACTCGCACCACAACCGATGCCGAAGACCTCGTCCAAGACACGATGCTGCGTGCCTACCGAGCGATCGGGCGCTTTGATGGCCGGCACCCGCGTGCATGGCTTCTCACCATCATGCGCAATGCTCAGATCAATCGCGTTCGCCGAAAGCGACCCGAGTTGATGCGAGACCCTGATGCCACCATGGCCCGGATCGCCTCTGA
>JAACCU010000223.1 GCA_009937405.1 Actinomycetota bacterium
CAACCAGGCGTACGCGCCCCAGTCGACGAACCGGGTCAGAGCTTCGATATCGCCGGTGGTTCGGCTGACGAGATCGCCTTGACGTTCGGTGGCGTGCTCGGCGAGCGAAAGGTCAACGGCGCGACGCAGCACGACCCGTCGGAGTCGCGACAGCGCGTGCTCGCTGGTCCGAATCAGCACGAACTGGCTGAACACGGAGAGCACGACAACACCGACCACTACAGCTGTCGTGATCAATGCCAGCGTTATGAGTTCGCCACGGTCGTAGGTCGCTGCCTCCAGAAGATCACCATCAATGAGGCGTTGAAACAGGACAGGGATGGCGATGCGACCAAGGCTGAGAAGCACACCCGTGGCAAGGAGTAATCGGATGACTGGACGGAACTCTGGATTGAGCGAAAGCCCCGCTCGCAGAATCGCCAATGCGGTTACCTCGGAGCCGTCTTGAAATGGCGCGCCATCACTCGTCGAATCGTTCACAGCACCGCCCCTCGTTCGTAGGCCGCCACCAGGTCGCGATACTCGGAATTGGCGAGCAGCGTCTCGTGATGGCCGGTTTCGACCACGCGACCGCCAGCGATCAGCGCCACCCGGTCGGCGGCGGCCATCGCGGCCACACGATGGGTGACCATCACGACGGTTGTGTCCAGTTCCGCAAGGCCGGCAAAGATCTCCTCTTCACGAACCGGATCCACCGCCGAGGTCGCATCGTCGAGCAGGACCAAGCCAGGGTCACCGGCCAGGGCCCGAGCGAGAGCGATGCGCTGACGCTGACCACCCGACACCGCGACGCCACGTTCACCCACAACGGTGTCGAATCCGTCAGGCAAGATGTCGGCGAGATCGGCGCCACCGGCCAATCCGAGCGCTCGCTCAATGTCGTCGTCGCTCAGACCGCGCCCGAAGTCGACATTGCTGCGGACTGTGCCGGTGAACAACACGGCATTCTGAGCAGCGACCGTTATCCGGTCGCGTAGATCGGGATCGGCGACACTCTCGGCTGGAATCTGACCATAGGTAATCCTCCCTGCGTCAATCGGGCGAAGGCGAGCGAGCACATCGAGCGCCGTTGACTTGCCACCCCCTGTAGGGCCGACCAAGGCCAGGGTTTCGCCGGCCGCGATCGCCAGAGTCAGCCCCTCGACACGGGGGCGATGAATCTCACCAACGCGTATATCGCTGAGCTGAACAGCGATCGGGCCCGCTGGAAGCGGCAGAGGGTCAACGGGCTGAGCCCGAAGCGGGTCATCGGGTTCGTGCAGGATTACATCGACGCGGCGCCGCCCAACCACCGAGATCGGCAGGTCAGTCAAGAAAAACCCGATCACCTGGATGGGGAACGCCAGCACACCAAAAAGAGCAACCGCTTGCACAAGATCACCCGGCTCGAGGATGCCGCTGGCCACCCGGCTAGCACCCACGACAACAATCAGAATCATGGCGAGCTGCGGGATCATCGAAAACGAGGTATCGATGCCCATCTTCAAGGCCCCGACGTGAACTCGGCTCACACGGTGGGTATCAACGATGCCGGCGAAGCGCTCGAGTTCGGCATCTTCTCGGCCAAGGGTTTTGATGACTTGGGTGCCGGCAATGATCTCCGTCGTCGCCGCAGTGACCGCAGCGTTCGCCTCGCGCTCAACAGTCGTCGGCTTCTCCAGCAGAATCGCCGTTGCCCAACTCGCGCCGACCACAATCGGCAGCACGCCGACGGTCGCAAACATCAAGGGGAGATCAATGGCGGCCAGTCCCGCGATCGCAAAGATCAACATGCTCAACACACCGATTGCGAACGGTGCCGGGTGCATCACGTCGACGGCCGACTCGGAGTCAGCGTCGATATTGGCCAGCATCGTTCCCGGCGCTCTGCTTCGAAGGCGTGCGAGCGGCATCTCCACCAGCCGCACAGCCATTTCGCGCTGAAGATCCATCCGGCATCGGGCGGTGGTCATTCCCGCGTAATACCGGCGAGCGACAACGCCAACGGTGCGGACCACCATGATCCCGACAAGGATCGCCACCGCGGCCCAATGACGGCTGTCTGCGCCTTGAAAGTGCGGGACAAGTGCCTCATCGACAGCCCAACCCAAACCGAATGCCGAA
>JAACCU010000224.1 GCA_009937405.1 Actinomycetota bacterium
GAAGGATCTGTGGCCTTCTTCAGCCGGCGACCCATTCCACCAAGGCGTCCAAGCGCTGAAAGACGCGGGCCACACCAGCCCCGTCGACTCGGATCTCGTGAAGCTCTACCGAGCCGCAGGGTTCATTGTCATTGGGCGCACGAACACACCTGAACTTGGACTTTCTGCGACCACGGAACCGGCCGCCCACGGACCGACCCGAAATCCCTGGAATCTAAACTTTGGCGTCGGCGGATCGAGCGGTGGTGCCGGGGCATCCGTCGCCGCAGAAATGACCTCGGTGGCGAACGCGTCCGATGGCGGTGGGTCAATCCGTATTCCCGCGGCCCTGTGCGGCCTGATAGGGTTGAAGCCCAGTCGTGGTCGCCTCCCCATGGGTCCTCACAAAGACGAATGGACACCGTCAGCGCAGCACGTGGTCTGTCACACCGTTCGCGACAGTGCCGCCATTCTCGATGCCACTGCGGTACACACGTTGGCCGATGGCATCATCGCCCCGAGCCCTCAGCAGCCTTTCGCCGCCTACGTTGGCTCAGATCCCGGCTCGCTGAAGATTGGTGTCTGCGTCCAAGCCCGGCCCGATGTGACCCCAGATTCCCAATGCATAGATGCTGCGCTGCGAGTTGGTGAGATCCTGGCAGGGCTTGGCCATCAGGTTTCCCCCGGGCATCCCGATGCACTCGTCGCCCCATCCGATCAGTCGATGGGCATGTTGTCGATGGTGTCCACGGCCGCCCGATTGGCCGAAATCGAGTCGATCATCGGCCGTCGGCTTGTCGAAGGCGACGTCGCACCGGGGACATGGGAGCTTGCCCAGCGAGCGGATGGGATCACGGGCATCCAGGTCATCGACGCTCAATCGAAGCAACACGAATTTCGCCGCCGCATGCTCCAGTGGTGGATCGACGGCTGGGATTTACTCGTGACGCCGACCACCGCACTGCCTGCGCCCCGCCTCGGACAACTTGTCTCCTCTGCTGACGATCCGTTCGGTTCGCTCCTTCGGTCCGTTCCTTACGCCGTTTACACATCACCGTTCAACACCACTGGTCAACCGGCGATGTCAATCCCGGCGGGATTCAGCACCGATGGGGTCCCGCTCGGGGTCCAACTCGTTGCCCCGTACGGGCGAGAGGACATGCTCATCGCCGTAGCCGCACAACTCGAACCGGTCCTTGACTGGGCCTCGACACGATCGCCCGTGCATCCATGAACCAGTCGAATCGTTACTTCGAGTTGGGAGCGGCGCGGCGAGAAGTGATGATGAACAACCCGGCGCTGCTCGATGCGATCGTGAACGGGGGTCGATTCGGCGGCGATTTCTCGCCTGCCATCGCCAACCGTATGTACAGCCGCAAAAACGCGTCAGCAATCGCGGATGCGCGTGACGGCATGCGGGTTGAACAGCATGGTGATCGGAGCTATCTGATCCGTTTCCCGTTCGTCAACGTGGCGGCGTTCGACACTGACGACGGACTCGTGTTGGTTGACGCCGGGTTCGCGCCCGCTGGTCCGGCCCTTCTTGAGGCCTGCACGAGCATCAGCGACAAGCCGGTTCACACGATCATCCTCAGCCATTTTCACTGTGATCATGCCTTCGGAGCGTGGGCGCTCTTTGAGGCCGGCCACCGGCCTGAAATTGTTGCCACCGCAGACTTTGTCCGAGAGCTTCAGGCAGATCTCGACACGTGGGGTCTAAACAGCCGCTACACGAATCAGAATCCCAACGACGTCCCCCGCGACTGGGACATGGCGTTCACCCCGACCAACACGTATCACGGGTCCACGAGTCTGGACATCGGCGCAATGCGTTTCGATCTCACGCACGGCCGGGGCGAGACCGCTGATCAGCAATGGGTTTGGGTGCCTGACGAGAAGGTGATCGTCAGCGCCGACTATTACCAGCCCTTCCTGCCCAACGCAGGCAATGGGAAGCGACGTCAACGACACATTCGTGACTGGGCGGCCGCGCTTCGCGCCATGGCCGACTGCCGGCCGCGGATCTCTCTTCCCATGCATGGAGCAGCCCTTGGTGAACTCGAGAGTCAGGACCGATTCCGTGCCCATGCCGCCATTTTGGACAGTATTGCCGAGCAGGTACTGGCGGGATTGAACGCCGGCATGCGTGGCAGCGATGTTGTCGAAACGGTGGTGATGCCTGTGCAACACGCGGGCCGCGATGATGTCGCCGAGACGTACGGCACGGTTCGAGATATCGCCAAAATGGTGGCGAATCAATACACGGGCTGGTGGGATGACATTCCGTCACATTGGACCCCTGCGTCTGTCGAGGCGGAGGCTGTCGAAATTGCGCGGCTCGCCGGGGGCGCCGACCGACTGATTGATCGGGCATTGGAACTGATCGACAGCGACATCCGGCTCGCGTGCCAGCTGGCTGACTGGGCCTTTTTCGCGCAGCCCGACGATGAGCACATTCGTTCTGGCGCCAGTCGGATTTATATTGCCAGGATCGTCAGTGACGAGACTCCCACCCAGGAAGCGCTGGTGTATCTCGATCATCTTGCCGAGCTCAAACTTGGTTAGCCGAGGACTTCCTTGGAAATGATGGTCTTCATGATCTCGGATGTACCGCCGTAGATGGTGGCGACCCGAGCATCGACGTAGGCAACGCTGATTGGATATTCGGTCATGAAGCCGTAGCCGCCGAAGAGTTGGAGGCATCTGTCGGTGACGGTGTTCTGCAGCTCTGAGCCCCAAAGCTTGGCTTTGGCGGCGCCCGCGGCGGTGAGTTCACCGGCGTTGTGCTTCATCACGCAATCGTCGATGAACGGGCGACTCACCGCCAGTTCGGTCTCGATCTCGGCTAGCACAAATTTTGTGTTTTGGAACGAGGCGATCGGTTGTCCGAAGGCGGTGCGTGCCTTCACATATTTCACGGTCCAGTCGAGGGCGGCCTCAGCGACGGCGACACCAGTGACTCCGATCGAAAGCCGTTCTTGGGCGAGGTTGAACGAGAGGTACTCCATCCCCTTGCCTTCCTCGCCGAGCAGGTTGGCCTTCGGCACGCGTACATCGCTGAAGAACAGTTCGGCGGTGTCGGCGCTTTTCTGGCCGATCTTGTCCAGGTTTCGACCGCGCTCGAACCCGAGCATTCCTCGCTCGACAACCAGGAGCGAGATGCCGTTGCGTCCTGCATCGGGGTCGGTTCGACAGACAACCACGACGAGATCAGAGTTGATGCCATTGGTGATGAATGTCTTGGCACCGTTGACGATGTACTCGTCGCCGTCGGCGATCGCCGTGGTCTGGATGCCGGCGAGGTCAGACCCGGTCCCCGGTTCAGTCATCGCCACAGCAACGATCAATTCGCCCGCAGCCATCCCCGGCAGCCAGCGGGCGGCTTGGTCTTGGTTGCAGTATTCGGCGAAGTAGGGGCCGACAATGTCGTTCACCAAACTGATGCCGTTGCCCGCACCACCCAGACCGGCGTATGCGAACTCTTCATCGATTACGGCATTGAACCGGAAGTCGTCGCTGCCGCCGCCACCGTATGCCTCGGGCAGGTTGAATCCGATAAAGCCATGGGCCGCTGCATCTGCGTAGACCTGACGATCCGTGATCCCGGCCTTCTCCCATTCCGTGAAACGAGGGACCATTTCCGCGTTGATGAATGCTCGGAAGCTCGTTCGGAACAGGTCGTGTGTTTCGTCGTAGATACGAGCCATGCTCAGGGTCTCCAGTTCAGATGGGTCCGCGGTCACCCGCCGGTGGTGGACCAGTGCCAGGGTTCGCTGGGCAAGTTGTAGAAGCCGAACTGGGGTGCGATCCGGGCCAAAGCGCGAAAGACATCACTGTCTCGGGTCCGAAGGACACGCCCGTTGTAGGTGATGTCGATCGCCAGGCCAACCTCATGCTGTGACAGTCCTGGCCGTGCCGTCGGTGGCCTGCACTGGCGTGCCGGCATCTCCCAGATGGCGTAGTCCGATGTGCCGCAGTTGGCGCGGCGCACACGGATCTGGCTTTCGATGCTGCGATAGCCACCGCCGCCGAGCGTGAACCCTTCGGCCGCCATCGCCGCAAACATGCCCTCAACCTGGTCTGCAACCAGGACGTTGACCACGACGCCGCGAACGGTTGTGACATCGATAGCGCTGCCCGGGGGCAGGGTGATGCCTCCGCTTGAACCTGGCCGCGACGCGATGGCATCGGCGATCTTTTGCTCTTCGTCGCGGATCTCCTGAGCGAGCTGAGAGTCAAGGCTTTCGAGTGCAGCGACTTCGCCTAGGCGGCTCTCGAGCCGTAACTCAATCTCGAGCAAGATCTTTTCCTGTCGTTGAAGCGCGGCATCGAGTTCCTCGAAGCGAAGCTCGACCTCGGCTCGGCGAGCCTCGGACTCAAGGGAGGCTTCGGCAGCAACGATGCGCTGCTGTTCGAGTTCGGCATCGATGGAGCGAAGACGGTCCAGTTCTTCAAGGCCGGTGCCGGTGCCGTATTCGACCAGGGTTTCTTCGCGGGTGGCAGCCCAGGGGTCGTCAGCGAACGCTTCGAGGTCGCCGGTTCCCTGGTAAGAAACGTAGGAGTCGACGACGGCCCGCCGCAGAAGTGCACGCGCTGCTACCTGTTCGGCTTCGAGGTTGACGATGGCCTGCTCAGCGTCAGCCTGGGCGTCTTCGGCTCCGCGTACGGCTCGCTGGGCGGCTTCGATCGCAGCTTGTTGAGCATCAACACCAGCCTGAAGAGCAGTGATGGCTGCGGTCAGGGAGTCGGCGTCGCCGGCGATGGCGTCGACCTCTGCGGCAAGGTCGGCGGCATCCGACTGCACTTTTTTGCGCTCTTCGCGCAATTCATCCGGAGTCTGAGCTGAGGCAAGCGCGCTGAACGAGGCAAGTACACCCAGCAGGGTGAAAGCGGCGACCGCTTGGCGGCGGGAACGAGTCAGAAAGGTAGTGCGCATGTCGTCACATAATTGTAAAGAACAACATGTGAGAGTACCTGCCGATCAGTCGTTTTTGCAGGTGAGTCCACCATCGACGGGAATGATCGCCCCCGTGATGTAACTCGCCGAGGGCAAGGCCAGGCTCAAAACGATGTGCGCCACCGCTTCGGGGTCGCCGTAGCGGCGCAACGCGGTGCGGCGCCGAGCGTAGGTAGTTTTCATGTCGTCAGGAATCTGTTCGGTGATGCCCGTGTGGATCGGGCCAGGACAGATCGCGTTGACTGTGATGCCGTCCACCCCGAGCATTACGGCAAGTGAACGGGTGAGCCCGACAACCCCGTGCTTTGCTGCGGTGTAGGGCGTGGTGCCGCGTTGGGCAGTGATTCCCTCGGTCGATGCAATGTTGATCACTCGTGCGCAGTCGCTGGATCGAAGGTCGTCGAGACACGCCCGCACGATTCGCTGGTGGGGGGTGAGCAACACGTCGAAGGCGGCATGCCAGACATCGTCGAAGTCGGGTGAGTCGAGCGAACTTCCGAAGCTGGCGCCGGCGTTGTTGACGATGATGTCGATTGGGCCAAGTTCGGCGCGAACCTCGTCGAGCACGGTGTGGATTCGGTCATTGTCGGTGACATCAAGCGCCCAACCGTGGGCGGTGCCACCCGCGGCGCGGATCTCATCGACGACGGCAGCTACCCGGTCGACGCCAAGATCGGTGACCGCCACCTTTGCGCCTTCGTCGGCGAACAGTCGGGCCTCCGCTCGGCCCATTCCGGAGGCGGCACCGGTGATGAACACCACCCTGTCGGCGACGGATCGGCTGAGCTTGCTGAGACGTTCGGTCATGGCTGGACGGTACGCGACACTATGGGGGTCTGCAGAATCGCGGCTGCATCCGCACTACGTTTTCACGAATGCAGCTTGGGTTGACCTGGGGATATTGGGGCCGGTCGATACCGGCTGATTTCGTGGAGATCGCCAAGGCCGCGGAGGATGCCGGTTTCGATGCCGTGTTCTCGGCCGAATCGTGGGGTTGCGATGCATTTATGACCCTGGCATTTCTTGCGGCCCACACCGAGCGGATCAGGCTCGGGACTGGCGTCGCTCAGATCTCCGCCCGAACACCTGTGGCCACTGCCATGCAGGCCATCACCCTCGATCAAATATCAGCCGGAAGGGTCATCCTTGGGCTGGGTGTGTCAGATCCTGGGGTGGTGGAGGGGTGGTATGGCATGCCGTCGCGCAAGCCACTCGCTCGCACCAGGGAATACGTTGAGATCCTGCGCCAGGTGTTCCGCCGCGAGGGTCCGCTCGAGTATGACGGCGAGCACTATCAGCTGCCGTTCGCCGGACACGGAGCTGAAGGGCGCAGCAAGCCCTTGAAGATAATGACGCATCCGCAGCGCGAAATCCCTATCTGGATCGGGGCCGAGGGCCCGAAGAACGTCGCCCAAACATGCGAGATCGCGGACGGCTGGTTCCCCCTCTACTACTCACCGTGGCGCGCCGACGTTTACCACGACCAGATCAAGGACCGGCCGCTCGGATTCGAGATCTCGGTAAACGTCACGATGCAGATCACCGATGATGTCGAGGCTGCGCTAGAGAAGGTGCGAGCAAACCTTGCGCTGTGGATTGGCGTTATGGGAGCGGAGGACCAGAATTATCACATGGCGCTGATGGCCCGAATGGGGTTTGAAGAGGCAGCCCACACGATCCAGAGCCTGTTACTCGAGGGTCATCGTGACGAAGCGACCGCCGCTGTCCCAATCGAATTCGCTGACGAATTGTCGCTGGTCGGTTCGATCGATCGAATCAAGGATCGATTGCAAGCGTGGGAGGAAAGTGCAGTCACCATGATCAATGTGCGACCTCGTTCGATTCCTGAGCTTCATCAAATTGCCGAGCTCGTAAAGGGTTAGATCCGCCGCGAGTTGTAGGCGCCGTCGTCCGAGTAGCCCGTGACCGTGCTCGTCCCTATGCTCTCACGTATAAAGCAAGGACTTTCTTGGCGAATATTGCTACCCTGGCCGCATGACTGACTCGCCACTGGGTCCAGCACAGCGCCGCATTGTCGATCACCTGAAACGGGTGGGGGCGTGCACGACAGGTGATCTGGCTGATGCGCTTGATGTCACCACGCAGGCGGTGCGCCCGCCGTTGGCTGAGCTTGAGAGCAAGGGTTTGGTGGCTGCCAATCCGGTATCCACGGGGGTGAGGGGCCGACCACCGCTTGGCTGGGCGCTCACTCCGATCGCCATTGATCTATTCCCCGACCGACACCGCGACCTTACTGTCGAGCTACTTGACGCAATGAAGTCGGCGCTCGGCGAGGATGCGTTGGAAAAGGTGCTCCTCGAACGAGACCGGTCTCAGCTCGCCGCAGTTGAAGCGGATATGCCGGACGGGGCTGACATCGCCACCCGGGTCGAAGTCCTTGCTGCTGCTCGTACTCGCCAGGGGTACATGGCTGAGGTCGTGAACGAGGGCGACTCGATGCTGCTCATCGAGCACCACTGTCCCGTGTGCGAGGCCGCAACGACCTACCAGGGCCTGTGTGCCAACGAGATCGTGCTGTTCCGAACCGTGGTGGGTCCCGGTGCTGAAGTCGAGCGAACACAACATCTGCTTTCCGGTGGCGACCGCTGCGTTTACCGCATCCGGATCCGCTGATGGCCGGCGGTCGATGGCTACCGACGCTGATCGAGTCCCGGTGTTTGACGACTGGCTGTAGTCGCGTCACCGTCATCGACCTCAAGGGTATGAAGGAGATCGGTCAGTGAGCCGCTGGGACGAACGAGACGATGTTGCTCGGGGAGACGAGTACGACGCCCGCTGTAAAGCACTTGCCGACGCAGGCGAATCGATTCACGGTGAGGCCGATCTGATCTCGACGCTCCTCCATGGCCGCGCCGGTGCCTCTGTGCTCGACGCAGGCTGTGGCACGGGCCGAGTGGGGATTGAATTGGCGCGGCGGGGTTTTGATGTGGTGGGTACCGACCTCGATCCCGGGATGCTCGACACCGCGAAGGAAAAGGCCTCCGAGGTCGAATGGGTGCTCGGTGATCTGGCGGACGTTGAACTCGACCGAGAGTTCGATCTCATCGCTATGCCCGGCAACGTCATGATATTCGTGGCGCCCGGCACAGAAGGCCGGGTCCTCGGCAATCTGACCCGTCACCTTCGGTTGGGTGCTCTGTTGGTTACCGGATTCCAGCTTGGGTCGGGGAAGCTGTCGCTCGCCGACTACGACATGCTGGCGGCCGCGTCCGGGCTATCCCTCGTCGACCGATGGTCGACCTGGGACCAGGTGCCATTCACCGCAGGTGATTACGCCGTTTCGCTGCATGCGCGGCAACCTGACACACTCGGTTGATGCACGAATTCAGCGGTCGCACCGCAGTCATCACCGGCGGCGCCTCCGGGATCGGTCTTGCCGTCGCACAGCGTCTTGGCGCCGAAGGCATGAATCTGGTCCTCGCCGATATCGAAGCACCGGTTCTGGCTCAGGTTGTCCGCACGTTCGAAGCAGACGGAGTCACGGTGCTTGGCATCGAGACCGATGTCTCGGACCGTGTCTCGGTGCTCGCTATGCGCGACCAAACAATTGAACGATTCGGCACCGTTGAGTTTCTCTTCAATAACGCTGGCGTCGCGGGCGGTGGTGCGCTGCTGGCGGAGGCCGACGACTACGAAGACATTTTCGAGTGGACCCTCGGTGTCAACCTCTATGGCGTCCTGCACTGCATCCGAGCATTTGTGCCGGGCATGATCGCCCACGGACAACCCGCGCATGTCATCAACACTGCATCGATGGCCGGATTGATCCCCGCGCCTCTGGGCGCCTACACGGTCTCGAAATACGGCAGCCTTTGTATGGCCGAGCTCTTGGCCGGCGAGTGTGCCGAGACTGAGGTCAACGTGTCGGTGCTGTGCCCAGCTTTTGTGGTCACAGGAATTGCCGACAGCGTTCGCAACCTGCCCGAGCACCTCGTCCCAACAGTCGATGCGTCTCCGGAAGCCGAGCTGCGCGCCAACGCCCTGCGTGACCTTGTCTCCGGGGGCATCGCGCCGGAAGAAGTTGCCGAGGCTGTATTCGCAGCGATCGTTGACGAGCAGTGCTTGATCTTGACCCATGAAGGTAATGACGAGGCGGTGCGCAGTCGCACAGAGGCGTTGCTTGTTGGCCGCGTGCCCCACGACTGGGTGGACAGTCCTCTTTCGTGAGCGAACTCGACGACCAGCAACTAGCGGCCGAGATCGCTCAGTCGACCGGCGACAAACTCGTCGGTCTTCTCCAAAACCCGCGAACCTCTCGACGAGGATTTAGCGGCCTGGAATATGAGGGTGACGCCATGGCGCACCATCACATTGTGGACTGTCTTCGCGCCGCCCGACCCAGCGATGCAGTGCTTTCCGAGGAGGGGATCGATGATCCGTCCCGGCTGAAGGCCTCACGTGTCTGGATTGTCGACCCTCTGGATGGTTCGAGCGACTTCGGATACTCGCCGCACTGGGCAGTTCATATTGCGCTGGTCATTGACGGGGTGCCGACCGCCGCTGCGGTAGCGGTGCCCGGGTGGGGTACCACATGGGCCACCGAACCGAAGCCCGCCCCGATCACATCAAAGGTGGGCGACCGCCCCCGGATCGTGGTGTCTCGGTCCCGCAGCCACTACGACGGCCGACTGCTTCAGGAGGCGCTCAACGCTGAGGTCGTGGCTGTTGGTTCTGCTGGGGTGAAAGCGATGGCTGTGGTGCGCGGCGACGTCGATGCGTATGTGCACAGCGGAGGACTTTACGAGTGGGATTCGTGCGCGCCAGTAGCGGTCGCTCGGGCTGCCGGGCTTGTGTGCTGTCGCACTGATGGCGCCAAGCTCGAGTTCAACAAGCCCGACCCGTGGTCGCCGGGCCTGATCATCTCACGACCCGAGTTGGTCGACGACATCGTCGACGTGATGACCTGACGTCGTGCCCCCACTACACAAGAAGCATCGGTCTCGATCCATCGAGCATCAGTTCAACGAACCAAGAGCGACCGTCTGGCCGCGAATCGCTGCGGCAGTTCAGAGTTCCTCGGCAACGACGTTGGCTGTCGAACCCCCGTGGCGGCTCTGTGCCGAAGACCTCGAGGGGTACCCCGACCTCGAGTTCATGCAAGGCACGTTCGTCATTCGCGACGACGGCCCGACGTGCCTGGTGTCGTGGGGGCTTGTCTTTGACCCCGAACCGACAGAGGAAGGCGTCGTCGCAGTGGAACAGGCGCTAGCAACGACGGCAGCGCTGCTCGAAGGGTTGGACCGCGAACGGCAACGGTAGCGAATGCCAGCCGTCGGGATCGTCTGCGCGGAGGTTTGATTGTTGTAATGAGGTTGTAACGTCATTTGCCGTATGACCCGTCGTCTCATGATTCTGCTCGTCACCTTCGTGGTTTTCGCCGCTGCCTGTGGCGGCGGCGATGATGATGCGGCGATCGACACCGAAGAGCTCGCCGTCGACGATGTTGACGATGCGCCAGAGAGTGCCGCCCCTGACGCCGAGACCACCACGTCAACGGCTGTCACTGTGCCTGTGGGTCCGCCCACCACCCGGGGTCCTGCTCCGGTTGTCGTGGTCGAGCCGCTTGCAGGTGTGGGTTCCATAACCGTGTTCTCTGGTGAGCCCGTCTATCGAGGTGTGCTCGGCCAGATTGACCCTGATCGAAACATTGTTACCCCCGCGGCGCTGCCGCCTGATACGCCTAAACCTGGAATCAGCCCGCTCACGGGTTTGCCCATCGACCCCTTGATTGCCAGTCGCCCCGCGATGGTCGTGAAAATCGACAACACCGAGAAGGGCCGGCCCAGGAAGCGCTTGCTCTTGCCGACGTGATCTTCGTCGAACAGATCGAGGGCGGCTTCACCCGCCTTGTTGTGGTGTTCCACTCCAACACGCCAGCGGAAATAGGGCCTATCCGCTCGGGCCGCTCAAGCGATATCAGCATTCTTGGGTCGTTCAACAATCCGATCTTCGTCTGGTCTGGTGCGAACCGGGTGCAAGGTGAAATCATTCGCCGCCAGAACTTCGTCGACCTGGGAGCACGCAGTCGATCCGAGTACTATCGAGCCGACGATCGTCCGGGTACCTATGACCTGATGGCCGATCCCGCCGTTTTGTGGGGGATCGCCGAAGCCAATGAGGATGGCGACACGCCGGTCGCTCAATTCGAGTTCCAAAACGACGAGGTCGGTTTACCGGATGGAGCGATTCCCGTAGACCACGCGGACGTCTCGTACCCGTCGGTCACCAGTTCATGGACATGGGACGGCGCCGCTGGTGGATGGCGCCGTGAGCAGAGTGGCACCGAGCATGTCGACGCCATGGGCAACCCAGTGATTGCGGCCAACGTGCTCGTTGCTGAGGTCGAGCAGGTCTGGACTGGCAGCGTCGATGCCATTGGAACCCGCGTCTACGAGGAGCAGTTTCTCGGTAGTGGTGTGGGCTACGCGTTCATTA
>JAACCU010000225.1 GCA_009937405.1 Actinomycetota bacterium
CAATCTGCTCGCCACCGTCGGCGCCATCACGCTGGTCTTTGGCGGCCTGCTTGCCTTCGTCCAAGACGACATCAAGAAGGTGCTCGCCTACTCCACCGTTTCTCAGCTCGGCTACATGGCCATGGCTCTCGGTGTTGGTGCGTGGACGGCTGCGGTCTTCCATCTCTTCACTCACGCCTTCTTCAAGGCCAACCTCTTCCTCGGTTCGGGTTCGGTGGCCCATGCCGTGCACAGCTTCGACATGAAGAAAGACATGGGCGGCATGCGCAAGTTCATGCCGAAGACCTACATCACCTTCATCATCGGCTCGCTTGCACTCGCTGGGGTATTCCCGCTTGCCGGCTTCTGGTCGAAGGACGAAATCCTTGTCGGCACCGGCGGCTGGGGCCTGTTTGGTGGCACCGGGGGCAACGGCGCCTACACCCTTCATCTCACGATGGGCATGATTGGCGCTGCGCTCACCGCTGCCTACATGACCCGTGCCGTCTACCTCACCTTCCATGGAGAGTTCCGGGGCGACACCCATGGTCACGGTGATCCTCACGAGTCTGGCCCGCGCATCCTCGTGCCGCTCTACATCCTTTCGGGCATGGCCATCGTGGTCGGGTTCTTGAACCTACCGCCCGGCCTCCAGGGCATCCCCGAGTCCTGGCAGGAACGTTTCGGACACTTCGTCGAGCCGACGGGTTCCTCGTACTTCCCGGGCATCGCCCACGGAACACCGAGCTGGTCGCTGGCAATCGTGTCGAGCCTCATCGTCTTCGCCGGCGCGGGCATTGCTTTCCTCTATTACTTCGTTTGGGTTGACCGCCGCAGCAAGCAGGCCGGACAGTCACTCACTGGTCTGCCCAACGGCCTCACCACCACCAGCGTGGTCGCTCGTACCGGGCACAAGGTGCTCGTCAACAAGTACTACCTCGATCACCTCTACACGGGGGTCATCGCCGGGTTCACCAAGGGCCCACTGGCCCGGGCCGTCAACTGGGTCAATCAAAACGTCATCGATGGCACCGTCAACGCCGTCGGCGAGTCGTCGGTGCGTACCGGAAAGCTCGTCTACGAAAAGATCGACCAGGGTCTGGTCGATGGTTTCATCAACGGCGCCGGCGTTGTCTCCGACGCCACCGGCCAGGAGCTCCGCCGCATGAACTCCGGCCGGGTTCAGAACTACGCCGCCATACTCTTCGCCGGCGCCGCTCTCGCGGCCGGTGTCTTCGTCCTCATCCTCGCTCTCTAGAACCCATGCTCTCTAACTCTCGTCATCTTCCAAATATTCTTCGACTGGTAACCAGGAAAAACACTCATGCCTGAATTCCTCACCGACTGGGGCCTCCTCGTCATCACTTTTGTGCCGCTCGCCGGCGCCCTGCTGATGATGCTCATTCCGCAAGAGAATGAAGAGACCCACAAGCAGGTTTCTCTGCTTGCATCACTTCTCGCGCTTGCGTTGGGTGTTTGGTATCTCTTCGACTTCAACTATGGCGCGGCGGGGTCGCTCCAGTACGTCGTCGACGAGAGCTGGATCGAAGTCATCAACTCGCGGCTGATCATGGGTCTCGACGGCATGTCATTGCCGCTGATGATGCTCAGTGTGTTTGTGATGCCGCTGGTATTCATCTACTCCTGGGATCACATCCCGCATCCGGGCAACGCCAAGTCGTTCCTGATCCTGATGCTCATCCTCGAGACAGGCATGATCGGCACGTTCCTGGCACAGGACCTCATCCTCTTCTTCGTCTTCTCGAAGTCGTGCTGCTCCCGATGTTCTTCATGATCGCGGTCTGGGGTGGCGAGGATCGTCGCTACGCCTCACTGAAGTTCTTCCTTTACACCCTGTTCGGGTCGGCGATCATGCTGCTCGGCTTCCTGGCGCTGTTCTTCCTTTCAAAGGACCCTGTCACAGGCGAACTGATTCGCACCTTCGACATGCGTGCTCTCTCCGATGTGGCCGGTGCTGGCATTGTCCGCTCGTCGCAGATTCTGATCTTCGGCGCAATGTTCCTCGGCTTCGGTGTCAAGGTCCCGCTGTTCCCGTTCCACACCTGGCTGCCCGATGCCCACACCCAGGCGCCAACTCAGGGTTCGGTCATCCTGGCCGCCGTGCTCTTGAAGCTCGGCACCTACGGCTTCATCCGCATCGCCATCCCCATGCTGCCCGAGGCGGCCGAGGCATGGGCTCCATGGATTGGCCTCTTTGCCGTCATCGGCATCATCTACGGTGCCCTCGGATGTCTGGCCCAGACCGATATGAAGCGCTTGATTGCCTTCTCCTCGGTGGCCCATATGGGTTTCGTGATGCTCGGCATCGCCACGCTCACTGACTTCGGTATCAACGCTGCCATCTTTGGCATGGTCGCTCACGGCCTCATCACCGGCATGCTCTTCTTCATCGCCGGGTCGGTGAAGGACCGCTACCACACGCTCGATATCAAGCGTCTGGGCGGCATGCTTCTCCAGGCGCCGAAGCTCGGTTGGATCCTCGGCTTCACTGTTATGGCTTCGCTTGGCCTTCCTGGCCTCGCAGGTTTCTGGGGCGAGTTCCCCGCCATTCTTTCGGCCTATCAGCCCGCCAACGGGATTCCCGAAGAAATCTTCCGCGGCTACATGGTGGTCGCCGCGGTCGGCACCGTTCTTGCCGCCGGCTACCTGCTTTGGCTTCTTCAGCGCACCGCCATGGGTGAGCCGCCGGAAGAATTCGCCAACGATCCTGAGATCGTCGACGTCAAACGCACTGAGTGGATTGCCTGGGCGCCGTTCCTTTTCCTGATCGTTCTCTTCGGTGTGGCCCCCGGCCTCATCTTCGAAGTCACCGACCCTGCCGTCGTCGAGTCACTCAACAACTGTCTGCAACTCGAAGGCGGCTGTGAGGGTGTGGCCGCGGCCACCCAGGCCGCCTTCGGAGGCTGATCGCCATGTTTGCTGCGTTCGCTGCCGAGGTCGGAAATTTCGTCCGGCCACCCATCGACTGGCACGCGGCCGCGCCTGAGCTCACCCTGCTCGCGTTCGGCGCACTGCTCACGTTGATGGACATTGTCTGGCTCGACCGTGGCCGCAAATGGGCTCCGGCTCTTGCTTCCGTTGGCCTGCTCGCCGCCATGATTCCGATTATTACCCTTGCTGTCGATGGGTCTGATCGGTCCATGTTCGGTGGTGCCTTTGTGGTCGACAACTACGCCCTCATCATGAAGGCCGTATTCATCCTCGCCGGCTACATCGTCGTACTCATCTCGAGTAACTACATCGCTGAGGGCGATTATTGGCAAAACGAGTACTACGGGCTTCTTCTCAGCTCGATCCTCGGCATGGTGCTCATGGCTTCGGCCCGTGATCTCATCACGATCTTCGTCGCTCTCGAACTGCTCTCGATCCCGGCCTACATGCTGGCCACCTGGCGAAAGCGTGACCTGAAAAGCAACGAAGCAGGCATCAAGTACTACCTGATGGGTGTCTTCGCCTCGGCGGTGATGCTCTACGGCATGTCGCTGCTTTACGGCGCTTCGGGTACCACCCTGCTCGTCGACATCAATGAGGCCGTCAGTGCATCCGATTCGCCGTCGGCGATCGTGGTCATGGGGATCATCTTCGTGATTGTCGGTTTCGCCTTCAAGGTGTCTGCGGTGCCGTTCCACACATGGGCGCCTGATACCTATGAGGGTGCGCCTACGCCTGTCACCGCGTTCTTGTCGGTTGCGTCGAAGGCCGCAGGCTTTGTGGCGTTGATGAACATCTTGTTCGTTGGTTTCATCGGTCGTGAAGATGTGTACGAGCCGATGATCTTCGCGCTTGCCGCCGTATCGATGACCGTTGGCAATCTGATTGCCTTGCGCCAAACGAATATTGTCCGCATGCTCGCCTATTCCGGTGTGGCCCAGGCCGGCTACATGTTGGCCCCGTTGGCGGTTGCGAGTGACGTCCCCGACTCTGCGCTCGCGGCCACAGTGAGCTACCTCGTAATCTACGCGGCGATGAACCTTGGGGCATTCGCCGTGGTGATCGCTGTCGCTCGCAAAACCCGATCTGCAGAGATCGAGGACTATCGCGGGCTGTTCCACTACGCCCCTGGGCTCACCGTTGCGATGACCATCTTCCTTTTCGCTTTGGCCGGTATCCCGCCGCTCGGTGGTTGGTGGGCCAAGTTCCGCATCATGGGAGCAGTCATTGAAGCGAACACCGTTTCGGGCGTTGTGCTCGGCGTGTTCGTAGCTGTCAACTCGGTGATTGCCCTCTACTACTACGCCCGCATCGGAGCGAAGATGTGGGCTGATGAAGCTCCGGACGGAGACCTCACCCCCATTCGGATTCCGGCTTCGCTTACCTCCGCGCTCGTGATCACCGTGGCCGCCACCATCGTGTTCGGCGTGCTGCCCGGCCTGGTGGGCGACATCACCAAGGTGAGCTTGCTCGCCGGCGTCGGCGGCTGAACCGCCGTGTCCCGCGAGCCGCTCGCCGAGCGTCTCGCTGCTGAGATTCGATCGCGGGGGCCGATCAGCGCGTCGACGTTCATCGCCGCCGCCCTGTACGACCCAGATGAAGGCTTCTACACGCGCGACGAGTCCACCGGTCGAGCAGGGCGTCGCGGCGACTTTCTGACGGCGCCAGAGGTTGGCCCGCTGTTCGGAGCGGTCATCGCCAATGCCCTCGACGCGTGGTGGACCGAGGCGGGCGAGCCTGACGAGTGGGTTGTCCGTGAGATCGGTGCTGGGCCGGGCACGCTGGCGCGAGCGGTCCTGGCCGCTGATCCGCTGTGTCATCGAGGCGGCGCGCTTCGCCTTGAACTCGTGGAGATCTCAGACGCTCAGCGCTCGATGCATCCGACTGGGCCTGTCGTTGCGAGTATCTCGCCCGGCCCCGAACCCGATGGCCCGTGCGATGTCATCATCGCCAACGAGCTTCTCGACAATCTCCCCTTCGATATCGTCGAATGCTCCGCCGATGGATGGCGAGAGGTTCTGGTCAATTTTGAGAATGGCTGCTTCGTCGAGTGCCTGGGGGAACTGCTTCCGGACGTGTTCGGCATCGAAGCCGAGACGGCGGACCGGCTCCCGGTGCTGCGCATAGCGGGAGAGTGGATTCGCGCCCAGCGTGCAGTCGGGGCGCGCCTCATTGCGTTCGACTATGCGGCCCCAACGAGGGTTCTTTCGAAGCGGGGCACAGGCTGGCTGCGAACGTTTCATGGTCATGGTGCAGGCTCGAACTGGCTCGATGAGCCTGGTTCGCAGGACATCACAACGGATCTTGCGGCCGAGCAGATCGTTGCCGCAGCAGACACCCCACGGTCGACGACACAGGCGGCCTTCCTGCGTGCCTATGGGGTCGATGGCCTCGTTGAGGAGGGGAGAGTACGATGGAAGGCCGGCGCAGCGGTGGGTGGCCTCGCTGCGCTCAGCGGGCGCAGCCGAATCCGAGAAGCAGAGACCCTCCTGGACCCGACCGGTATGGGGGGGTTCACCGTCTTCGAGTGGCCGCCATTCCTCTCCCCGGGAGGTCCATGGCTCGCGTCCAGGTGAGGTTGGTGCAGTTTGAACCGACGTCCTCGCCGCGGGTTTTAGAGGCCTACACTCGGGCCATGACAGTCGTCGAACGTGAGCCGTTGACGCGTAGTCGCGTTGCCTCCGCGGCGCTTTCGCTGATCGATGAAAACGGGCTTGATGCGCTGAGCATGCGCAAATTGGGGGCTGTCCTGGGCGTTGAGGCGATGTCCCTTTACAACCATGTGAACAACAAAGACGATCTGTTGAATGCGGTGACCGACCTTGTCTACGCCGAGATCTTCAGGTCCTATGGGAAACCGGCTGGCGATTGGCGGGAAAAGGCCCGGCGCCTTGCGGCGTCGTATGTCCACGCTGCAGAAGCCCACCCCGAATCGCTTCCGCTCTTGATCGACCGACCGGGTGATACGCCCGGTGGTCTTCAACTCATGGACCGAGTTGCGTCGATTTTCG
The DNA here is from genome assembly GCA_009937405.1 of Actinomycetota bacterium. Classification (GTDB taxonomy): domain Bacteria; phylum Actinomycetota; class Acidimicrobiia; order Acidimicrobiales; family Aldehydirespiratoraceae; genus JAACCU01. The sequence continues at coordinate 5,943 of JAACCU010000225.1, forward strand.
ATGGGGTCACCGATGATCTGAGAGCACCTGCTCTGGCGTTCTCGGCGGTTTCGGCGTATGTCGTCGGCACGTTGATTCAGGAACGTTCGGCGGCTCAGGCAGAGAGCGCAGACCCTTCCACAGTTGTGGAGTTGCCGGATGGCTTCGAGGCAGTAGCTCGCTTTCGGGCCGCGCTTCGCACGAGGTCGGTCGCCGAACGTTTTGACGAAGGCCTCGAAGCAATGCTCGACGGAATCGAAGCCCGCTACTTCAGCTAGCCCCGTGACCTTCCCGAGGCTTGGCCGCTACTCGGTATTGACGGACCGGAAGGACTCGACGGCGGTGGCGCCCTCAATCCCGGACGCTTTGGCGTTGTCTCGCGCCCACTGCCGGATCATGCCGGGCAGGACGTCCGCTCGATCGTCGTTTTGGCTGTGGTGCTCGAGCAAAGCATCGACTTTGCGGTCGATGGCACCTGAAATGTTCACCCGCAAGTTGTGTTCGGTGCCGGCCATGAGCCAGATGCGTTTCACGGCGTGGGGTTCGTGACCCTCATCCAGCAGCTCGGGATACGATGTGGCATTGCGAGCATCCGGATAGACGGCACTCACCACGGCCTCACCTGTCGCCAGATGGTCGGGGTGTGCTGCGTAAATGCGGTCCCCGTTTCGCTCTGGTGTCTGGGTGATCACGAGATCGGGCTTCACGATCCGAATCAGACGCGAGATTGCTTTGCGAAGCAGAAGCGTGGACTCGACGGCACCGTCGGGGAAACCGAGCCAGTGCAGTTCGCTCACGCCAACGATCTTTCCGGCTGCGGCCTGCTCGACCTGACGCACAGCGGCTACCTCCCCGGCGCTGAGCCCTGCCGGTTCACCCGCTTGGCCGCTCGTGACGAGTCCGTAGACCACCTCTATGCCGTGGTCGGTAAGAACGGCGACGGTTCCGGCGGTACCAAAGTCGATGTCGTCGGGGTGAGCGACGATCACCAAAGCCTTGGAGGGCACGAAGTCGTCGTCGCCATGGAGGAGTTCGAGGAGTGCGGACACAACAGGATTCTACGTCGTTGACCCTCGTGGGCGTGAGCGGCGGCGGCTGGCTCCTAGACTTTCGGCGCTATGGATACCGCGATCACTGAGACTCCCACTGACGGTGCTGACGCCCTCTCCGCCATCCTGATGGCGGACGATGTCGCCGCGTCCCTGTGGTCGGCTATCGACAGTGGCGTTATTGAACAGCTCGTTCCGGAGCTTTTGGCCCTACGGATGGAACAGGACCCGATTCATCGCCACAAGGATGTGCTGTCGCACACAGTGGCCGTGGTGGCGAAGACACCAGGCGATGAGATCGTGCGACTGGCGGCTCTGTTTCACGACATCGCCAAGCCCCAGACTCGAAGCTTTGAGCATGGGGGCGTCACCTTCCGTCATCACGAGGTCGTTGGCGGTCGCGTCACCAAGAAGCGCATGACGGCCCTCGGCTATTCCGAAGAGAAGGGGGTCGACGTCGCCGAGCTGGTGCGGATGTCGGGTCGGTTCAAAGGCTACGCCGATGGCTGGAGCGACACTGCGGTGCGCCGCTACGCCCGCGATGCCGGCCCCCTACTTGGACGACTCAACTCGCTGGTTCGCAGCGACTGCACCACCCGCAACAAGGCCAAAGCACAGAAGATCCAAGAATGGATCGACGACCTCGAGAGACGCATTGCTGAGTTGGCCGAAGAGGACCGCAAAGCGGCCGAGCGCCCGCAGATCGATGGCGCTGCAGTCATGGCCCACCTCGACATCGAACCCGGCCGTGAAGTCGGCCAGATCATGAAGTGGCTGATGGACCTAAAGCGATCCGAGGGTGTCCTTGACGAAGCTGACCTGCTCGCTCGGCTCGACGCGTTCTACGCCGAGATCGCGTAGTCGCCGCTGGCTCTTCCCCGCGGCTCGATAAGCCAGGGAGCTACAGGCAGTCACGATTCTCGGGCTGTGGCGAAGGATGGGAATTTTTAATAGTGTGAGCGAAGTGACCGGTTGGTCGCGGTAGCGAACTGTGGTGGTTCGGTTGTGTGAAAGGAATCTCATGAGGCGATATGTGATGGTCCTCGGGGCGGTATTCGCGCTGCTTGCCACTGCCTGTGCTGGTGGCGCGACAGACGAAGACTTCAAAGCTGAGTTGACGAAGGACGGCATGTTCAGCGACGAACAAGCCGACTGCGTTGTTGACAAGCTCAACGAAGCCGGAATCAATCCGGGTGATCTGACCGATCAAGCCCTCGGTGATGACGATCCCCCGATTGAGGCAATCACCATCACCACTGAGTGTTTGATCGGGGACCTCACCGACGAGATGCAGGACGATGTCAGTGACATGATCGACGACATGAGCACCGGTACTGAAGGTGACGTCAGCCTTGGTACCTACGGTGATGATCCCGAACTCGACAAGATGTGGGACGCCTGTGAACGCGGGCAGATGCAAGCCTGTGATGATTTGTTCTTCGAGAGCCCTATCGGTAGCGACTACGAAGCATTCGGTAACTCCTGTGGACGCCGAAACCAACCATCAGGCTGGTGCGCCTGACATTGGCCTGGTGGAAGAGCGGCACGCTCGGGATAGTTCCCATGGGGCCCGTTGGTGGCAGTCGATTCGAGCCCATCGCTCCCACCCGTTGACCATCCAAATCGGCAGCAAGGCGGCCGTAGTGAGCGGTAGCCTGACGGCATGCATGTAGGAATCGTTGGCGCCACCGGACAGGTGGGCGGAGTGATGCGGACTCTCCTTGCGGAGCGGGGCTTTCCCGTTACCTCGTTGAGGTTGTTTGCCTCCGCTCGGTCGGCGGGCAAGCCCATCGAATGGATCGACTCGGATGGCGTCACGCACGACATCACAGTTGAGGATGCGGCCATCGCCGATTACTCCGGAATCGACATCGCTATCTTCTCGGCCGGTGGTTCCATTTCCAAGGAGCTCGCACCGAAGGTTGTCGCAGCCGGCGCCATCGTCATCGACAACTCGTCGGCGTGGCGCATGGATCCCGACGTGCCGCTGGTGGTCCCGGAGGTCAATGCCGCTGCTCTGCAGTCGCTCCCCAAGGGCATCGTTGCCAACCCCAACTGCACCACCATGGTTGCCATGCCGGTCATCAAGCCGCTGGCCGATGAAGCAGGCCTTGAGGCCATGATCGTGTCGACTTACCAGGCAGTTTCTGGTGCAGGTGTCTCCGGCGTTCGTGAGCTTGATGAGCAAGCCCAGAAGGTCGGCGCCGATGGCCCGGGCCTTACCTACGACGGTCGTTCTGTTGCGCTTGATGCTGGCGAAAACTTCGTGAAGCCGATCGCTTTCAACGTGTTGCCCTTTGCCGGTGACCTTGTCGACGACGGTCTTGAGGAGACCAACGAGGAGCAAAAGCTTCGGTTCGAGAGCCGTAAGATTCTCGGCCTCCCGGATCTCAAGGTCTCCGGCACCTGCGTGAGGGTGCCCGTCTACACGGGTCATGCGCTGGCGGTGAATGCTCGGTTCTCCTCGGCGATCACCCCTGACCGTGCTCGGGAGTTGCTCGCCGATGCCGAGGGCGTCGAGCTGATGGATGTCCCCACACCACTCGATTCAGCCGGAATGGATGTCACCTATGTCGGTCGGCTCCGGGTCGACGACACCGTAGAGCATGGCCTCAGCCTTTTTCTGGCGGGCGACAACCTCCGCAAGGGAGCGGCTCTCAACACCATCCAGATCGCGGAAAGCCTCGTGGCCCAAGGCCTGGTGTAGCCCGCCGTCTAGGGTTGATAATGGCTGATTTCGAATCTGTTCGTGTGATGGCTGGGTCTGAGACCGGTCTGTGTGTCGTCGCAACGGCGCGTCCTGATGGGTCGGTTCACAGCTCGGTTGTGAACGCTGGGCCCATGGCCCATCCCGTGACGGGTGCCGATGTCATCGCGCTCGTGGCGCGAGGCGCTGCTCAGAAGGTGGCCCACATTCGCGCCTCCGGTCGGGCTTCGGTGACGTTTCGCCGCGGTTGGCAGTGGGCGGGAATCGAGGGAGCGGCTGAGATCGTGACCGACGATGCTGGCTCGGGTGAGCGGGGTCTCCGTCAGCTTTTGCGTGACGTATTCACGGCGGCCGGGGGCACCCATGACGACTGGGATGAGTACGACCGCGTGATGGTAGAGGATGGCCGCGTTCCGATCTTTATTACGCCCGACCGTATTCTTGGTGTTCCCTAGGGCGGGTTGTCGACGTAACGCTGCATGGCGTCGTCGAGAGAGATGTCCATCTGGTTGGCGAGTGAGGCCAGCCAGGCTAAGACATCGCCGAACTCGTGAACCCGCTGCTCGCGGGTTCCCTTGCGAACCGCCTGGGCCAACTCGCCGAGTTCCTCGCACAGCCACGCCACCGTTGCGGGCACGCCGCGTGCCCGGTCGGCCTCGCCATAAAGGTCATCCATCAGGGTCTGCAACTCAGCAAGGTCCATGTAGGGACTCTAGGCGTGTGGTCAGAGATCGTTTTGGGAGGGGTGCGGGCCAAGGGCCCAGCCAATGATGCGGAGGAGCCCGGTCGCCGCGGGTTGGATGACGGCGGGCACGGCAAGTGGCGGCAGGGGGAGGCGAAGCATTCGCCGGGCGTAGCCGGGGAGTAGGCCGACGGCCGCACCGAAAAGCACGGCGTAAGGGATGCGAGTGGGTAAAGGTGCCGGGGGAGCGGCCAACCAGCGAACCGTCGAATGGGCTTGTTCGCCGGCATCGAGTTCGGGCCGGAAGCGTTCGAGCGTCCAGGCAAGGTCGACCGTCGACCGAGGTGGTTCGATGACCCCGAGTCGGGTGGCGATCTCGCCCATGTCGGCAACGTACTGATCGGCGGTCCCGGGTGGGAGCGGGGACGACCCGTATCGGACCCGGGCTTGAAGGAAGCTGTCGACCTCGGTGGCGTGCACCCAGGCAAGCAGGCGAGGGTCCTTGGCGTCGTAGGGGCGACCATCCGGGGCATGGCCGGCGATGCGGTCGTGTACTCGCCGCACCGTGGCGATTGCAGCCTCTGCCTCGTCGAGCGTGCCGAATGTCGTCGTCCCGACGAACTGGCCGGTGCGCTGGAGACGACCGAGAGGATCGTTGCGAAAGTCGCTGTGATCGGCAACGCCGGCCATCACGAGTGGATGCAGCGTCTGGATCAGCAGGGCACGAAGCCCACCCACCAGGATGGCGACATCGGACTGCACGAGCCAAGGGGCACTGCCCGGTCCGAAGAGACGAGGGGCGTCTGGTTCAAAGATGAACTCAGGGGGCTCACTGGTCCCGGCCACGATCTCTCGCAGTCCACCGGCGATTCGCTGGCGGGTCTGCTCAACGATGTCCATGTGAGTAGTGTCGCCCAAGTTTGTGGCGAGAATCGAAAAAACTTGTCACATCGTCCTCTCTGCGACTGGCGCGTCGGGTTGAAGATCTGGTGAGATGCGAGGACTATGGACATTCGCGAAGCCCTGTACACCACCCGTGCCATGCGTCGGGTCACCGACGACCCCATCCCAGAAGAGGTGCAGGAACGCATTCTTGACGCGGCGATCCGGGCGCCAAGTGGCGGCAACGGTCAGGGTTGGCGATTCATGCTCGTCGACGACGAGGCCAAACGCCAACGCATCGGCGAGCTCTACCGGAACTGCATTGACATCCTCTGGGACACGATCTACAAGGACCGGCTTGCTGCCGCACAAGGCAACGATGGTCCTGAGTCGAAGCAGTTCCTGCAAATGTTCGATTCGGTGCGTTGGGCACAAGACAACTTCGGGACATACCCCTTGATGTTCTTTGCCTTTGATCAGTTCGATGCCAGTGGTGGCTCGATCTTCCCTGCCGTGTGGAGCGGGATGCTTGCTGCTCGTGGGGACGGTGTCGGCTCATCGCTCACCACGGTGCTCGGGTTCAAGGGCGCAGAGACGCTTGAGGTGCTGGGCGTACCAGACGACGCCGGCTTCCGCATGGCCTGTTGCGTGCCCATGGGTTACCCGACGGGCAAATGGGGCGTCGCCAAGCGCAACCCCGTTCACGAAGTGTCATACCGCAATACGTGGGGTGAGCCGATTGGTTTCGAAATCAACGAGCCTCTCTGGCCCTGACGGCGGGTATGTAACGCGGGGGACAGACTGGCGTTACTTCCAGACCCAGCGGGTTGCCGCAGAGGAGCACTGCTCCGGCGTCTCGATCATGCCGAAAGCCCGGTCGGGGATAACTTCCCACATGTTGCTCTCGCGCATGAACGCCATAGTTTCTTCGCGACCCTGCCCGGTCTCCTCGAAGTACTTGTCGGCCCAGGCGGCCACCAGCGGCTCAGCCTCATCGCCGGTGACCGCAATCGCCTGTCCTTCGACCGACACGCACTCGACGGAGTTTTCGGTGGTGACCACAACTTGGGCGTTGGCCCGCATGTTGCGGACCTTGCGCGCTGACGCGGCGAAGCCCGCCCCCCAGCGCCCACGATCCGGCATCCACACGCCCCAGACAGGCATCGAGTGGGGTCGACCGGTGGCGTTGGCCGTCACAAGCCAGAAGTTTCGAGTGCCGACGAGGCGCTCCTCGGCCCATGACCACGAAAGTAATCCTTCGGGGTCGTCGGTGACGCCGTAGTCGGCCATGTCGGGGCGTTCGGAGCGGGGCGCGGTCATTGGGCAAATGTATGTCGCTTCTGCGTTGCCTGTGGCGGCAGACTGTTCGCTCATGACTGCTCACTATCGCCGGATCGCACTTGGGGTCGACACCGGCGGCACCTACACCGACGCGGTGGTTTACGACGAAGACGCGCGCGTCATCCTCGCCAAGGCGAAGTCGCCGACGACGCACGACAACCTGTCGATCGGTATACGGGGCGCCATCGATGCGTCGATTGAGTCGGCCGGCGTGGAGCCTGCGGCGATCCGAATGGTTGCGCTCTCGACCACGCTCGCCACGAACGCACTTGTTGAGGGAACTGGTCGCCCGGCGTGTCTTGTGACCATCGGGTTCGAAGCAGGAGCGCTCGATCGCGAGGGCTTGCGCGAGGCGATCGGTACCGATCCGGTCATCGTCGTGGATGGCGGTCACACGTCGCACGGTGAACGGGTAGCGCCCCTGGACCTTGACGCACTGGCCATCGAGATCGATGCCGTCGCCGATCAGGTCGACGCCTTTGCGGTGACAGCACAGTTCGCCACCCGCAACGCTGAGCATGAACTCGCCGCCCGGGACCTAATCCGTGAGCGCACCGGCAAGCCGGTCACGTGTAGCCATTATTTGTCGGCAAGGCTCAACGGTCCGAAGCGAGGCATCACCGCGCTGCTCAACTCGCGTCTGATCGCGCTGATCGATGAGCTTGTCGCCACGACCGGCTCGATTCTCCAAGAGCGAGGCATCGATGCGCCAATGATGATTGTTCGCGGCAACGGCTCGCTTGTGTCGACTGACTTTGTGCGAGACCGGCCGGTCGAGACGATCCTTTCTGGCCCAGCGGCAAGCCTTGTCGGAGCGGCCCACCTCGCCGATGCCGATAACGCTGTGATCTCCGACATCGGTGGGACCACCACCGACATCGCAGTTGTGCGCGACCGCCTACCGGAGTTCAGCGCCGATGGCGCCATCGTTGGCGGTCATCGCACCATGGTCGAGGCCGTGATGATGCACACCCATGGCCTGGGTGGTGACAGTGAGGTGGCGCTCATCGATCGTGCAGTAGGGCCCGAATTGCAGATCGGGCCGCGACGGGTTGTGCCCCTGAGGGTGCTTGCTGATCGGGCGGGAGATGTGGTGCACTCCATCCTGCGCCGGCAACTCGACAATGACATTCCCGGAGCGTGGGATGGCGTCTTTCTTGAGCCCACGGCCCGGGTTCACAACGCCAAGCTCGATCGATTCGAACAAGAGGTCGTCGACGCGTTGGGCGACGAAGTCCAGCCCGCGAATGGGGTCGTCCGATCGAGCTTGCAGGAGCGTGCTGTGCGGCGCCTCGTCGGCCGAGCGGTGCTCCGGATGTCTGCGTTCACGCCGACTGACGCGAGCCACGTCCTCGGACGTCAGGCCACCAATGATGCTGAAGCAGCCCAGCTTGGCGCTGAGCTATTCGCCCGTCGCCGCGACCGTTACGGCCGCGCCATCGCAGAAGAATCTCAAGCAGCCACAGCTGCCGAGACCATCAGCGTGGTGGTCATTGACACACTTGTTCGCCGTTCGGCGGAAGCGCTGCTCAATGCCGCGCTGGTGCGCGATGGCCTCCCCGCGGAAGCGTCGACGTCAGCGCTTGTTGCCGCTGCCATCGACGGCACGACGCGAAGCTCCCGTCTGGTCGCCGGACTGGATGTTCCTCTCATCGGGCTTGGCGCGCCCGCCGGCACCTACTACCCGGCCATCGGCGAGTTGCTCGGATGCAGCGGGGAGGTTCCTGAACACGCCGGCGTCGCCAACGCCATCGGCGCAGTCGTCGGCAAAGTTCGAGTCCAGGCCGAGATCATGGTCACGTGTCCGCGTCGGGGCATCTACCGCATCCACTCAGGCACTGACCCCGAGACGGCGTGGGAACGCCCGCATGCGCAGAAACGGGCCGAGATATTGGCCACCGAGGCAGCCGCACAGCTTGCTGCCGAAGCCGGCACCGTCGACTTCGAGATTGAGACGACATGGACCGAGAAGGTCATTGACGTCGACGGCCGGCCCATGTTTGTCGAAGGCACAGCCATTGCGATCGCCAGCGGTCGCCCAAATCTTGACTGAGGAGAAGCCATGGATGATGAGCTGATCAACCGGGTCACCTGGAAGATCCCCAACGCGTTGGCGTTAGTTGGTTCGCGTGCTGGCGATGAGCGCAATGCCATGACAACGAGCTGGATTTCGCAGCTCTCGATGGAGCCGGTACTGATTGGAATCGGCGTCGACAACTCTGCGGTCACCCATCGCCTCATCGCCGACGGGCGTTGTTTCACGGTCAACTTCTGGGATAGCAACGACACCCGGGTTTTCGTGAAGTTTTCGAAACCGGCGTCCTACGAAGACGGCACGCTCAACGGGCGGGCTGTGAGCGAGGCAGCGACAGGGGCTCCGGTCTTCGACGAGGCAATTGCGTGGATGGATTGTGAAGTCCGCCAGTCCATCGATTTAGGCACTCACACCTTGTTTATTGGCGAGCTCATGGCTGCCGCAATCAACGATGACGAGAAGCGCTCGGCCTCGATGGCCGACACGCGTATGAAGTACGGCGGGGTTAAGCGCCACTGAGCAATGCGGGGTTTCGTGGTTAGTGGTCGTGGGCGCCTCGTTGGCCACCGCCGACCACAGGCGCCAGACAGCTATCGTTATGAGGTGGCTCACAAACATTTCAGTCCAAATGTCGACGAGTTGGTTGCCCTCAACCGGCAGGGGGCCGAAGGATTTGATGCCGGCGAACTCCAAGTAGCGCCGACCCGGGAGCTGGCAGTGGTGGGCTGCATGGATTCCCGCATGGATACGTTCAAGATCCTCGGTCTCCAACCTGGCGAGGCGCACATCATCCGCAACGCCGGCGGCGTGATCACTGACGACGTCATTCGATCACTGGTGATATCGCAGCGGTTCTTGGGCACCCGCGAGATCATCCTTGTGCACCACAGCGACTGCGGCCTCGAGCGAGTGTCTGAAGACATGTTCAAGGCCGAGATGGAAGCCGAGTTGGGCCTCAAGCCATGGTGGGCGTTGGAGTCTTTCTCCGATCCGTACGCCGATACCAGCCAATCCATCCAGCGTCTGTTGGCCACACCGTTCATCAAGTACAAGGACCACATCAGCGGTTTCGTGTACGACGTCACCGACGGCCTCCTCCATCCCGTCGACTAACTATCGAACCTGGGCAACGCCGTCCGCTATCTCGGAATAAGGGCCCACGAATGCGCGAACCGGTCAGTACCAGGATGTAGGAGTTGGCCAGCCCGGGGCGCCCTTTTGGAAGCCGGGCTATGAGGCTTCGTCCCTGACCAGGCTCGGCATGTACGAACGGATGTGTTACCCGTAGCTGGTAGCGGTGAAGTCGAGTTCAAAGACCTACGGAAATCTGCGCTAGACACCAGTCCTATGAGCTTGATTGGAAACCGGGTCATCCGCAAAGAAGACCCTGACTTTCTCACTGTCGGGGGCATGTATGTCGCCGATGTTGGCCCGACCGATGCCCTCCACATCACCTTTGTGCGGTCGTTGATGGCCCATGCGGAGATCCTTGCCATTGACACTGCAGAGGTGTTGGACATGCCGGGAGTGGTTGGAGTTTTCACCGCCTCTGACCTGGCCCTCGAAGCGAAGCCCCCGGGCATGCCAATGCTCAACCAGGACATGTTGCGGACCTGGCTCGCCGATGATCGGGTTCGCTTCGTCGGTGAACCCGTAGCGGCAGTCGTCACCGAGACCCGTGAGCAGGGCGTTGATGCCGCTGAGATGGTGCTCGTTGACTATGAGCCACTGGACGTCGTCGTCGACATCCGTGAGGCCATCAAGGACGATCTGTTGCTGTTCCCGGAGGCCGGTACGAACACGGTCTTGCAGATCCCCGGCCCCGACGAGCAGGACATGTTTGCTGAGTGCGAGGTCACCCTCGACCTTGAGATGCGAAACCCCCGCATGTCGGTGGCCCCCATGGAGCCCCGCTCGTCGGTCTCGTATTGGGCCCGTGACGACAACGGGCAGGTCCGTCTCACCCAGTGGTCGTGCACCCAGTTTCCCCATCGCACCCGTGACGACATGGCTGCGGCTATGGGGGTCGACACAGCGGCCGTGCACGTCATCACTCCTGACGTCGGTGGTGGGTTCGGCGGCAAGAACGGCCTGTATCCCGAGGATCTGGTGACCGCTGCGGTGGCCCGCGCCGTGGACCGACCCGTTCGATGGACTGAGACGCGTTCGGAAAGCATGCTCGGGCTGGCTCATGCTCGGTCGCTGTACTACGAACTCACGATCGGCGGAGATCGTGACGGACGGGTGAAGGCCTACCGCATGAAAGTCATCCAGGACGGCGGTGCATATCCGAACATCGGCTGCTTCCTCCCCATGTTCACGCGCCTCATGGGTCTCGGTGTTTACGCCATCGAGAAGTTCGATTTCGAGTCGACCTCCGTCGTGACCAACACGTCACCGACCGGTGCGTACCGCGGCGCCGGTCGCCCTGAAGCGACCACTCCGCTCGAACGAGCGATCGATGTCTTCGCGATGGAGATCGGGATGGATCCCGCTGCGGTGCGTCGCGTCAACTTCATTCCGCCGGAAGCATTTCCGATCAAAACCCAGACCGGGGCTGACATGGATAGCGGCGAGTACGCCAAGGCGATGGACGCCGTGATCGAGGCGGCGGACTATGCGGGCCTGCGCGCCGAGCAGGCCCGCCGTCGGGTGGACCCCAGCGCCAAGCTCCTTGGCCTCGGCTGGTCGACGTATGTCGAAGTCACCAACCCGATGAGCAATTCGGAGTTTGGCAGCATCGAGATCAAGACGGACGGGAGCGCTGTCGTGCTGACCAGTTCTTCGTCGCACGGCCAGGGTCATCACAC
>JAACCU010000226.1 GCA_009937405.1 Actinomycetota bacterium
CCAAACCATCGACATGGCCTTGGCCGCCGACACGCCTACCAGCAACGCGCCGACCAGGCCGGGACCGTAGGTGGCGGCAACTGCCTCGATCTCGCGATCCTCAATACCAGCCTCAACGATAGCCTGAGCCACAACCGGCATTAGCAGTTCGACATGGGCACGAGACGCCACTTCGGGCACGACCCCGCCATAGCGGGCGTGGAGCTCAATCTGGCTCGATACAACCGAAGACATGACATCGGAGCCGCGCGACACGACGGCTGCGGCGGTTTCATCACACGAGGTTTCGATACCCAAAATCCGATCGGCGCTCATGACACGTCTCCTTCGGCCGCGAGGCCTATCTCGCGGCGAATAAGGTCGAGACGCTGGCCGATGCGGGGGGTCTGAAGATCGTGCAACCACATGACGATCGCATCGTCAACCGGCGCGGAGTAGTAGCTCTTGCGAGCCCCCGCGGGCTGAAATCCGAAGCGAGCATAGAGGCGTTGCGTGCGACGGGCCGATGCCCGTACCTCCAGCGTTGCCGACGCGCCCCCGACCATACGCGCGTGGTCGAGTAGATGGAGAACCAGCTGTGTGCCAAGACCGCGGCTCTGATGATCTGGATGGATGGCCACCGTAGTGACATGGACCTCGTCGAGCATGATCAAAAGTCCGGCATGACCAAGGACCTCATCGTCCATGCGAGCAACGACATGGTGACGGGTCTTCTCCGCGAGCTCGTTGCGCCACGTGGCAGCCCCCCACGGGGAGCTGTAGCAACGAGCATCGATCGCTCGCACGACATCGATATTGCGGGCAGCCATGGGCTCGATGGTGAGCACCGGGGTGATCATGCCCTCGCCTCCCATTTCGCAACTGCATCAGGGCGACGCATATACATCGGTTCGATCTGATCGGGACGTACAACCTCTTCGCGCAACGCCTTGGCGTGCGCCAACATCACGAGCGACTCCGCCGATGGGAACGCCACCGCTGCGTCGGCGATCTCAACACCAGAAACGTCGTCGAAATCTCGGTGGTGGTGCAGCGCGCCATCACCTACAAGAAGGACCTCAGCGTGGTCGGCCATGATGTCGGCGCGGAGGTTCGCCGGCGTTGATACCCCTGGTTCGGTCATCCGCTGAACGCCACCCGGGACCCCCCGATAGGTGGCGTGGAACAGTTCGCCACGACGAGCATCTATGGCCGCCACGATCGTGCGCTCGGTATGGGCCATCGGAAACGCCACCAAATCCAGCGAGCTCACACCGATCATGGGAATGCGGAGGGTTTGTGCGAGTGCCTTTGCTGTGGTGATGCCAACTCGGAGCCCCGTGTAAAGGCCCGGCCCAACATCGACGGCTACGACCCCGATCTCGGAGAGTTTGACCCCGGCCTGCCCGGTGATGAACTCGATCTGAGGAGCCAACGACTCGGCATGGCGACGAGGGCGCGCAGAGTGAGCAGAAGCAAGAACCCCTTCATGCCCGCCAATGGCGCAGCCGACCCGTGCAGTGGCGGACTCGATGCCGAGAATGAGCATCAGCGCACCCCGACAGTATCGAGCGACTCGGCAAGCAGCCGCCAACGGGACTGCCACACAGATCCGGCCCCAGTGAGCTGGAGAACTCGGTCATCGTCGCCCTCGCCCAGGGTGATTCGGATTTCGAGATGGCCGGCAGGGAGCGCGGGAAGAATATTGTCGCCCCACTCCACGAGCGTGACCCCGTCCTCGAGGAGTTCAGGGCTTGCCAGGTCCTCGGCGTCAGCGAGTGCCTCCACTCGGTAGGCATCGAGATGGTTCACCGTCATCGACCCGCTATAGCGATTGGCCAGCGTGAACGTTGGGCTTGTCACTGGTTCGTCGACCCCGAGCCTGCGAGCGAACCCCTGGGTGAACGCCGTCTTACCCGCGCCGAGATCACCTACCAGCACCAGCAGGTCGCCTTCGACAACCAAAGCGGCGACTGCCGCAGCGACCGCTCTGGTGCCCTCGACGCTGTCGGTGGCACACACGATCATGACGAGGGGTCCGGGCTCGGCGGCATGGAGTCGAGCGTAGCGACCCCACTTCGAATGGCCTGCTCCGTGGCGACCACGGCCAGCCATCGAACGTGATCAATATCGACATCGGAGACCTGCGCGGTGGCTGCAGCAACAAAAGCGTCCCCATCAGACCGCATGTGCGAAGGAGCGACTGCACGAGCGAGGCCATCGTGGGCCCCCTGAGCGACCAGGTGGCACTCCATCTTTGTCAGGGTTGCATTCGTGACCACCGCCCCGATGACCGTGTTCGTCTCGCCGAAGCGTTCAGGGGGGCTCCATCGAAACGATCCATCTCGTACCGCAGCGACTGCGGCACCATCATCAATTTCGCCGGCCGCGTTTACGGCCACGATGGCCGTGAGAGTGAGATCCCCTTCGGTCAATGTGACGATGCCAACGCCACCCGGGGTTACCGCTTGCGGACCGCGCCATTTGTTGACGGTTGCTCCAGTGCCTGCCCCCACACGCCCGACCGCGGGCGTAGCGGATGCCGCGGCAAACGCTGCCGCGCCGGCCGCTGCGTTCGGCCATGCATCCGGGCTACCGACACCGAGATCGAAGAGCGACATCCCCACCACAATCGGCACCACACCGACGCTGGTTGGGAACCCAACGCCCTCGGCCCGCAGAGCATCGACCACCCCGTCGCAAGCCCGCAGCCCGAAGGCTGATCCACCGGAAAGCAC
>JAACCU010000227.1 GCA_009937405.1 Actinomycetota bacterium
CTTCGGCGAACACGTCATCCAGGCTTGGAAGGTCGATCTCCAGATGGCCGACCGCCACTCCAGCGTCATCGAGCGCACGAACAACCTCGGCGAGCCGTGCCGTGCCACCGCTGAGGCCAATGGCTACCCGACCGGCACGAGCCGGACGCTCCTCTCCAAAAGCTGCCAACACGGTGCGAGCATTAGTAAAATGCCCCTCATCTACCTCGACTCGCAGAGTCGGATCGCCCACTGCCGCTTTCAGCGCGGCCGGTGCGCCTTCACGAACAATCCGGCCGCCATCGATGATCGCCACCCGTCCAGCAAGTTCATCAGCTTCTTCGAGGTACTGAGTCGTGAGGAAAACCGTCGTGCCCTCATCGTTGAGGGCGCGGACCTCTTCCCACACGGCCAATCGGCTGGTGGGGTCAAGTCCGGTCGTGGGCTCATCGAGGAACAGCACCGAGGGGCGGTGGATCAGGGCCATCGCGAGGTCGAGACGTCGGCGCATTCCACCCGAGTATTCGCCAACCTTGCGGTCACCGGCGACAGTCAGGCCGACCCGTTCTAGCAATTCTCCCGCACGTCGGGTCGACTCTTTGCGCCCGAGGCCGTGCAGCACTGCTTGCAGGCGAAGCAGCTCGTTTCCAGTCATCAGGGGATCGATGGCGGCATCTTGAAGCGCAACGCCAATCGACTTTCGAACCGCGTTCGGCTCCCGCACAACGTCAAAGCCAGCGACCCGGGCCACGCCCGCCGTCGGACGCAGCAGGGTGACGAGCATTCGGACGGTTGTGGACTTTCCCGCCCCATTCGGCCCAAGGAAACCGAAGATCTCGCCTTCTTCCACGGTCAGGTCAATTCCGGCGACCGCAGTGAGATCGCCGAAACTTCTCACGAGGCCTTCGGCCTCGACGGGGTGGTGAACCATGCGTCCCTACCTACCAAGAATGACGCGATTTCGCGCCATCATCGCCCTATGGGGTATCGGATGTCTCGTCGTGCTCTACGCAGCCGCTCACACCAGGGACGGTGTAGGTCTCAACCCCGGGACGGACGTAGGGACCAAAGCAGAGGCCGCGAATCTCGACGCCTTCCTCGCCCGTAAGCATCTCGAGTTGCGCGCCGAGTTTATCGACCTCAGCCTGGAGCTGGGTGTTGCGATCTTGGGCAGCGTCGACCTCTTCTCGCTGCTCGACCCAGTCACCAATCGGATAGGCGGCGAGGCTTGCACCGACAGCGAGCGTCATGGCGAAGAGGGCGGCGCGTACGATCCGACCTGAACGCATGGGGCGCGGCGGCTCGGTTCGCGTTGAGTGACGCCGGCCTACCGGAGTCGTCGTCTTGCGCTTGGATGCGCCGCGGGAGCTAGTCGAGCGGGTCATGGCCTCCGGCCCGCGAGGGCCGAGAGCCCGCGGTAGGCGGCCGCCTCGCCGAGCTGCTCCTCGATGCGCAGAAGCTGGTTGTACTTGGCGACACGATCACTTCGAGCCGGGGCGCCAGTCTTGATCTGACCACAGTTGGTCGCGACAGCCAGGTCAGCAATGGTGGTGTCTTCGGTCTCGCCGCTGCGGTGCGACATCACCGAGGTATACGAATTGCGGGTGGCGAGTTCGACTGCCTCAAGGGTTTCGGTGAGCGAGCCGATTTGGTTGACCTTTATGAGAATCGAGTTGGCAGTGCCGACAGCGATACCACGAGCGAGGCGCTCAGTGTTCGTGACAAAAAGGTCGTCGCCGACAAGCTGCACGCGATCACCGAGCGCGGCGGTGAACTCAGCCCAGCCGTCCCAATCTTCCTCGTCCATACCGTCTTCGATGGACACGATCGGATACTTGTCACAGAGACCCACGTACTCGGAGACCATTTCCGACGGCGTGAGACTTCGCCCTTCAGCGGCAAGGTTGTAGGTACCGCCAGAGAAAAACTCAGTGGAGGCGACATCCATCGAGAGAGCGATCTCATCGCCCGGCACGCGACCGCTGCGCTCAATGGCATCGACAAGGAGCTGAAGGGCTTCCTCGTTGGACCCCAGGTCCGGGGCAAAGCCGCCCTCGTCGCCGACAGCGGTGGAAAGCCCTTTTTCCTGAAGGACTTTTTTGAGAACGTGGTACGCCTCGGTGCCCCAATGCATTGCTTCGCTGAACGAAGATGCTCCGACCGGCATGAACATGAATTCCTGGTAATCGACGCTGTTGTCGGCATGTTCGCCACCATTGAGCACGTTCATCATCGGCACAGGAAGGACATGGGCGTTCGCTCCGCCAACATGGCGCCAGAGGGGGACCTCGAGCTCGCTTGCTGCAGCTCTCGCCGTGGCGAGCGAGATACCGAGGATGGCGTTGGCGCCAACCCGGCTCTTGTTGTCCGTACCGTCGGCGGAGATCAGCTCGGCGTCAACCGCCCGCTGGTCAATGGCATCGAGCCCAACCACCGTGTCCGCCAGTTCGCCGTTGACGAAGCCGACAGCGGTGAGCACGCCCTTGCCCCCCAAACGGTCGCCGCCGTCACGAAGCTCCACTGCTTCGAAGGCACCCGTCGAGGCTCCCGATGGCACCATGGCCCGACCCATCGCACCGCTGTCGAGCTCGATCTCCACTTCGACAGTGGGATTGCCTCGGGAATCGAAGACCTCGCGGCCGTGGACTCGTTCGATGATGCTCACTGGGGCTCCTGCAAAGCTGTGTGTTGGGCGCAAGGCTAGTTGGCCTCGCGCGTAGGGTGACGGAGGGCGCGCGATCCGCGCGATTCGAACGGTAACAACGGGAAGAGCGGCAAGAACGGTAAGAACGCGACACCGATGTCAAGACTCCAACGTCAGTGTCGAACCCGCGACTATCCCGCAACCCGTTTTGCTGCCGCCCACAGCGAAGTCAAGTCTGCCTCATCAGCGCAAGAAAGATCAATACCCTCGACAACCGCGGACTGCTCGACGACTCGAAATCGGCGGGCAAACCGCTGAGAGGCAGCCCGCAACGCCGCCTCGGGATCGTGATCGAGGCGACGAGCGACCTGAACAGCTGCGAAAAGAAGATCGCCCACCTCATGCTCGCTCGGATCCTCTCGGACCTCAGCCAACTCGTCCTCAACATCGGTGTAGGCGACTTCCGGACCACCCTCCCAGTCAAACCCGGCCGATGCGGCGCGCTTCTGCATCTTCAGGGCCAGCATCAGCGCAGGAAGAGATGGCGGAATGCCGTCCATGGCCGAGTCGCGGCTCTTCTCCTGCGCCTTGAGTTGCTCCCAGTTCCGCAGCACCGCGCTGGAATCCTCGGCTTCCACGAGGTCGCCGCCCGCGGGAGGAAAAACGTGTGGGTGCCGGAAGACAAGCTTGTCGTGACAGCCCCGGGCGACGTCAGCGACGGTGAACGAACCGCGCTCCGCGCCAAGGCGGGCATGGAAAAAGATCTGATAAAGAAGGTCGCCCAACTCCTCGGCGAGATGTTCGTCGAGATCAGCATCGACCTCGTCGTCGTCCAAACTTGCCCGCGCATCCAAAGCCTCGATAGTCTCGTGAGTCTCTTCCAACAAGTGACGACGCAGCGAGGCGTGAGTCTGCTCTTGGTCCCAGGGACACTGCTCGCGAAGAACCCGAACAAGTTCTTCGAAGCGAGCAAACTCAGCCGCCACCGGCACAGCCATTTCTGGGATGTAAATCGATGTCAGGTGATCGGCTTCCACATCCCGATCAAGATCACTCCACGCCACCTCGAACACGGCCTCGTCGGCAAGCCCTAGACGCTGCAGAACAATTACCGACTCTGGTGGTTCTTCGACCGCCAGCTTTATGTCGCTAAGCACATGCGCAGCATGACAGTGCGCCACCAGTAGCGGGCCGGTCTGACCAGCCGCCGCGATAGCGAACCGGTGACCATCGATGAGCCGCACACCTTCCTCGACCGGATCAATTCGAAGCGACGCCCATGCGGCATCAAGAAACGACATAGCGGGCAAGATCTCAAGATCGAGCCGGCCATCATCGGACGCGGCCCGAAGAAGTTCGACTGTGCGCTCCAGCACCAGGGGCGAACCGGGCACCGCATACAGAACCTCGCCCTCGCTGGTAGCGGCGATCAAGCGTTCCGCGATCTCTTGGTAGACGGCTTCGAACGTGTCCGCCTGATCGTAAATTTCGTCAAACGACTGAACATCACCCAGCACCGCTGCCGCCGGGTGACGGCGGGTACGCACAAACACGACCTCTGCGGCAGCGATGGCAGCACTGGTCTGCGGCGTCAGGAGGAGTTCGTCGGCAGGCCCGAGGCCGACAATGGTGAGACGACCGGCCATACAACTACCTCAGCCGTCGGTGGGAGGCGCCTGCACTGCACCAGGAGGGAAGACCCAGACGCCAATACTCGGATCGATGAAGTGCTCGACGGCAATCGCCTCCGAAGCCAGCGCCACGATCTCATCAAATGCAGCAGTCTCGGCTGCAAGCCTCGCACCCTCGTCGAAGGTTGCGAACAGTTCCGGCGTAAGCGAAGCGTCAACGCCCTCAACCAGCGGACCCAGGTAACGCACCTCGATCACGTGGAATCCGAACTGGCTCTCGACCGGCTCAGTGACGCCCACGCCGCTGGCACGCGCCCCGTCCACATATTCCGCGACGAAGGTCGTCGTATCGACACAGCCGAGCTGACCGCCGGCCGGGCCACTCGGACCCGTGGAGAGCTCTATTGCGACCGCCGCGAAATCTTCACCAGCTTCGATCCGATCGATGGCAACAAACGCGTCGGTTTCGGTCTCAAGAAGAATATGACTCGAACAAATCAGCTCAAGGGTGCTGTCTCGGGTCGCCGCAGTGGCCTGGGCGTAGTCGTTCAGCACATTGATCAGGGCCTGAAGCTCGACCGCCGCAT
Source organism: Actinomycetota bacterium (assembly GCA_009937405.1). Classification (GTDB taxonomy): domain Bacteria; phylum Actinomycetota; class Acidimicrobiia; order Acidimicrobiales; family Aldehydirespiratoraceae; genus JAACCU01. The sequence goes on from JAACCU010000227.1 coordinate 4,842, forward strand.
CAAACGCGACCGTGTCGGCTGGCACCCCGGTAGCAGTAGCAGAAGCCTCCGAGTCGACACGATCCTGATCGGTGATCTCGATGCCACGTTCGTACAGCTCGTCGGTGACAGCCTCAACGAGAAGCCACGTCGTGACCTGGTCGGCGAGGGCCTGAGGCGATGGAGCTACCCCCGTCGCACCAGTGGCAATAACAAGGAGGTCAGCCCCGGACAGCTCAACGCCGCGAAACCGAACGGC
>JAACCU010000023.1 GCA_009937405.1 Actinomycetota bacterium
AAGGCAAGGTCGACGAACCCGTTCAGGCCGCCCTCGACTCCGGCGATCGAGCTTGTGATCAGCCGGGCGTAGGGGTCCACCACTGCCTTGCTGGTTTCCAAGTCGCCGGCCACGATCTCCTCCCATCGGCCAAGGGCGGCATCGAGCAAGGCCTGCCGGTTTTTGAAGTGGTGGTAGAAGCTGCCCTTGGTGGTGCCGAGCGATTTGGCAAGCTGCTCCACGTTCACCCCGGTCGTGCCGGTACGAGCCATGGCTTCCAGGGCGGCCTCGGTCCAATCGTTGGGGGTGAGGCGGGGAGCGCTGCTCATCGGCCGGTGAGAAAGTCGGCCATCTCGCGCAGCGCCTGACCCGACTCGGGAAGCTCGGGAAAGAGCTGCCAGATGTGCCAGAGGCCATCCCAGATATCGAGCGTGGAGTCGACGCCTGAGCGACGAAGTGCCTGGTCAAGACGGCACGCGTCGCTGAGCAGAATCTCGCGGCTGCCAACTTGTGTGAGTATGGGAGGGAGACCGGAGAGCTCGGCGAACAGCGGCGATGCCTGCGGGTTGGCCGTGTCATCACCGGCGTACGCCGCGGAGAGGGCTGGCGGGTCAGCGGGATCGCCGAAGTCGGGGTCAGCCTCGATCAGCGTTTGGTGGCTATCGCCGCTGATCGTGAGATCGACCCACGGGCTGAGCAGGCCGATCCGCTCGGGCATCGCATGACCGGCATCGCGCAGTGCCACGGCAGTTGAAACGGCGAGCCCACCGCCGGCCGACTCGCCGTACATGCCCATGATGTCATGGTCGACGGCCAGGGCGCACACTACTGCGACAGCGTCATGGATCGCCGCGGGGCAGCGGTGCTCGGGAGCGCGTCGATAGTCGACGGAAACGACTGGAACGCCAGCGTGGACGGCAACCGGGATTGCCAGTGCCGCGTTCGCCTCCGGGCTTCCAAAGATGTAGCTCCCGCCGTGAAAGTGAACGAGTACAGACGTTTTGTCGAGAGCGGCTTCGGTGCTTGCATAGCGGAGGCAGCGCACGCCACCATAAAATTCTTCGCGGTTGACCCCAGCCATATCGAGCTTGGCTGCTTCGGCAGCCCAGATCGGGTCGATCTCGGCGCGAAGAGCGGTGACGACTGCGAGATCTGAGTAATCGCAGGTTTCCGGCGGCGGTGGGGCATCACGCAGAAACGCCTGTGCCGCAGGGGAGAGGTGGGCGGCGGGTGGATGAGGTGTCACCATCTGAACATACCGCACCGTATGGTCACGCGTCGACAGGTTGTGGTTCCCGATGACTTCCCGATGATCGCAGGGCGAGTCCCCCGATGATGGCGATGCCAGCCAGAATCGGCATCACAATCCACACCGTTTCTCGTCCGGAGATGTCGTACATCCATGCTGCCAGGACAGAACTGACGCCGCCGAACAGGACCTCGGTTGCCCCAAAGAGTCCCTGGGCGGCTGCCTGGCGGTCATCGTCCACCGTCTGGGAAAAGACAAAAAGTCCGGCCGTATAGCCAAAGCCGGCGCCAACGCCAATGAACATCGACACGATGATCAGGGCGGCCACCGAGTTGAACACCGCGAACAGCAGGCTGGCTGCGGTGGCGAAGCTGAGCCCGGCCACAGCGAGCCCAAGCCCACCTGTGCGTTGGGCAATCGAACCTCCAAGTGGGGCGAATGCTGCCATGGGGAGAGCGAACAGGGTGAAGCTCAATCCGATCGTCCACGTTGCTGCACCAAGGTCAGTGAGGCTTATCGCCCACACTGCTTCCCATGCCCCAATCATGAGGAACTGGCTGGTTACGAGCAACAAGGTCCCCGCCAGCACCGGACTTCGTAGCAGTTGCAGCGAACTTTCTCTTGAAATGCTCTGCAGGCCTTCGTCCGACTGCAGTCGTCCCATGGCGAGCAGCGTGGCCACGGTGGTGGCGGCGATCACGAAGAACGGAAGATCAAGGGTGCCGACCTCAACGAGCACCGCGGCTGCGGCTGGCGTCAGAGCGAAGCCGGTGATCTCGGCGAGGCCCAGCCGTCCAAGGTTGCGACCTGTGTGTTCGCGATCAGTCAGAATCACGGTTCGCCGGATGGCGGGCTGAAGAAGCCCGATCGCAAATCCCAGTGCGGCTCGGGCCAGGACAAAAGTCAGAAATGACGAGCTCACGGCAAATCCTGCCATCGCTGCTGCGGCGGCCATCATTCCGAACCTGACCATGGCGGGGGCATGGCCCCGGTCAGCCAAACGACCGAGGGTTAGTTGGGTCACAAACGCGGTGAAGAAGCCGGACCCGACGATGAGCCCGATCTGCATCTCGGTAAGTCCGAAATCATCGCGGAGATCGCCGAGCAAGGTCACCACGGAGGCGAGTGAGCCCATGGCGATTCCCATTGCGATGTAATAAGGCCCGAGGCGTCTCGGGCCAGAATCGGTCACGCGAGAAAGCGGTTCAGCACATTACGGGTGATGGCCTCGACTTGTCGCTCGCCCTGGGCCAGTGCGTAACACCACTCGGTTGTGCCAGCACAGAACACCTCGCCCTTGCCCTTGGGCATATGGGTGATTACTGCGCTTCCGTACCGAAGCTTGTCGCGGTTTTCGGGCGTGTCGCTCCCGTAGACGGCTTCTGCGGCGAAGGCCGGATCGCCGTCAAGAATGCTCAGCAAGCTTCCTGAGTGTCCATGATCGACCTCTTCGAGCGTCACCGGAGTAATGGCGAGAATCTCCAACTGGTCAGGGGTGCCATCGTCGCCGGTGGGGTACGGAAGTCCTGATCGGAACGTGTAATCGATGCCGTCGGTTTCGTAGCCCACCAGAGGGATCTCTCCTCCCAGAATGTCGCCGTAGTAGACGTCAGCGCCTGCGAAGCTCCAATGGTCGGGTCGATAGACGACGAAGCCACCGGCACCACGCGGCGACATACCACCCATGCGGGAGTAGACGCCGCGAAAACCATTGCCGCCGTAGGTGGTTACCGGTGGCTGGTCGATGTAGTGGGCCTCGAACGCCCCGGTACGAATGCCGATGTCCGGGTTGTCTCGCTGCGGGTCAGCGTGGGCCGCGTACTTGTGGCAGACCTGGGTGCGTAGATCGTCCTCCATGCGAACTTGCTAGATGATGTTTCCGGCCAGGCGGGCGTAGCGGCCACCTTGCTCGATGAAGTCATCAAGGACCTGGCGTCCGCCCGATGTCCAGTACTCGTCGTGCCCGGTGGTGACCACAACGTCGTAGTTGTCGAGGATCGACGGGTCGTTGTCGAGATCCCATTGCGACAATAGTTCCGGGGCATAGCCCTCGGCCTCGAGCCACCGGGCGGTCAGCCCGTCGTAGCGGGCCCACCCGTTGGCGATTGTCCACACCGAGTAGCCGTTGGAAATCGCCCAGTCCGCTGCCGGTACGCCGACCGCCGCACCGAGCGGCAGCGGCGGTTGGGCCAGGCGAGGGACGCCCACAGGGTAACGGATCAGACCGCGGGCCCAGGGCCGGTGGAAGCTGAGTCGCGCCTTGAAGCTCTTCTCGCGTACTTCGAGTGGATCGGCTGTGTGGTCGATGAACTCATCAGAGAAGTAGCCGCACCCGCCACCCCAGTCGTTGTACTCCTGCCAGCTATAGGTGGCCACGATCATGGCGAGCTTGGACACCCGCCCTGGCTCGAGGGCGCGCAAAACGAAGAAGCCGTCCTGGCTGGTCTGCTCATTGCCGCGTTGGCCGGTACAGACGACGACGTAGCCACCCGTCGTCCAGTCGGCGGGAATCTCGAAGCTGGCACCGACCGGCCATCCGCACCCCTGGGCCACGACATCGTCTGGCACCCGGTGGGTGACCCCGGCCAGGCCGTGTTCTTCGTGGACCTTCTCCCAGGTGGCGCCGTCACGCCAGATCTCGATACTCCAGGTGTCGGCCGTGGTGGACACATGAATCTCGGCGGTGTCGCCTGGCGCATAGCTGGGCTGACCGGTGTAACTCCAGATTTGAAGGGCGTCAGGTTCGTCGAGCCAGCCGTCGCAGGTGATCCGCTCTATCCACGTCGACCATTGACCCTCCGCCGTTCCACGGTCGACGGTCATGGCGCCACCGCGATGGGCGTATCGCCTGAGCGGGGGAGAACGACAGGACTGCGCTGCCAATCGTCGACCCAGTGGTTTGAACAGACACCGGTGGCGTGTGCGGTCGCCATCATCTTGTCGGGCACAGGACTCATCAACTCGACATGGGTGCCGTCGGCGTCGTAAAGCCAGGCGATTGTGCTGTCGTATTCTGGGTAGTAGGCAGGTTCGCTCAGCGGTTCAACCCCGAGGTCGACGGCTCGTTGCCACACACCGGCCACATCGCTGGTTGTGAAACAGATGTGGTCAAAGCACGCCCCACGCCGTTCAAAAGCCGGCCCGTCGATCGAATCGAACTCTCCGCCGATGATTTCGAGGCTGAACTCGTGGCCCGCCTCATCGAAATTGGGGTCGCTGAGCATGACGAATCCCTTTGTTCCACCGCCCTCGAGCGGAGCGGTGAAGTCAAACGTCTTGGTCAGGCCAAAGTGTGTCGTCCAGAACGCTTCTGCCGCAGCAAGATCCGGTGTGAGGCAGCACGCGTGATGGAGCGCCAGGTCGCCTCGAGTTTCCCGGACGGGCCTTGGCACTGCGACATTGATGTGCTGAACCACATCGATAATCAATCCCTCTGGCGACCAAAGACCTGCCGCAATGGCCAGAGGAACGCCATCGACCACGAAGGGCTCGGGTTCCCACGCAGACTCGATGCCGGCGGCGATCAACTCGTCGTAGGCGGCTTGCGCGTCGTCGCAGACGAAGGCGATTCGCTCGATGCTGTATCCCTGCTTGGCGACGTACTCCTCGGACTCGGCGAGCAGTGGTGGCGCTTGAAACTCCATCAGAACATCGGTGCCTGCACTCATGAAGCCAAGGTCATGATCATCGCGGCGACTGTGGCGTTCCTCCAGCTGGCAGCCAATCGCTCGATAGGTGGACAGAGCTCGGTCCATGTCTGGGGTGATAAAGCCGACATGATCGAAACGAAACTGGGTCATGGAGATACAACTACCTTGCATTGATCGGTTGGGGTTCGGAGCGCTTCGAAGGCGGCGGGGAGTTCGTCAAGAGTGATGGTATGGCTGAGTAGCGGAGTCGGATCAACCCGACCCGCCGCCACCATCTCCATGATGAACTCGTTCTCGGCCTTCGTGTATGTGGCTGGAAAGCGCACGGTTGGTTCTTTGAAGTACGCATCGACGTGGCTAACGGAGTCTGGCTGCATGCACACTCCGCCTGCGATGACGGTGCCGCCATGGCGAACAATATCTATGGCTTGATCAAGCATGCCGGGCCGGCCGACGCACTCGATGACAATGTCGGGGGGTGCGCCAAGGACGTCGGTCACGGCCTGCTTAGCATCGATGCCCCCGGACACGTCAACAACGTCAGTGGCACCCATGGTGGTGCCGAGTGACAACCGGTGCGGGACCATCTCAGTCATCACCACGCGCCGAGCACCGAAGAAACGAGCCCAAAGAACCGTGGAAAGCCCGATCGGGCCACCACCCATGACAAGGACACGGTCACCAATGCCCAGCCCGGCTTCGCGCACAAGCATCAAGCCAGTGGCGAGAGGCTCAATCAGGGCTGCCGTTTCGAGGGTGATCTCGTCGGGCACAGCAATCAGATCGTTGGTGCGAACGCGGAGAAAGTCGGCGTAGGCGCCGTCGGGTTGGTCCGAGCCAAGCGCGCCGAAGAACTTCAACTGTTCGCAGTTGTGGGCTTGGTCGATGAGGCACCAGCCGCACTCGCCGCACGAAAACTGCGAGACGACAAATACGCGGTCGCCTAGAGCCCAATCGCCGATGGGGTTGGCCCCGAGGGCATGGATCTCTCCGGCCACCTCGTGTCCGAGCACACCGCCCTGCCTGGCGATACCGCCTTCAACCGTGGCGTGAAGATCGGAACCACAAATCCCGCAGGCGCGCACTCTGAGGATCGCTTCGCCGGGCCCCGGCTCTGGATCGTCGAGTTCGGTGAGGCGAAGTGGTTGGCCGGGTTTGTCGAAGATTGCTGCTCTCATGTCGATCCCTCAGTGCTGGACGGTTTTGATCGTGCCGCCGTCGACGCGAACGTTGGCGCCGGTGGTGAAGCTCGCGGCGGGGCTGGCCAGGAAAGCGACGGTGCGGGCGATCTCTGCAGGAGTGCCCATGCGGCCGAGGGCGGGGAGGCCGAGGGCAAATTCGTAGAGCTCAGGATCGCCCTGTTTGATCTCATCCCAGACACCACCCTCGAAGAAGACGGGGCCGGGCTGCACAACATTGACTCGGGTGCCGTCAGCGGCTGCCGCGTGGGCAAGCTGCGCCCCGTACTGAGCGAGAGCTGCCTTCATCGCGCCGTATGCGAGCTCCTCGGGTGGGAGTTCACCCATAACGCTCGACACGCTAGAGATGAGGACGACCGCGCCAGCTTCGGATTGAGCCAACGCCGGCATTGCCGACTCGCAACCACGCACGCAGTGCATGAGGTCGATATCAAAGGCGGCCTTCCAGCGAGCCTCAGAATCGGCATCCGGGGTGTAGGCGACGTTGCCAACAAAAATGTCGAGGCCACCGAGGTGTTCGATCGCCCGACTCATCCAGGCGGCGTACGCCTCGATGTCGGCGACGTCGCAGGCCTCGCCCCAGGCCTGTTCGCCGAGTTCGGTAACTGTGGTGGCGACACCCTCGGCGCTGCGGGCACAAATGGCCACCCGAGCGCCCTCGTCGATGAGCGTTTGGGCGATCGCCAGCCCGATACCGCGCGTGCCGCCGGTGATGATTGCGCGCTTGCCTGCGAGTCCGAGATCCATGTCGTGTCCAACCTGTTCCGATTAATATGGGTCAGAAGTCATATTAATCATTCCAACTGCTGCCGTCCAAGCTGGTCGACCAGCCACCCATGTATCGTTGATCTCAACATCGGGGAGAAGGTCGGTGGCAACATCAAATGGATCACAGTCGAGAATGGCCAGATCGGCGAAACGCCCTGGAGCGAGCGCCCCGACGTCGGTGCGTCGCAGAGCCAGCGCTCCACCGGACGTGTAGCCGGCAAAGGCCTCTTGGCGAGAGATCCGGGCGGCCTCTCCTAAGACGCGGCCACCCGAGGTGCGGCGTGTCTCTGCTGCCCAGCACGCCATGGGAATGTCGGGCAGGGTCACGGGCGCATCGGACGAGAGGACGATCGGGAGTCCGGCATCTCGATAGAGCCCAGACCCATACATTCGCTCTGCGAGGTCGGGGTGATCGCGGCGCACACCATCGCCATACCGGAAGATCTGCGTTGGCTGCGGAACAGGAACAACTCCGAGTGTCTTCATCCGAGCAAGTTGCTCGTCGGTCGGGAAGCCGCAGTGTTCGATTCGATGACGGAGAGCGGGGCGCGGCGTCCGCTCGAGACCTCGAAGGATGAGTTCGATCGCCTCCGGGCCTTGGGCGTGGGTCGCCGTTTGCAAGCCCGCCTCATTCGCCAACGCGATCTGATCTTCGAGGTCTCCCTTGTCGTGGTACAGGTAGCCGTGAGTGGCACCGCAACCGCAGGGGAGAAAGGCGGTCCCAGAGATAAGTGAGCCATCGGCGTAGTGCTTCACACCGGCGATGCGCAGCCACTCGTCCCCGAGTTGTGAGGTGATGCCGAGGCGATGAAGCCCGGACGAATGACTGGACAGGACATACATCGAAACCCGGATTTTGAGCCGACCGCTGTCCTTGGCCCGGAGATAGTTGGTCATCTCCCGGTCTGTCACCTGGCAATCCCCAACTGTGGTGATGCCGGCGCCAAGGAAGAGTTCTTGCGCTTCATCAAGGTGCCGGTCGAGCACTTCGGCGTCGTCGGGGAGATGGAAGTTGGGACCGTGGTTCGTGATCTTGACTCCGTTGGGGCCGGTGAGGAGGTCGCAGGCCGAGTCAAATACGCGCCCCAGCGCAGACCCGTCCTCCTCGCGGTCAATGAGGCCGCCGGTTGGTGTCGGTGTGTCCTTGGTGATGCCAGCGGCTGCGAGGGTGTGGGTGTTGGCGACATAGCCGTGACCGCTGGTGTGCATGATCGTGACATCAGTCGATTCAGAGACGCGATCAAGATCGTGACGGGTGGGATGGCGGTCTTCGGAGAGTCGGTGCTGGTCGTAGCCGTAGCCTCGAATTGCGGCTTCTGCGCCGAGACCGCGACCGTGTTCACGCAGAATCTTCACAACCTCATCCATGCTCGCAGCGCTCGACAGGTCGGCCCAGCTCATGCACTGTCCGTGCATCAGGGGATGGGTGTGGGCATCGACGAAGCCGGGCATGAGGCAGCGTCCGTCGAGGTCGAAGGTTGTCGCATCGCCCAGCTGCGCCAGCTCCTCTACCCGGCCCACGGCGGTGATCCGGTCGCCGTCGACCCTTACTGCTTCGGGTTGGGGCCCCTCATGCATCGTGTGGATCGTCCCGCCGATGAAGAGAACAGAATTGTCAGACATGAAGGCACCTCGGATGACAAGTTGTGTAGTTCGCGTTTAATGTGGGTCTGTGGTCATATTAGCCCGGTCCTTGACCGCGTGGGAAAGGAAGATTCTTGCAAACCAATACCGTCCTCACCATCCCCGAACCGGGTGTTGCCCGCACGGCCGAGAAGCCGTTTCCGGTGATCACCACGGGATTCGTTGGCGTAGATGTGGCGATCGCTCCCGTGTGCAACGAAGCCCGAATCTTCCGTGACCACCAGTTCGAATGGCACGACAGCCCCGAGCACCTCGGACACGAAGGTGTCGGCACGATCGTGGAGACGGCACCCGGGTCACGGTTTTCGGTTGGCGATCGCGTCATCGTGTTCCAGGGCAACAGTTGCCAAAAGTGTTTCGTGTGCACGCAGGGATTGTCGCCGACGCATTGCCTGGGCATCCCGTACGAAGGGTTCGACGACGGGATGGCTCCGCAAGACGTCACCGCCGGTTTGCTCGGGATCGAAAAGGTCTGTGGCAGCGAGTCAGGTGGCTTCGCCATGGCCCGCTATCGCATTGCCCCCGAGCACATGATCATGACGATCCCCGACGGTCTCTCGTTCGAACATGCGGCGGCGGGCAACTGCACACTTGGTTGTACATACACCGCAGCCCAGGAGATTGGTATCAGCGCCAACGATGTGGTGATCGTCGCTGGCGTCGGATTCATCGGTATGGGTGCGGTGGTCAACTCGCTGTATCGCGGGGCCACCGTCATCGTGCTGGGTCGCAACGAGTACCGAATGCAACGATGTCGAGAGCTCGGGGTCCAGCACATCATTGATCCGGGCGACGATGACTGGCTTGCGCAGATTCACGCCCTGACGGGTGGCCGCCGCGGTGCAGATGCGGCGTTCGAATGCTCGGGTGCCCCGTACTATCTCGACCGCTGTTTTGCCGGTGTGCGTCGCTACGGCCGCATCTACTCGATGGGTTTTTCTGGCTCCGGCGGCTACGAAGTCTCGATCCTGAACGATGTCATGGATCGCCACATCTCCTGGACCGGCGGTCACGATGTTCGTTTCCGTGATCGCGACGCCCTGATCCGCATGTTGGGCGACGCTGAGGTGCAGCGCCAGATCGACGTCCTCACCACGCATTCGTTCCCCATGTCGCAGGCCCAAGAGGCCTTCGAAGTCGGCCTCTCGAAAGACTGCGGGAAGATCTACCTTCGCCCGGGTGAGTAGCCGGCCCGTAGTTCGTCGATCGAGAGATCGACACTCTCGACGATCTGGACGAATGAGTCCCAGTGGGCGGGGAGCAACTGCACCGCTCCGCCTGACTCCATGGTGCGCCAGCCTCGCTCGCCGGGTAGGAAGATTTCCTCGACTCCCGGCCGGCGTTTTGCTCCCTTCACTGCGTCGACGAGACGGTCAGAACGTTTGCCAGCTTCGTCGCCGGGCATCCAGTGTGAGGGATCAATGACGAGGACGCACGCCCCGCCGGTGAGTGCTTCGTCGCGTGGCTCAAGCCAATATGACGGAGGTCCGGCAATCTCGGGACTGAGCCTGGCGCCGGGGTTGATGATGCCGGAAAGCATCTCTGTGAAGAGGTTGAAGGCATACATGCGAGGGGTTCCGAAGACCGAGGGCGCGGTGCAATCAGAGATGCGCCCGTAGTCCTCCATCTGTTTGAAATAGGGCGCAGGATCGTCGGTGAGTTCACCCGTATCAGGATCGACGAGGAAGTCACCCTTGAGCTTCTTGCCTTGGAAGTACGCCTCGCTGAGGTTGCCATCGTGAACTTCGACGGCCTGTAGATCCGACACGATCGGCGGATGCTCACCCCCGGGTGTGGCGGCTGCAAAGGGTGCTCCTGAGAGAACGTTTTCCATCCCGCCCCAGGGTGAGACCAAAGGCAGGCTGTTGTTGGTGGCGATTGCCATCATTCCTTCGCGTGCGGCCATGCGGACGTAGGTGCCGAACGCTCCGGCGTCGTTGAAGTCGCGCACAAACCCGATGGCGATGGCATGCTCTCGGGCCTTTGCCATGGTGGCTTCCATGGCCATTGTGACAGCCCACTGCCCCGAAGAACGCTTGGCGTCGATCACAACCCAGGTCGGCCCTTCATCGACGATTTCGGGCGTGGCGGTGACATCCATTGTGCCCGTGCGGGCGAGAAGAACTGGAATCTCGAAGACTCCCATGCCCTGGGTGAGCTTGGCATTGCGGTCCCCATCAGAGATGCACATGGCCACGATTGAGGCATGTTCGTCCTCGAATCCGAGCGCGAGCAGGACCCGCTTGTAGCAGTGCTCGAGAAAGTCGGGGTCTTCCTCGATGGTCTCCATCTCGCCAGCATCGCCCATCTTCTACTCCTTGACTTATGTGGGGAATTCCCCATAATACTCCAATGGTACGCATCTCGGCAAGCGAACGCAGCGCAACCCGCCAGCGCTTGATCGACGCGGGAAAGGTGGAGTTCGCGGCACGCGGGCTGGCGGGTGCACGCTTCGATGAGATCGCGCTTGCCGCTGGTCATGCCAAGGGCACGATCTACAACTACTTCGACTCGAAGGAAGCCCTGTTCTTCACCATCGTGAAGGACTGGTGCACCCAACTCGTCGCCGGATTCGTGACAGCCAACGGAGCCAGCGCTCGTGAGCAACTGCTCGAGATCGCCCGACTCGATGTGGAGATCGCTCGCAAGGATCTCGATCTCGCTCGGGTCGTCATCAACCAACTTCCCGGACTTGTGGGTGACCATCGCGTAGGGGTCGAGACAGCGATCGGCCCGGGTATCGACCTTCTTACCGCCGTCATCGTTGCGGGCCAAGAGCGTGGCGAGGTGCTCGCCGGGCAGTCGGCGAGAACACTTGCCCGCTTGTTCCTGAATGTACTCAGCGCGATCGAACAGGAAGCCCTCGCCAGCGACAGCGAACTGGGCCTCGATGATGTGTTGCCCCTGGTCGATGGGTGCTTCCTCAGAGGACTCGTCCAGTGACCGACTTCTCCCTTTATCTCTCCACCGCAGGTGGTGACTGGGGCCAGACCCGGTCGTTGGCCCAGGCGGCAGACCAACTCGGGTATCGGGCTCTGTGGCTGATGGACAACACGGCCGGCTGGGCCGGGGCACCTCATGAGACTCCGCTTTTTGACCCATGGAGTGCGATCCCGGCGTTGGCCGAGGCGACCGAGCAGATCGCCCTCGGGACGTTGGCCACGCCGCCAGGTCGACGGCACCCGTCGATCCTTGCTCGCCAAATCGCGACTGCCGACCAGATCAGTGCAGGGCGCGTCGAACTCACGATGGGAGCGGGCGACGAACCACAGATGTACGAGTTGATGGGGCAGCCGCTGCTGCCGCCGGGTCGACGGATCACCCAGATGGTCGAGGAGTTGTCGATCATGCGAAGCTTGTGGACCAACGATCGCACCGATTTCGATGGTGCCTTCTATCGACTGGAAGGCGCCATCTGCGAACCGAAGCCAACGCGGGAGCTCCCGGTCTGGATTCCGTTGGCCTGGGGCAATCGGCGAATGCCCAGGGTGATCGCCGAACTCGCTGACGGTATCTCTGTGGCCCCCCACCTGGCGCCAACATCGATGGTGAAGGTCCAGCTCGAAAATGTGGCGGCAGCGTGTCGGCTGATCGGACGTGACCCGGCGACGCTGCGAACTAATCGACTCGCTGGGGTGACCTTCACCGACGTCGAGGTCGACCCGGTCGAGGCGAAGCGTCATCTCCTGGCCTCTGCGCACCCACGGACGAGGGAGGTGATGGATGAGGCCGGACAGTATTGGCGCGACATTCTCCACCGGCAATGGCCCGAGCACATCCCCGCCGCCTACGAGTTCGAGGACTTCTACGAGACATCGGAGTTCCACTGTGTGGGAACAGCCGCGCAAGTGGCTGATCCGCTTCGGGCCGGAGTCGTGGACTTGGGCATCGATGAGGGTGTTGTGTGGCCCCACGGCATGCTCAGGTCGTGGGAGCCGGCGAACGTTGCCGCACAAGCCGAGGTGATTGAGCGGTTCGCTGCCGAAGTCATGCCGCTCCTCGGAGGATCATGATGAGCGCCGCCACAGGTCCGCTACCGCGCTTGGGTGCTTCGGCGCCGGTTTCGGAGGTCATCGCTGCACTTGATGGCGCTGGTTGTGCGGTGATCGAGTCGCTGGTCTCCCCAGCGGCCGTTGCTGCCGTACTCGGTGACCTGGCGCCCTACATGGAGGCGACCGCTACCGGACAAGATGAGATCTCCGGTGCCCTCACGCGACGGACCGGTGCCGTGCCCTCGCGCTCGCCGGCTAGTTGGGAGATGCTCCAGCACCCGACCGTGTTGGCGATCGCCGAGCACTATCTGGCTGGGCCCGACGAACGATTCCACATCTGCACCGCCGTTACCTCGGACCTGCTTCCGGGTCAGCGAGCACAGCCGATTCATCGTGACCAGTGGACCTACGGCGGATTTCCGTGGCCACGTGGCTTCGAAGTCGAGATCAACATTCTTTGGGCCATGCAGGAATTCACCGCCGACAATGGCGCAACGCGGGTCATTCCAGGAAGCCATCTGTACGACGATGGGCTCGAACTCGAGCAGTCCGTCACGGTGCCGGCCACGGCGCCTATCGGCTCCGCCATCGTGGTGCTCGGGAGCTGCTACCACGGTGCGGGCAGCAATACGTCCGATATGAATCGAGTCGCGCTCAGCGTTGCCTACCAGCGCGCCTGGTTGCGTCAAGGCGAAAACCAGTACCTCAACTGCCCACCCGACGTAGCTCGCACGATGCCGGAGGGTTTGGTGCGTCTCCTCGGATATCAGCGAGGGTGCATGGCTCTGGGCTACTGGCGCGACGGCGAAGATCCGATGGCCGCCGTGCATCCCGATCGGACTTATCACGTTGGGCTGGGCATGGGTCCTGATCCACAAGGAGACAATGCTGATGCCTGAACTCACACGACTGCCGAGTGACTGCACTGCCGACGACATCGTCGAGGTCAACGAGCGTGACGGTGGAGTGATCGTGGAGGGCTGGATCTCCGCTGCGGTGCTCGAGCGTTTCAACGCCGAGATCGAGCCGTGGCTCGCCGCGCACGCCGGTACGAACTCGGGGTCTGCAGAGAGTGACGAGTTTCTCGGATACCGCACCCGCCGACTCCAGGGACTTTCGGTCAAGGCACCGACGTTCGTCGAGATCATGACCGACGATCGGATCGTCGGATTCGCCCGGTCGGTCATGGCATCGATCAGCCCTACCGTCATCTTGAACAATGGTGAGGTGATCGATATCGGTCCGGGCGAGACTTCGCAGCCTTGGCACCGCGATAACGATGCCTGGATCCATGCCAGTGCGCCGGCGCCGCTGATGATCAACACGATCGCGGCGCTGGTCGACATCACGTCCGAGATGGGGGGAACTCTGGTGGCGCCCGGGAGTCACCGCTGGGACGATCCGATGCGTGTTCCGACGGACGCGGAAACGGTGGCATGTGAGTTGCCCGCGGGATCAACGTTGTTCTTTCGTGGCGACACGCTCCACGCTGGTGGCGCCAATACCACGACCGATCGGCGTCGCCGCGCCCTGTCGACGGGAATCTGCGCCGGTTGGCTCCGCCCGGTTGAGAACAGTTACACCAATGTGCCGATCGCCGCAGCAGCGAAGTTGCCCCGTCGAGCCCAAGAGTTGCTCGGCTATGCCCTCTATGACGCATCTTCGATCGGTGGCGGCTATCTCGGATACCACGACATGGGCGACCCGATGAAGTTGTTCAGCCAGGAACCCTGAACACACTGGGGACAGGCTCCGGCGTGCGTCAGTCCA
>JAACCU010000024.1 GCA_009937405.1 Actinomycetota bacterium
ACCAAGCCGCGCTGCTTGATCGGTGCGACTTCCCTGACGGACCGATCGCGCTCGGCGTGAGCGGCGGCGCCGACTCGACGGCGATGGCTTTGCTTGCCCGGGCGGCGGGGTGTGAGTTCACGATCTGGCATGTCGACCATGGTCTTCGTCGGACATCGTCGATGGACGCGGCGACGGTGGACGCGTTCGCGTCACGCCTCGGTGTCGCCTTTGAGCTGCGGCCGGTCGTCGTCGAGCCGGGAGCAAACATGGAAGCTCGAGCCCGGGCCGCCCGCTACCAGTCTCTGCCCGCTGACATTTGTGTCGGTCACACCGCCGACGACCGGGCGGAGACGGTGCTGTTCAATCTGCTCCGCGGTGCCGGTCCAGCCGGTGTCGCCGCACCCATGGCGAGGTTCACGCGGCCGATCCTTCGGCTCCGTCGCGCTGAGACCGAGGCGGTTTGTGCCGACGCCGGAATCATGCCGGTCGTCGACGAGCACAATGCCGATCCGAGCTTTACTCGGGTGCGGTTGCGGACCGAGCTCCTCCCATTGATCGCCGACCTCTTCGACCGTGATCCGGTCCCCTTGCTGAATCGCCACGCAGATCTCGTGGGGAACGCGCTCGAAGTCATTCAAGAACGAGCAATCCAGCTCGACCCGACCGACGCCCGGGCACTTGTGGCGGCACCGAAAGCTGTTGCGTCTGAGGCCCTCCGAACCTGGCTGAGAAGCGAACTTTCCGACTCCACATCGCCCGATGCCGCCTCTATCGACCGCGTCCTTCGAGTCGCTGACGGCACCCATACCGCTACCGAGATCGAGGGTGGTCACCGAGTTAGCCGCAGCGGTGGTCGCCTGTCGCTGGATCCCTTCGACCGCGACAACCAGCGATAGGGTCCGAGCCAATGGTGATGACACCCGAGGGATCGATTGGCCGCGTCGTAATCGGCGCTGAGGAGCTCGCTCAGCGAGTCCGTGAGCTCGGAGCGGAGATCACTGCCGACTATCAGGGTCGCCGGCCGCTGCTGGTTGGCGTGCTCAAGGGGGCGTATGTTTTTATGGCCGATCTCGCTCGCGAGATTGACCTTCCCGTGGAGTTCGACTTTATGGCGGTGTCGTCCTACGGCGAATCGACCCAGTCGTCGGGTGTGGTCCGCATCGTGAAGGACTTGGAGACCGACATCACTGGTCGCGATGTCATCCTCGTGGAAGACATCGTCGACTCCGGTCTCACTCTTCGTTACCTCCGTCAGCTTCTCGGTGATCGCCAGCCGGCGAGTCTTGAGATCTGTGCCCTGCTCGTACGTGAGGGTGCACAGACTGAAGGCGTGAAGTTCTTCGGCTTCCCGATCCCGCCCGACTTCGTCGTGGGTTACGGGCTTGATGTGGCCGAGCACTACCGCGAACTTGACTCGATCATGGTATTTAACCCCACGTAGTGAGCGTGGGTTGGATATCGTCCCTGCCGTGAACGCGTCATCTGACCATGAGTTCGAAGGTGCCCATGCCTCTGAGGTTGATCAGCCTCGGATCGAGGCGGCGGTCCGCGAGATCCTTGCTGCGATTGGCGAGGATGTCGACAGGAATGGCTTGGTTGAAACCCCGGCTCGTGTGGCCCGGATGTACGCCGAGATATGCGCCGGGCTCCACGAGGAGCCGGCTGAACATCTCACCAAGGTGTTCGAGGCGGGCCACGACGAGATGGTCATGGTTCGTGACATCCCGCTTTACAGCCTTTGCGAGCACCATTTGATCCCGTTCCTCGGCGTTGCCCACGTGGCCTACATCCCGAACCAGAACGGCAACGTCACCGGGCTATCGAAGCTCGCTCGGCTCGTTGACGGCTATGCCAAGCGCCCGCAGGTGCAAGAACGGCTCACCCGCCAGATCGCCGATGCGATCGAGGAGACACTCGACCCCCGCGGTGTGCTTGTGGTGATTGAGGCTGAGCATCTCTGCATGTCGATGCGCGGTGTCCGCAAGGCGGGTGCTTCCACGGTTACCTCAGCCGTCTCCGGCAGCTTTCGTAAGAGTTCGGCCACTCGTGCCGAGGCGATGCGTTTCATCGAACGACGCTGACCCCTCTGCACTAAGGTAACCCCGTGAAAGACGAGGTCAAGACGTTGCCACGCGTCATGGGAGTACTGAACGTGACCCCCGATTCGTTTTCTGATGGAGGGCAGTGGGAGGGCGTTGATGATGCGCTCGCTCAGACCGCTCGCATGATTGACGATGGCGCTGACGTGATCGACGTTGGTGGTGAAAGCACCCGTCCCGGCGCAGAGCCTGTTGACGAGGCCACTGAGCATCGCCGTGTTGTCCCGGTGATTGAACAGATCCATGCCCGTTGGCCCGATATCGAAATTTCGGTCGATACGCAGAAGCCGGCGGTGGCTCGTGCCGCGGTTACCTCGGGCGCCACCATCATCAACGACGTCACCGCTTCGCTCGAAGAGGTGGCTGCGGAGATGGGTGTTGGCTGGATTGCCATGCACGCAGGTGGGCCGAGCAAGACGATGCAGAACGATCCTCACTATGACGATGTGGTCGAAGAGGTCGCTGACTATCTCGAATCAGCAGTCGGGCGGGCCCGAGCCCACGGGATTGAGCGTGTGTGGGTCGACCCGGGTGTCGGCTTTGGGAAAACTTTGGCTCACAATCTCAAACTTGTGGCGAATTTTGACCGTTTCACGCGGATTGCGCCTGCTGTTCTTGCTGTCAGTCGCAAGAAGTCGATCGGCGATCTTCACGCTTTGAGTGACGGCGTTGACATGGTGGATGCCGATGATCGGCTCGAAGGGTCGGTCGCTATGGCCACCTGGGGCGTTCATATGGGCGCCGACTTAGTCCGAGTGCACGATGTCCGGGCTACGGTCCACGCCGTGCGAATGGTGACATCATGAGAGGTAAATGGGCGCAGGGGATCCAGCCGAGGAACTTCACGTGGATCGTGAAGAATCAGTTGGCGGTCTGCGAGCGACCTGGCGGGTACGGGGCGAACCATCGAAAGGTTCGACGCCAGGAGGAAATCATCTGGCTCCGCCAGAACGATTTCGACTTTGTCATGTCCTTGTGTGGTTCCACGCACAACCTGCACAACTACGAAGAGTTGGGCGTCCCCTTCCATCACGTACCGTATGGAGGCCCGGCCGGTGGGCCTCTGAGTCTCACCCGGGCGATGTCGTCGATCCGCGATAATGTGAACGCCGGCGAGAAGATCGTCGTCCATCGTGAAGAGGTGGGGGAGCGCATCCTTGGTCTCGTAGCGGCCTATCTGCTGTGGATGGGTCTGGTGCCCGATGGTCCGGCCACGATCAACATCACTGAGCGGCTGTTTGAACGTGAAATCGGCCAGATGGGCCGCGAGACGGTGGCGATGGTCGAAAAGTGCGATCCGGTAGAAGAGGTCCCGTTTGGGGCCTTTGTCGATGATCCGATTGTGCTCGACGAATCAGAAGATGGCGAAGATTACGACGAGGATGCTGACGCGGCATTGGCGTCTGAAGATTCCAGGGACGACTGACCAATGTCAGTCGAAACCATCATGCTCTCTGGCCTCCGCCTGCAATGTCTCTGTGGCGCGTTGCCGGAGGAGCAGAATCGGCGTCAGCCCTACGAGTTTGACATCGAGATGACCGCCGACGTGGCCGCCACCGAATCTGACGTTCTGGACGACACCATTGACTACGGCAAGGTCCTCGATCGTGTCGAGGCAGTCACAGAGAATGAAGCATTCCAACTCTTTGAGCGGATGGCGGCCCGGGTTGCGGCGGCGATTCTTGAAGACGAGCGCATCCGATCGGTTACGGTTGAGGTCCGTAAGTTGCGGCCTCCAGCTGCCCAAGACCTGGCATCGAGCGGGATTCGGCTGACGAGATCTCAATGACGCACCGCGCCTTCCTTGGACTTGGTTCGAACATTGGTGATCGTGCGGCCTACTTGCGAGAAGCAGTGGCGGCGATTCCTGATGTCGTGGCGATGTCTGACGCGTATGAGACGGACCCGATTGGCGGGCCTGACCAGGGTGCGTTTCTTAACCTCGTGGTGCGTCTTGATACTAATCTTTCTGCTCGAGAACTCCTTGGTCTCTGCCAAGAGCGGGAGTCAGCGGCGGAGCGCGTGCGGGTTGTGCACTGGGGCCCGCGTTCGCTTGATGTCGATGTCTTGTGGGTTGACGGGGAGACTGTCGACGAGCCGGATCTGGTTGTGCCTCACGCTCGGATGTTTGAGCGAGCGTTCGTCCTGGTGCCCCTTGCCGACGTCGGCTTGGATTTGTTGCCCGAGGGCTACGACGTTGCAATGGCAGCCGTAGCTGAGGGTGTTCGCAATGTGGGCCCGTTGGAGTCGCTCGAGTGATATCCGTGCGGATCGTCGCCCTCACCTGCGAGAGCGCACTGAAGCAAACGACGCTTACGTCCTAGTGTCATAGTGAATATGGCGAAGATGACACTCTTCATTGGCGGCGCGATTCACACGGTTGGGCCGGCGGGCACCGTCGAGGCGGTCCTGATACGCGGCGATCGAATCGTGGCCGTAGGCGACCGGGCGAACTGCGAGCAAGCGGCCGCTGGATCGTTCGATATTGTCAATCTTGGTGGGTCGACGATGGTGCCGGGGTTTGTCGATGCCCACACTCATCCTCTGATGCTCGGCCAATGCGCCTCGTGGGCAGATTTGACCGCGGCGGGAAGCATCGACGACCTCGTCAAGCTTCTGCGCGAACACGACCGGGCCAGCGACTCGATGGGCCCGATCCGCGGCTTTGGCTATGACCACCACCGACTCGGCACTGACGACGGCCACCCCACTGCTGATGATCTCGACCGCGTGGCCGGTGGCCGACCCGTCGAGATCATGCACACGAGCGGTCACGGATACGTCGTGAACCACGAATCTATGCGGCGAGCCGGAATCGACGCGTCGACGCCAACCCCAGCGGGTGGGCGGATTGATCGCACCGATTCGGGGGAGCCCAACGGCGTGATCTTTGACGCCGCCTGCGACCTTTTGACCGGCCCCGACGGCGTAAAGATTTCAAATCACGGCCCGAACCTGCACCTCTCCGAGACGCCTGAAGACCTGGACCGGATGCTTGACCTTGGCCAGTCGATGCTCTCAGCCGCAGGAATCACCTCAGTCGGCGATCTCCAGGTGACCCAACGCGAGCTCACAAACTGGCTTCGGGCGCGTGACGACGGTCGCATGCGGCTGCGAGCCACCGCCATGGTGCTGTCGAGCCACCTCGATCTACTGGAGGGGCTGGGTCTGTCGGCGCGGATCGGTGACGACCTGTTCCAGATCGGCGGGTTGAAGCTCTACGCCGATGGTGCGCTCACCAGCGGCAGTGCCTATGTCCCTTGTGGTTGCGTCGTGAATCACCGAGCCGGCTACCTGTACCACGACGCGCAGGACTACCAAGACCTCGTTATCCGGGCCCACAAGCTCGGGTTGCAAACCGGCACCCATGCTCAAGGTCCGATCCCGATCGGCATGGTGATCGACGCCATCCGTGAAGCCCAAGCACAGTCGCCGCGCGTCGATGTGCGCCACCGAATCGAGCACTGCGGTTTTCCGACCAATGAACATATTGCCGCCATGGCCGAACTCGGGATCGTGCCGGTACCCCAACCCACTCATGTGCACCTCTACGCCGAGGGCGCGCTTCGTGACTATGGCGATATCGCTGAGCGGATGTACCCATCGGGTCTGTTCGCTGAGGCCGGCATCCCAGTCGTGCTCTCGTCGGACGTGCCCGTGAGCATGCCCGACGTCTTCCTCGCCATGTGGGCCGCCGTCACCAGGCGGACGGCGAGCGGGCGCATTGTCGGTCCTGAATGTGCGATCGACCGAGAGACAGCCCTGCGCGGCTACACGATTGAAGGGGCGCGAGCCCTGCACCGAGAACACGCTGTCGGCTCGATCGAACCCGGCAAACTCGCGGACTTCGCCGTCATTGATGGTGACCCCTTGACTGTCGAGTTCGACAGTCTTCCGGACCTGAAAGTGACGCAGGTGTGGCTTGGGGGTCGAGGGGTATGACTACGCCCACGACTTCACCCCCGCCCGCGCTGGCACTACTGTGATGTCTCGACAGAACGGCCGTCGAACGGCGACTGGCAACTCGGGGGAGAAGATGCGCAAACAACTCATAGGGCTGTTGGCGCTTCTGTTAAGCCTCGCGCTGGTTACGACGGCCTGCGGCATCATCGGCGGTGACGACGAGGCTCAGACCACGCCGGTAGCCGACGATCCCTCCACCTCGGATAGTGACAGCACCGATTCGGCAACTGATGTTGGCGTGGATGATGACACGCCGGTTGAGACGATTGATGACGTCGTTGTGACCCCAGTGCCTGCCGTATCCTCGTACAGCGGCGCCGTCCTCAGCGGTCTCAACGTGGTTGACAGTCGCACCTTCACGGTCACCCTGATCAATCCCGACCCGGGTTTCCCTGGACGGCTCGCATACATGGGCTTTGCCCCCCTGTCATCGGTTTTCTTTGAGGACCCGATGGCCTTTGAGGACGCCCCCATCGGCAACGGTCCGTTCATGATTGACGGCACTTGGGATCACAACACCTCAATCCGTGTCGTGCCCAACATCAACTATGCGGGTACGAGATCAGCGAGTCTCACCAGCCTCACGTTCAACATCTACGACGACGTTTGCACTACCGGCTACCTCCATGCACAAGCTGCATTCGTTGATGTGTCGGAGTGCATCCCGGCTCGTCAGTTGCCCTACGTTGCCGATGATTTCGGCGATGGCTACGACCGGTCCGCGGCGATGAGCCTGCACTACTACGCCTTCCCGTCGTACCTCTGGGGCCAGTATCCGCTGGAGTTACGTCAGGCGTTGTCGATGGCCATCGACCGACAGGCGATTGTCGACGAGATCTTCTTTGGTTCGGCGACTGCCGCTGTTCGGGCGGTGCCTCCGGTGCTCTCGGAGTTCGGTGCCCCAGCGTGCGCCAACTGGGTCCACAATCCTGATGGAGCCCGCGACGCCTTCGAGGCATATGGCGGGCTTGAGGCTCTCGGGGAGACCCCGATCGTCTTGTGGCACGGCGCGAACGACACACAGGCCGCGGTCGCGGCTGCAATTGCCCAACAACTCGTCGACGTCCTCGACATTGCCGAGGTGCAGTTCGAGAGCCGCCAGTCGACTGCGTATCTCGACCTGCTTGACGACCAGGCCGTTACCGGTCCGTCTCAGGGTGAGTGGAGCGCCGGTTACGTGTCGCCGCTGAATTTCCTTGAGCCGCTCTTTGGCTCGGGGTCGTCGTTGAACACGAGCGGCTACAGCAGCGTTCGCTTTGACCGGGCGATCGCCAACGGAGACGCAGCCGCTGCCGAGGCCGTCTTGTGCGGCGACGTAGGAATCGTGCCGATCTATGCCGGCGCCAACCGTTACGTTTCAAATCTCAGCGTCAACAACGCATTCAAGGACGTACGCGGTCACATGAACTGGGGTGAAATGATCGGTGGCGATGTTGTCGCCGCCATCGCAGAGCCCCAACGTCTCGCTCCACCAGTCACCTACGACTCCGAAGGCCTCGAAGTTTTGGAGGTCTTGTTCAGCAATCTTGTCGAATACGATCACCACAGTCGGAGTCTGGGCAATGTGGTTGCCGAGTCGATCGTGACAAGCGATGACGGCCTCACTTGGACGATCACGGTGGCCGACGGTTGGACGTTCCATGACGGAGAACCAGTTAGCGCCTACTCGTTCGTTGACGCATGGAACTGGACGGCGAACGGTGAGAACGCCGCCGCCAACAACGTCTACTTCAATGTGATCGAAGGCTGGGACGCGCTCAACGGCTGATCGGTACTAGAACGGTGGCTCCAGAAATCTTCACGAGGAGCCCCCATGTCTGAGGCCTACATCATTGACGCGTGCCGCACGCCCCGCGGCATCGGCAAGCAGGGCAAGGGAGCGATCGCTCACCTTCATCCACAACATCTTGGCTCGACCGTGCTGCGAGCGATCCAGGAACGCAATGGGTTCGACACCGCTGAGGTTGACGACATCGTTTGGGGCACGAGCTCTCAGGTCATGGAGCAGTCCGGCGACCTCGGCCGAATGGCTGCTCTGGATGCCGGCTACGACGTCAGGGCCAGCGGCGTGACACTCGATCGCTTCTGCGGGTCGGGCATTACGTCAGCCAACATCGCAGCCGCATCGGTGATGGCCGGGATGGAAGACCTCGTGATCTCTGGTGGTACCGAGATGATGTCGCTGCCAAAGAAGGGGCTTATGGCGATGGGGGCTGGGAACGCTCACCTTCAGGAAATCCATCCTCAGTCCCATCAGGGTGTGTGCGCGGATGCCATCGCCACACTCGAAGGCATCCCCCGCGCCGCACTGGATGCACTTGCTGCTGAGTCACAGGCTCGAGCCGAGGTGGCCGTCAAGGAAGGCCGCTTCGACAAGTCGCTCGTTCCGGTTCTGAACATGGATGGATCGATCGCGCTAGATCGCGAAGAGTTCCCCCGTCCGGGGACAACGGTGGAGTCCCTGGCTGCGCTCTTGCCGAGCTTCCTGGCAGTAGCCGACTACCGACATAGCGACGCCGCGAAGACATTCCGCGAGCTGATTCTCCAGAAGTTCCCCGACCTCAACATTGAGCACGTACATCACGCCGGCAACTCGTCGGGCGTGGTGGATGGCGCTGCGGCGATCCTCTGGGGCAGCGAGGACTACGTGCAGGCTCATGGGCTTAAGCCCCGGGCCCGCGTGGTTGCCAGCGCCAATATGGGCGACGATCCGACATTGATGCTGAACGCCCCGGTCCCGGCAGCCCGCAAAGTACTTGCCCGTGCCGGGATGACGCTTGATGACATCGATCTGTTTGAGATCAATGAGGCATTTGCGGTGGTGGCCGAGAAGTTCCAACGAGACCTCAAACTCGACCGCAGCAAGGTCAACGTCAATGGTGGCTCAATGGCTTTGGGTCACCCCATCGGGGCCACTGGTGCAATCCTGATTGGCACCGTGCTCGACGAGCTTGAACGTCAGGACAAGCAGGTCGGCCTAATCACCATGTGCGCCGCTGGCGGCATGGCCCCGGCGATTATCATCGAACGAGTCTGAGAACCAAAGTAGGAACCGGCCAGGCCGGTCTGAGAACCAAAGTAGGAACCGGCCAGGCCGGTCTGAGCGGAAGCGAAGCAATAGCAATGAGTGAATACGAACCAAGCACGTGGGGTTGGGTTGCCGACCAGGTTGAGGCCTATGAGGCCAGCGGTGGCACCGAGGCCAACACGCTTCGCGAGACCGGTATCCCGATCATCGTGGTGACGATGCTGGGCCACAAGAGCGGCAAGGTTCGCAAGGTGCCCTTGATGCGGGTGGAGCATGAGGGTGAGTACGCGATCATCGCCTCGAAGGGTGGTGCGCCGAGTCACCCGGGCTGGTACTACAACCTGCTCGCTGATCAGGACGTCGCGATCCAGGATGGCCCGGCGCCAAAGAACTATCGGGTTCGTGAAGTCACAGGCGACGAGCGAGCCGAGTGGTACACCCGCGGCGAAGCCGTATTCCCGCCCTACACCGAATACGAGGTCAAGGCCGCTGATGCCGATCGCACTATCCCGGTTTTCGTCGCGACTAGGATTCTGGGATGAGCGATCATCCAGCGGACTGGTATCCGGATCCAGCGGGGCGGCATCAACATCGGTATTGGGATGGCACCACGTGGACTGATCAGGTCGCAGATCATGGACGCCAAAGTAATGACCCGATCACCGAGAGCGCACCTCTCCCGACCACGGGAATGAGTGCGGAGAAGATTCAGGACCAGGTCCAAGGCAAGGCAGGTATCGCGTCGGGCGGCCCGGCGGGTGGAGGGTTGATGGACCAGCGAGTGCTGGTGGTCAACCAGAAGGCCAAGCTGATCGAGATCAACACGGAGTACGCCGTATACGACGAGGCAGGTACGCAGATCGGGGCGATTCGCCAGGTCGGTCAAAGCAAGCTGAAGAAGGCCGCTCGGTTGATCTCGAGCTTCGATCAGTTCATGACGCACACTCTGCAACTTGTCGACATGCAGGGCAATGTGCATCTGACTGTCACCCGGCCGGCCAAGTTTGCCAAGTCGAAAGTGCACATCACCGATGGCGCCGGCAACGACGTTGGCTCGATCATCCAAAAGAACATGATCGGCAAGATCCGGTTCTCGCTCGAAGCTGGTGGTCAGGCGGTCGGGACGCTGAGCGGCGAAAACTGGCGGGCCTGGAACTTCAACCTTCAGGATTCGTCCGGCACCGAGGTGGCACGCATCACGAAGACGTGGGAGGGATTGGCGAAGACGATGTTCACCACCGCCGACAACTATGTGCTTCAGATCCATGCCGATCTGCCTGAGCCGCTTCGCTCCTTGGTGGTGGCTTCGGCCGTCAGTGTTGATCTCGCCCTGAAGCAGGACTCCCGCGGCTTCGGCTGAATTTGTCTGGGGCCGCCGGTAGCGTTCTACCCCGTGCTGCTCACGATTGACGTCGGAAACACCCAGACGGTGCTGGGGCTCTATGACCCTGAGTCCACGGCGGGCCAGGGCGCTTCTGTCGGTCTTGTTGACCACTGGCGCCTCTCGACTGACGCTGAGCGCACCAGCGATGAGTACTCGGTGCTTGTGCGCTCGCTTCTCGACACGGTCGGTATCGACTTTGACCACGATCTCATGGGTGCTTCGGTGTGTTCTGGCGTGCCTCGCATTCTCGCTAATCTGCGCCAGATGATCGCGCGTTATCTGTCGTTTGAACCGACCGTGATTGAACCCGGCGTGAAGACGGGAATGCCGATTCTCTACGACAACCCGAAGGAGGTTGGCGCCGATCGCCTCGCCAACGCGATCGCGGCCTACGACCTCTACGGCGGCCCCACCGTCGTCGTCGATTTCGGCACCGGCAACAACTTTGACGTGATCTCTGAGGCCGGCGAGTTCCTTGGCGGCGCCATCGCCCCGGGCATCGAAGTGAGCCTTGATGCGCTGTTCGGTCGTGCTGCCGCGCTTCGTGCCGTGGAGCTCACTGAGCCTCGAAACGTCATCGGAAAATCAACGGTCGAATCGATCCAGTCCGGAACCGTTTACGGCTTCGCCGCCATGATCGACGGCATGGTTCGTCGCTTTGGCGACGAACTCGGCGACATCAACGTCGTGGCAACCGGTGGCCTTGCCCACCTGATTTCGCCGGTGTCTGAGACCATCGAGCACGTAGAGCCCTTCCTCACCCTCCACGGTCTTCGGATCGTGCATCAACGAAACCAACGATGAGCCACACGGCGCGTAGCCAGAAGGCGAAAATGAGACGATGACCGAGACCGTTCCTTACCGCTACGACGTCACCCACTCAACCGCTGAGGTCGTTGATGCCCACGGCGACATGGAGGCCGGCACCGAGACTGAAGTGATCGTCACCGTCGCCGGTCGACTGATGCTTCGCCGCGACCAGGGCAAGGTGGCCTTCGGCTCGCTGCAGGACAGCACGGGCCGTATCCAGCTCTTTGCCATGGCGAAGTCGACGCCTGACTTTGATGGATTCACCAGCCTGTCGATCGGCGACTGGATCGCAGTCACCGGTGTCGTGATGATGACTCGCCGCGGCGAACTTTCGGTTCGGGTCGACGAATGGACCGTGCTCGCTCACGCCCAACGTCCCTTCCCCGACAAGTGGCACGGCATCTCTGATCCCGACACCCGCTATCGCCAGCGCTATGTCGACCTGTGGGTTACCGAGGAGAGCCGCACGGCATTCCGTCGGCGGTCCCAGATCGTGGCGGCAATTCGTAGTTGGCTCCACGAGCGAGACTTCATCGAGGTGGAGACTCCGACGCTGCATCCCATCCCCGGGGGCGCGCTTGCTCGTCCGTTCACCACGCACCACAACGCGCTCGACACCGAGCTTTTCCTGCGCATCGCCCCCGAGTTGTATCTCAAGCGGCTTGTGGTGGGCGGCATGGAACGGGTCTTTGAGATGGCTCGAGTCTTCCGCAACGAAGGCATGTCGACTCGGCACAATCCCGAGTTCACGATGTTGGAGCTCTACTGGGCGTACGCCGACTACGACGACATGATGACGCTCACCGAGGACATGGTGGCGGCGGCCTCGGTCGCCGTTCACGGCACCACGGTCATCGAGTACGACGGTCGTGAAGTCGACCTCACCACACCGTGGCGTCGAGCCACGATGGAGGAACTCATCCTTGAACACGCCGGTGTGGACATCAGCCTCGACACGCCGATCGACGAACTGCGGGCGTTGTGCGACAAGTTCAGCGTCGAGACCAAGCCGCACTACGGCCCTGGCAAGCTCATCCTCGAGATCTATGAGAAGACGTGCGAGTCCGAGCTGTGGGGTCCGGTCTTTGTGACCGATTACCCGGTCGAGGTGTCGCCGCTTTCACGTGAGCATCGTGATCGCCCCGGGTACACCGAGCGATTCGAAGCGATCGTGGCCGGCCGCGAGTTGTGCAACGGCTTTTCGGAGCTGAATGACCCGGTCATCCAGCGGGAACGCTTTGAGGCCCAAGAGGGCGACCGCGATGCAGGTGATGACGAGGCGATGATGGTCGACGAGGACTACATCCGGGCACTCGAATACGGCCTGCCCGGTACCGCCGGTTTGGGCATCGGTATCGACCGTCTGGTGATGCTGCTGACCAACACCACCACGATCCGCGATGTGGTGCTGTTTCCGACGCTGCGACCGGAGGCCGGAGCGAGTTCGAGCCCCGAGCAGGCTCAGACCGCGGGCGAAGGAGTCGACGGCGACGCATGAGGATTGCCATTGTCGGAATGGGCGGCGACATCGGCACCGGTGTCGCTCTTCGATTCAACAATGGTCGCGAAACATCGATGCTCGGCATCGATATGGAACCCCCACGCCGTCGAATTCGCCGTGCCATCTTCCATCGGGTAGACCCCACCGATGTCGAAGAGCGGACGCGTCTGCTCGTGGATTTCGACCCCGAGGTCATTATCCACGCTGGCATCTATGAGCCGCACTCCCGCTCCAACCCCCACGACGCCGAGATCCGCACCCGCGCCGCTACCCGCTCCGTCTTCGGTGCGGCCCGGGGTTGCCCAAGTCTTCGACAAATCGTGATGCGGTCCAGCACCGATGTTTACGGCAGATCAGACACCGGGCTCAGACCCCTCTCCGTTTTGGGGGCGGATCTCAAACCGCATTCCCGCTTCGGGTGGATGATGGCCGATGCTGAGAGCGTTGCCGCCGACTTCAGCGAGCGGCGGCCCGATATTGCGGTGACCGCCCTGCGCTTCGCTCCAATTGTGGGACCTTATATTCCGAGTCCGCTCGGCCGGTACCTTCGCCTCCCGTTTGTGCCCACGGGGCCATTGTTCTTTGAGGGCAAACTCCAACTCGTTCACATCGACGATGTCCACGAAGCGTTCGCGGCCGCTGTTCGAGCCTGTAAGAGTGGTGCATTCAACATCGCCGGTGAAGGCACGATTCGCGGATCTGAGGCGGCACGGATTGGGCGACGCCCGTTCGTGCCCACATGGGGCCCTGGCTGGCTCATCGCTCGTGCCGCGACTGCGATGCTTGGCGCCCCAATCCCGGAACACTCGATCGAATCGCTTACCCACGGACGATTAGTCTCGACTGAGGCGGCCGAACGCGACCTCAACTTCGTGGCGTCGCATTCGACACGCGATTGCATCGAAGATCTCTACAACTGGGAGTCCGTGGTTCGTCTTGAGGTCGATCGGAGCGTGGCGTGAGTTGCATCACCACGTCCGACGGCGTCGCGATCCGTTTCACCCAGTGGGGCGACCCCGACGGTGAGGCTGTGCTGTTCATCCACGGCCTCGGGGCTGACAACGTCGGCTGGGTTCGTCAGCGCCAAGCGTTTTCGGCGTACCGCTGCATCGCGGTCGACAATCGCGGCTCGGGTGGTAGCGGCAAGCCACCCGGCCCGTACTCACTCGAACGAATGGCGCTCGATGCGGTCGAAGTGCTCGACTACCTCGATGTCGAACAGGCGCACATCATCGGCGCGTCCATGGGCGGGGCCCTGTCGCAGATCATCGCGGTTGGGTTTTCGGAGCGTGGCCGCACGCTCGTGCTGGCATGTACAGCCTGTGACCTCGGATGGCGTCACGAACTCTTCGACGAGTGGGAAGACCTCATCCGCACGCAAGGGATGCGAGCGTTCGCCGTCAAGAACTTCGAATGGCTCTTCGGTCCGCGCTCTGTGCGGCGCCTTTATCCCATTGCCGCCCTGCTCGGGCCGTTCTTGGTGCGGGCCCCGGCCGACGCCTTTATCGCCCAGCTCGATGCCATCAGGAACTTCGAGGCCGGCACCACCGAGGAGCTTGGCCAGGTCACCATGCCAACCCTGGTGATCACCGGCAGTCAGGACATTCTCACACCGGTTGCCGATGCCGAAGAGATCGCCGCTCGCATCCCGCGCAGCGAACTCGTCGTTGTCCGCGGCCAAGCTCACGGCTTTATGGTCGAAGGGGCCCGCTACTTCAACCAAGTGGTCCTGGACTTCCTCGGCCGTGCCCGTGGCGACACGTCGTCGTCGCCGGTGGGGAATGGTGCGATTGTTGAGTGACGGGCTTGGTCACGCCGCGTCTGGAATGCTGGCATCGATGTTTCAACCACTACACGCGAGCCCCGATCGGGCCATCGGTGAACATCGCCACATTCTGGTGACGGGGTCGAGGGTGATTGTTCGTGTCGAGGCGTCCGGGTCGGCCCGTGCGCTTGCCGATCCTGAAGCAAGGGCGATACTGGGGCGCGAGCCGGGTGATCTCATTCTCGGCCGGCTTGGAAACGTTCACTACTGGGCGTCCCGGCTCCCCGACGACCAGAGCGAGCTGAGCTTCCTCGACGGTCACCGCGTCGGCGACCTCCGTTCATTGCACGGTGCGCTCTCCGACGAAGAATGGAATATTGCCGGGCGGGCCACGCAAATGCTTGAGTGGCAGCGCGATCATCAGTTTTGCGGACGCTGCGGAACGGCGAATGAAGCTGTTCTCGACACCCGAGCGCTGCGATGCGCCGCCGATGGAACCACTGTCTTCCCGCGGTTGTCGCCGGCGGTGATTGTTTTGATCGAACGTTCCGACGGCCGTTGCCTTCTCGGCCGCAACCGAGGGTGGGACGTTCCGATGTACAGCACCCTCGCCGGGTTTGTGGAACCGGGCGAAACACTCGAGGACACGGTGCGCCGTGAGGTGTTCGAGGAGGTCGGGGTGAGGGTCGACGGCATCCGCTACTTCGGCAGTCAGCCGTGGCCGTTCCCCAACTCGCTGATGTTGGGGTTCGTCGCCGAATGGGTCGAGGGTGACATTGCCGTCGATGGTGAAGAGGTGATCGATGCTCAGTGGTTTGGTCCCGCCGACCTGCCGATGATTCCGCCGTCAATGTCGATAGCGCGAAAGCTCATTGATGACTGGTTGGAGCGCCAAACTTAGAGCGGGGCTTGGGCGCGGGCGATGAGATCATCGCTGGCGGCTCGAAGAGCCTGCGATCCGGGGCTGTCTGGAAGGTCCGCCAGTGTGGCTGCTGCTTTATCGGCGAAGCTTTGGGCGGTGTCGAGTGCAACCTGTACCCCCGTCGTTTGCTGCACCAACATCCGTGCGTGATCTCGCTGGGCGTCGGTGATCTCTGGCGTCAGGAGGCTGCGAAGCTCGTCGCCCACGACGGGGTCACCGAGCGCATGGATGACCGGAAGGGTGTAGATCCCCTCGAGCAGGTCGTTGCCGGTGGGCTTTCCGGCCTGCTCGTCGCTGGCAACGATGTCAAGGATGTCGTCGACGATCTGGAACGCCATGCCGTAGGCCAGGCCGAACTCGGTGAGCGATTCGACTACCGGGCGAGGGAGGTCGCTGACTAGGGCGCCAATCCGGCACGCAGTTCCCAGAAGCGCTGCCGTCTTCCCCGTGATCGAGCGCTCATAGGCCTCGACTGAGCGGTCGGGATTGAACTGCGACTGCAACTCCTGGATCTGACCATCGCACAACTGGGTGATGGTCGTGGCGAGCAGGCCCGCCACTTCGGTGCCGAGCCCAGCGGCGAGTTCGGAGGCCCGACCGAGGAGATAATCGCCGGCCAGAATCGCTCGCAGGTTGCCCCACCGGGCATTTACCGAAACCACCGAACGGCGAGTTGTGGCATCGTCCATTACATCGTCGTGGTAGAGCGAGCCGATGTGGACGAGTTCGACGGCGCATCCACCGCGGATCACATTGATCGACGCTGCAGCCCCGGAGGAGTCGAGCACCGCGGCGGAAGCCATGGCAAAGCCAGGCCGTACCCGTTTTCCGCCGGCCTTGATCAGGTGACTGGCGATTTCGGTGAGGAATTCGCCGTCGGCCGCCACAACCCGCAAAAGCTCGTGTTCGGTGCGGTCGAGGTCGGCTTCCATCGAAGGAAGAATCGAAAGCGGTTGGGCAGCCACCCCCCTACGCTATGCGGTTCCTTTACTAGACGGCTATCCCTGCCGATTGGAACCTTGATCATCGGAACAGACGGCTATCACCGTGCGTTGCGACGATTGCAGGGCTGAGGGTGCCGATACACTCAGACAGACAGTCCCCGACTTGGGAGGAAACCGATGTTCGAGCGATTTACCGATAGGGCTCGACGAGTGGTGGTGCTTGCACAAGAGGAAGCGCGCCTACTCAACCACAACTACATCGGCACCGAGCACATCCTGCTCGGTCTCATCCATGAGGGTGAGGGCGTCGCCGCCAAGGCTCTGGAGTCACTTGGCATCAGCCTCGAAGCGGTGCGCGCCCAGGTTGAGGAGATCATTGGCCAGGGCGGTTCGTCCCCCAGCGGTCACATCCCCTTTACCCCTCGTGCCAAGAAGGTCCTTGAGCTCAGCCTCCGTGAGGCGTTGCAGCTCGGGCACAACTACATCGGCACCGAACACATTCTTCTCGGCCTCATCCGTGAGGGCGAAGGCGTGGCCGCTCAGGTCCTCGTCAAGCTCGGAGCCGATCTGAGTCGCGTGCGCCAGCAGGTCATCCAGCTTCTCTCCGGTTACGCCGGTGGTGGAGCGGGCGGCGAAGGCAGCAGCGGCGCTGGTGGTTCGGGCGAGAAGGCAGGGGCCGTTACCGGTGGGTCCGGCGGCGATTCTGCGTCTGGTTCGGTGGTGCTCGACCAGTTCGGTCGCAACCTCACCCAGCTCGCTCGTGAGAAGGCGCTCGATCCGGTGATCGGCCGGTCTCGCGAAACCGAGCGGGTCATGCAGATTCTCAGCCGTCGCACCAAAAACAATCCGGTGCTGGTCGGTGAACCCGGCGTCGGCAAGACCGCCATCGTCGAGGGCCTTGCTCAGGCGATCGCCGACGATATGGTCCCTGACACTCTTGAGGGCAAGCAGCTCTACACGCTCGACCTCGGCGCTCTTGTTGCCGGTTCGCGTTACCGCGGCGACTTCGAGGAACGCCTCAAGAAGGTGCTCAAGGAGATCAAGACCCGCGGCGACATCATTCTCTTCATCGACGAGATCCACACGCTTGTCGGTGCCGGCGCGGCCGAAGGCGCCATTGACGCAGCCTCGATTTTGAAGCCGATGCTTGCTCGTGGTGAGCTCCAGACCATCGGCGCCACCACGCTCGACGAGTATCGCAAACACCTCGAGAAGGACGCTGCTCTCGAGCGTCGTTTCCAGAAGATTGTTGTGGACGAGCCAACGGTGCCGCACACGATTGAAATCCTCAAGGGTCTGCGCGACCGTTACGAAACCCATCACCGGGTCACCATCACCGATCAGGCGCTGGTTGCGGCGGCCAACCTGGCCGACCGCTACATCGCAGACCGTTTCCTCCCTGACAAGGCCATCGACCTCATCGATGAGGCCGGCTCGCGTTTGCGAATCAAGCGCATGGCGACCCCGCCCGAACACAAAGAACTCGAGACTGAGATCTCCGACGTCGTCCGCCAAAAGAAGGATGCAGTCGAGGGCCAGCAGTTCGAACAAGCCGGTCTGTTGCGTGACCGCGAGAAGGAACTGCTTGCCCGACGCGAAGCAATGGAAGGCGACGCCAAGGCATCTGGTGTTGATCTCTTCGACGAGGTCGATGAAGAAGGCATCGCCGAGGTTCTCTCACTGTGGACCGGCATTCCCGTCTACAAGCTCACCGAAGAAGAGACCGAGAAGCTCCTCCGTATGGAAGACGAGCTGCACAAGCGGGTCATCGGCCAGCAAGATTCCATTAAGGCAGTCTCCCAAGCGATCCGCCGCACCCGGGCTGGCTTGAAGGACCCGAAGCGCCCAAGCGGCTCGTTCATCTTCCTCGGCCCGTCCGGGGTCGGGAAGACCGAGCTTGCCAAGACCCTGGCCGAGTTCTTGTTCGGTGACGAATCGGCGCTGATCAGCCTCGACATGTCTGAGTACCAGGAGAAGCACACGGTCAGCCGCCTCGTCGGCTCGCCTCCCGGCTACGTCGGCTACGAAGAGGGCGGCCAGCTCACCGAGAAAGTGCGGCGCAAGCCCTTCTCCGTCGTCCTGTTCGACGAGGTCGAGAAGGCTCACCCCGATGTCTTCAACACCTTGCTGCAGATCCTCGAAGAGGGTCGCCTCACCGACTCGCAGGGCCGGTCGGTCGACTTCCGCAACACCGTGCTGATCATGACCTCCAACCTCGGCACCGCTGACCTTCGCAAGGCCAATCTTGGTTTCACCAAATCTGACGAAGCGGTCAACTACGAGCGGATGAAGGAAAAGGTCAACGAGGCTCTGAAGGCGCACTTCCGTCCAGAGTTCCTGAACCGCATCGATGACGTGATCGTGTTCCACGAGCTCTCGCAGCCTGAGGTCCGCCAAATCGTCGATCTCATGGTCGCTCGCACCGCTGTCCAGCTTGCCGGCCAAGGCATGGGCCTTGACATCAGTGATGCTGCCAAGGACCACCTCGCCGTAAAGGGATACGACCCCACGCTCGGTGCTCGTCCGTTGCGGCGCGCGATCCAGCGCCTTGTTGAAGATCCGCTATCGGAAAAGCTTCTTTACAAGGAGTTCCGCGCCGGCGAGATCATCATCGTCGACGTTGAGCCGAACCCTGAAGAAGAGGGCGAGCTCCAGATCGTGTTCCGTTCGATCGAAGGTTTCGAACCAGAGCCAGTGCTCGAAGACGCTGTCGAGAGCACCTTTTAGGTAACGAATTCGGTCGCCGTCGTCTCTTTGGCGGCGACGCTGCGAGGCGCCGCGAGCGGTTGAACTGCAGTTCGAGGGATGGGTACGGCCATGCCCCGGATCATCAAAGAACCGCTCATGGCATGACCCCGGACGGCAACCGGCGGCACCGGCGGCCTTGTCGCGGCTATCGCAGTGGGTCGGGTTGGTCTCCGTTTCTTGTCGATGGACCCGCAGATGGCAAAATTCCGTCTAGCGTTCTTGGGATGCTTCGGGTGCGCGCGCTGGTCTTGGGGACGATTCTCGTCGTCGTACTCTCGGCGTGTCGCGTCGACTCCACCGTCGACATCGTCATCGACGACGATGGCTCCGGCACTGTGTCGCTCACGGTGGTGGCTGACGCTGCCGCAGTCGCGTTGGTCACCGGTGATCCCAGCGAACTCCGGTTCGATGACCTCCCCGCCGCGGGATGGGATCTCGATGGCCCCACGGTGGAAGACGGGGGCATCACCCTTGTTGCATCGAAGCCCTTCCTGTCGGCGACCGAACTCGAAAGCGTGCTGGCTGAGCTGCTCGGTCCGGGGGTCATCTTCTCTGGTGTCGAGATCACCGAGGTTCACGAGTTTTCCAAGATCGGTCTGCGACCGGCGTCCACCGACTACACCTTTGGCGCCACGGTCGACCCGAGTCCGTCGCTCGAGTTTCTCGGTGATGATCTGCTCGCCGGCGAACTCGACGGCATGCCGCTCGGGCGTACCCTGCTGAGCATCGAGACGGCGGCCGCCACATCGTTTGAAGAGTCGCTTGGCCTCGCGATCAACGTGACTATGCCGAGTGGAGCCTCATCTGAGTCCGGTGAGGTGACCGACGAGACGGCTACCTGGATCTTTGCCTTTGGCGATGCCAGCACCGAGATCGATGCTCGCTCGTCGTCGTACGACATCCTTCCGCGCGTCTGGGCTCTGGTGGCGATCATTGCCTCGATCCTCCTCGCGCTTGTGCTGCTGTCTCGTCTCGGCAGCTTCTTGCTGGCGACGTGGAGGGTGCCGAAAGGCCGCCGTCGCCGTGACGCTCGAAAGCGTCAGAAGCGCGCTGCTACTCGCGAAGCTGCAGCCAACCGTCCTCGTCGTCGCCTGCTGCGGATGCTGTTCGTTGACGTGCACGGCGTGATTGTTCGCCCGACCAACCCGCTCGAAGGGCTATTGGTTCCCCTGATCACCACCGAGCGTCCTGAGATCGATCCAGAGGTCATCCGCGGGAACCATCACCAACTCGTTCTCGGCCGTATCTCGCCGGAGGAATTCTGGAGCAATGTTGGGCTTGGTCCGATGGCCGACGAAATCGAGACGCGCTACCTCTCGTCCTTCCGGCTCGTTCCTGGCTTGCACCCGTTCCTTGACCGCATGGCCACCAGCCGCTTGCCAGTCGCTGCGGTCGGCAATCAGCCCCGCGTCTGGGGAGACCGACTGCGCCGTATGGCGTCGCTTGAAGGTGTTGTGTCGTCGTGGATGGTCAGTGGTGATGTCGGGTCGACACTGCCGGAACCTGCGCTCTTCGAAGCCACCCGGCGCACGATGTCGGTCGATCTCTACGACTGCTTCTACCTCTCCAACGTGCCCGAGCATCTCGATGCGGCCAAAGAGCTGGGTCTGGCGACTGGCTTCTTCGTCACCGGCGCCGAGGAAGCCCCCGAAACCGAGCACACTGTCGTTCGTGGCTTCGAGGATCTCCTTCGGGCTCGCCGCACCAGCTAGGTCGCATCGCGTGCTCAGAGCACCGTTGCATCTCAGCTGTCACACCGGTCACGTAGGGTTCCGCCATGGCGAAAACGAGAACGGTTTATCGCTGCACTGACTGCCGGTCGGCGGCCCCGAAATGGGCCGGCCGCTGCGATGGATGCGGCGAGTGGAACACAATGGTCGAGGAACTCGAGGTTCGCGAAGCCATCTCGGCCCCCTTGTCGCCACCTTCCACGCCGCAGCCGATGGACGAGGTCACCCATGAGGATGCTGCGGCCCGATCGACGGGGCTGAGCGAGGTCGACCGAGTACTCGGCGGGGGGCTTGTGCGCGGCTCTGTCACACTTGTTGGTGGCGAACCAGGTATCGGCAAGTCGACCCTCTTGCTCCAACTTCTCGGGGCTGCAGCCAAGACAGGGCTGCGAGGGCTGTATGTGTCGGGGGAGGAGTCGGCTGCGCAAGTTCGCGGCCGCGCTGATCGGCTCTTGGCAGTCCACCCGGATGTGTGGCTGGTTGCCGAGACCCTCCTACCTCACATTGTTGGTCACCTCGATGAAATCAAGCCTGACCTCGTCGTGATCGACTCCGTGCAGACGCTCCATGACCCCGTCCTCGCCTCTGCTCCCGGCTCGGTGGCGCAGGTGCGCGAGTGCGCCCACACGCTCGTCCAGCACGCTAAGCGGGCGGGTACGGCCGTCCTGCTCGTCGGTCACGTCACCAAGGAAGGCACGCTCGCTGGGCCACGAGTGCTCGAGCACGTAGTCGACACAGTGCTCGAGTTCGATGGTGATCGTCATCATGGCCTTCGCGTGCTGCGGGCGAGCAAACATCGCTTCGGTCCGACCAACGAGGTTGGTCTTTTGCAAATGGATGGGTCTGGGCTTACTCCTGTCGACGACCCCAGTGGCTTATTCCTCTCCGATCGTGTCACCGGCGTTTCTGGTTCGGCCATCGTGCCGACCGTCGACGGAAACCGGCCGCTACTCATCGAGGTCCAGGCTCTGGTGGCGCAGAGCCAGCTCACGAATCCTCGACGAAGCGCGCAGGGAATCGACCAAGGTCGACTCGCAATGCTTTTGGCCGTGATTGAGCGACGGTGCGGCATCGCGGTGATGGCCAACGATGTCTACGCGCTTGCGGTCGGCGGTGTGAGAGTTACAGATCCTGGAGCCGATGCTGCGGTGGCGTTGGCGATCGTCTCATCGCTCACGGGCCAACCTCTTCCCGACGACCTCGTCGTGATCGGAGAAGTTGGCCTCGGTGGAGAGTTGCGCCACGTGGGCCATTTCGAACGGCGGCTCACCGAGTCCGCCCGTATGGGGTTCAGGCGGGCAATCGTGCCGAAGGCGGCAACCATCGATGTGCCAGAGCTCGAGATCTTGCGAGCGCCGACGTTGGCGGCGGCAATGGCACTGGCCGGTTTTGTCGGCTGAACCATTCGGTTGATCAGCGAGAACGGATCGATAGCTGCTCGCGGTTGGTGATCACGTAGCGGCGGTCGGATTGATCCATCCATCCGAGCTTCACGAACGAGGCGATGGCCTTGTTGACCCGTTCGCGGCTGGCGCCAACCATGCCGGCTAACTCTTCCTGCGTCATGGGCAGCACGAACTCGTCGCTGTCACCGGCAAGTTCAAGGAGACGCTTGGCCGTGCGGCCGGTCACATCGAGAAAGACCGAATCAGCGAGGGCCTGATCCATCGATCGAAGACGGCGGGCCAACAGCTTCACCACACTCCACATCTCCTGGGGGTGGCGTCCGTAGATCTCGCCGAGTGGCCCGTAGGGGACCATGATGACCGCCGACGGCTCCAGCGCCCGTGCTTGCGCCGAGCGGCCGATGCGATCGAAGAGCCCCATCTCGCCGAAGAGATCGCCGGGCTCCATAAGGGCCACCATCGACTCGCGTCCATCGATCGATTTGTTGGCGATGGCGACTCGGCCAGAAATCATGACGTAGAGGGCATCAGGCTCCTCGTGTTCGCTGAAGAGCACGTCGCCACGCCGCAAAGAACGCTCTTTGGAAGCGGCAACGATCTCCTGCATGCTGTCTTCATCGAGATCGCCAAAGAGCAAAGTCGAACGGAGGAGGGTGGAGTCAGTCATGATTTCAGCCCACACTAGTGAGATGAGTCCACCTGATGTTGATTCGGTGCCCCATGTTGGGTGACGGCGACGCACGGCGCGGGGTGTGGGTCGTCGTCGTTGCCGCCGGATCGGGCACCCGATTCGGTGCACCAAAGCAGTTTCTCGACCTCGCCGGCAAGCGAGTAATCGACCATTCGGTGGCTGTGGCCGCGCGCCACGCTGAAGGGGTAGTCGTCGTCCTTCCGGCTGAACGTGTGGCCGACGCAGCGTTCGCTCCCAAGTGCGCTGGAAGTTTGGTCGCAGTAGTGGCAGGCGCGGATTCGCGCGCTGGGTCAACTCGAGCCGGTCTCGCCGCTGTTCCCGCCGACGCCGAGGTGATCCTCGTTCACGATGGTGCTCGTCCTCTCGCCGATGATGCCGTCTATTCATCGGTGGTGGCTGCAGTCCGTGCAGGAGCTGACGCTGCCGTGCCGTCGGTGCCGGTTACCGACACAATTCGACGCCACGATGGCGGCGTGGTCGATCGGTCTTTGCTCGTCGCGGTGCAGACCCCGCAGGGATTTGCAGCTTCCGCCCTGCGTGCCGCCCACGCCTCCGGCCACGATGCCACCGACGACGCCACGCTCGTTGAGGCTGCGGGTGGCACAGTGGTGCTCGTGCCCGGCGATCCTCGCAATCTGAAACTCACCACGCCAGCAGATTTGCTTGTGGCCCGGACCTTGCTAACTGAGACAAGCCGTACTGAGACAGGGCGTACTGAGACACGGCTTACGGAGAACGGCTCGTGAGCGACGAACTGGTTCCATTCCGCGTTGGGCAGGCCTTCGACATTCACGCCAGCTCTGAGGACCCGGAGCGCCGCCTTGTCCTCGGAGGGGTCACCTTTGCCGATGCGCAAGGGCTAGCAGGCCACAGCGATGCCGACGTCGTCGCCCATGTCTGTGCCGACGCCATTCTCGGCGCCTGTGGCCTTGGTGACATCGGCCAAATGTTCCCTGACACTGACCCAGAGCTCGCCGGCGCAAACAGCATTGAGCTACTCCGCCGGGCAGCCGCCGCTGTGCACGCCGAAGGTTGGCGTGTCGGCAATATCGATTGCTCCGTCGTACTCGACGGGCCCAAGCTCTCCCCCGTGAAGGATGAAATGCAACACAACTTGAGTGACGCCGCTGGCGCACCGGTGACCATCACCGGTCGTCGCACCGAAGGAGTCGGGGCCCTTGGCCGCGGCGAAGGAATCGCAGCGTGGGCCGTAGCCCTGGTGTTGCGATGAGCAACGAACGTGGAGGCAAAGGCGGCGGTCGCCCCAAGGGGGGTGGTTCCAAGGGACCTCGCAGTGCAAAGAGAGACACCCGCGGCGCCGGCAAGCCCAACAGTCGCGGCAAGGGGCAACCCAAGCAGGGAGGTCGAGGCCGCGAGGGCCAGCGCGGCACCACACCGCTGCGTCAGACCGATGAGGACCGGCGCAGCTCGCTGGGCGGTGATCAGGTCGAAGGGCGCCATGCCGTTCGCGAACTGTTGATGGCCGGCACTCGTCGAACGCGCGAGGTGATGTTTGCCAGCGATCTCGATTCGGCGCCGATTCTCGATGACATCATCGACCTCGCTGACGAGCAGAAGGTCACGTTGCGCGAGATTGCGCGCAGCAAGTTCGAGTCCATGACCCGCACCGACGGTGCCCAGGGTGTCCTTGCCATGGCGGCACCGCTTCGGGCCACCGAGCTCGAGGAGCTCATGGAGCCCGAAATCGATGGAACGAAACCGTTCCTGCTGATGCTCGACGGGATCACTGACCCCGGCAACCTTGGTGCCATTCTCCGCACGGCCGAGTGCTGCGGCGTCACTGGCATCATCCTGCCTCGGCATCGTGCCGCCCACGTCACGCCAACCGTCGCGAAGGCGGCAGCGGGCGCTGTGGAGCATCTCCGCATGGCAGTGGTCGGCGGCCTGCCATCGGCGATGAAAACCCTCAGCGGTCGCGGCATCTGGACGGTTGGTCTCGATGCTGGTGGAGATCGGTCGATCTTCGATCTTCCGATGGCTGACGAGCCTGTGGCTCTTGTGCTTGGGGCCGAGGGTCCAGGTCTGTCGCGCCTTGTTCGCGAGCGCTGTGACACTGTGGCATCGATCCCTATGCTTGGCGTTCTCGGTTCGCTCAACGTTAGCAACGCCGCCGCAGTGGGCTGTTATGAAGTCACCCGCCGACGCGGTCAGTAGCTGAGGAGGTTATTGTTGGATGTATGAGTAAATCCCCACGCATTATGATGTCATTTTTTCGCCTCGCAGCCGCCGCTCTTGTGTTGGCCGTCCTTGCCTCTGCGTGCGGTGGTGATGAAGTTGCGACTGACGGTGATGCCGCGGTGGCTGTAACTGGTGATGCTGGTGATGCTGGTGATGCTGGTGATGCTGGTGATGCTGGTGATGCTGGTGATGCTG
>JAACCU010000228.1 GCA_009937405.1 Actinomycetota bacterium
CAATGACCCCTACCCAATGACCCCTACCCAATGACCCCTACCCAATGACCCCTGCTTACAGGGCAACATCTCATTTGGAGGGCTAAAACTCATTCACCTAAGCTGCCCGTAATTCACAACGAACAAACGAAGTACAAGATGCTTGGAAGTCACGTGGGCTCGATCTCAGGACCAACATCGATGAAATCGATCTCAGCAGTCAATGGAATGCCAACCTTTGAGACGACGGCTTCGGGCCTCTCCGGCACCCTCGCAGGCGCAGAGGTTACGAGCTTTGCGACCTACAACGCCACGATGAGAGCCGACGGCGCATTTTATGGTGAATGTCCGAATGCCGGTGTCATCATGACGGCTGATGGGGTCGCCACGTTCCGAGCGACAGGCATTGGACACCCGACCGCGGAAGGCGGCTTTGTCTTCAAAGGCGTCGCGTACTTTGAGACGAATGCTGCATCCCTCGCGTCTCTCAACGGGAAGGCCGTGGTGTACGACTGGGATGTCTCACCCGACGGCACCGCACAATGGGAACTGTGGGAAAAGGCATAGCGCCTGACAGTTGGGCGGCGTCGCGAGCATTTTTGTCGAAGCGATGACTTGCTTCGACTAGAACCTGACCGCCGCCCACCCGGACCGGGCAGGGTGGTTCGACACTACCCTCGCCCGGGTCCGAGAACCGCTCGTTCACTTCCGCAAAACGACATACGTGGTTGGGGGAGACCCTGGTCCTCGCCGCCACTGGACACCAGAGCGGTTGGTAACGATGAAGCACCAGTTCAGAGGAGATTTGTTACCGACTCAGTTGCTCAATCAGGCGTCGTCTCGATCAAGCCGAAGTGACGCCGAGTTCATGCAGTAGCGGTCGCCGCTCGGGGCGGGGCCGTCGGGGAACCGGTGGCCGAGATGGGCGCCGCAGGCTGTGCAGACGGCCTCTTCTCGCACCATGCCGTGGCTGACGTCGGTCACGATGGTGACAACGTCGTCACCAACCGTCTCAAAGAAACTTGGCCAGCCAGAGCCAGACTCGAACTTGGTCTCGCTGCTAAAGAGCGCGATATCGCAGACAACGCAGCGGTACGTGCCGTCGTCATGACAGTCCCAGTACTCGCCGGTGAAGGCTCGCTCGGTGCCGGCCTTTTGTGTACACGTGTATTGCTCGGGGGATAGGCGCCCGCGGAGTTCTGCGTCGGTAAAGCTGGTTTCGGTCATGTCGACTCCTGG
Source organism: Actinomycetota bacterium (assembly GCA_009937405.1). GTDB lineage: Bacteria > Actinomycetota > Acidimicrobiia > Acidimicrobiales > Aldehydirespiratoraceae > JAACCU01. The sequence goes on from JAACCU010000228.1 coordinate 1,219, forward strand.
TTGCGACGGTCTTTCACGTCCTAGTTTGGACGGTTATTCACGTAAACGGATCAGACTCCAGAATGGTTCCGTTCTCCGACGATATGCAATCCGGCCTGACCGAACTGCTTTCTTCGACGATGATCCTTGACCGAACGGGTGTTCGGAGTTACGTTGTTGTAATTCGTTCGGCTGGAAGACTGTCACACCCCTTCCGTATGTTCGAGCCCTAGCAAGAAACCACACCCCCAACACCCTGCGAAGCACTGAAGAGGCGCATCGCGAAGAAGCACAGGAGAAAATAGTGGAACGAGACAAAGCACTCGACGTAGCCCTCGGGCAGATCGAGAAGCAGTTCGGCAAGGGTTCGGTCATGAAGATGGGCGACAAAAGCTCGCTGGGGATCGAATCGATTCCCACCGGCGCACTCGCCCTGGATCTGGCCCTCGGAATCGGCGGATTGCCCCGTGGCCGTGTCACCGAGATCTTCGGCCCCGAGTCATCGGGTAAGAGCACCCTCGCCACTCATGTGGTGGCCGAAGCTCAACGCAACGGCGGCATCTGTGCCTACATCGATGCTGAGCATGCGATGGACCCGGTTTATGCCAAGGCGATCGGCGTCGACATCGACGAGCTGCTGATTTCGCAACCCGACACTGGTGAGCAGGCGCTCGAAATCTGCGACATGCTGATCCGTTCCGGTGCGCTCGATGTCGTGGTGATCGACTCTGTCGCGGCCCTCACACCTCGCGCCGAAATCGAAGGCGAGATGGGCGACACTCATGTGGGTCTGCAGGCTCGCCTCATGTCACAGGCGCTGCGAAAGCTCACCAGCAACCTCAACAAGTCCAACACGGTCTGCATCTTCATCAACCAGCTGCGCGAGAAGATTGGTGTGATGTTCGGCTCGCCCGAGACCACCCCTGGCGGTCGTGCGCTGAAGTGCTACTCATCGTGCCGGCTCGACATTCGTCGCATCGAGGCAATCAAGGACGGCGTCGAGGTAGTTGGTAACCGCACTCGTGTAAAGGTCGTCAAAAATAAGTGTGCTCCACCGTTCCGGCAGGCTGAGTTCGACATCATGTACGGTCACGGCATCTCCCGTGAGGGTTCCGTGCTTGACCTCGCCGTCGACGAAGACATCATCAAGAAGTCAGGTGCGTGGTACACGTACGACGGCGAGCAACTCGGCCAAGGTCGAGAAAACGCCAAAAAGTATCTCACCGCGAACCCCGAGATCATGGTTGAGATCTCCGACCGGGTCTGGAAGGCAGTCATGCCGTCGGAAGAGGAAGCGGTTGTCGATCTACCCGAGGACGAAGAGTTCTCCGACGCCGATGATCTCCCTATAGCCCTCGAGGAGTAATCCGCAAGGACGCAGACTCCGCCGGCGGTCGCTTCACCAGTGGAGCCATTCGCCGGATAATAAAGAAACGGGCCACCCAAGCGGGTGGCCCGTTTCTTTCAGTTCAGTTGTGGACCGTGTCAGGCGACCCAGAACTTGGGCTTGTCCAGAACACCGTTGTCTTGCATCAGCGGACGGGCCGCAAGTTACGCATTATGGGCGGACCCGGCCTTGTGTTTTTGACGGTCGGTCGAGGGTGACGATGATGGCGCAATTACTGGCATCGCCTTTGCCGATCAGCTTGCCGACACGTGACACCGCAAGCATCATGCTGACCTGGATGCCGTACTTGGCCTTGATAGCGGTGGCCACGGCTGTGAACTCGGATCCGGTCACCACGCGGGCCTGCCCGGTGACCGATTCTGCGTCGTCGCCAATCCGGCCCTTCGCATCGCTCGGTGTGAGCTCGACGCTGGGGGTGTTGTTGATTCGCTTCACCTTCCACGAGCCGAGACCGGTTGTGAATCCGAGAGCATCATTATCCACCTCGGCGATCCAGACCGGCGACTCCTTGCGGCGCCCGTCGCGTGTGAACGTGGTGAGGCGGACGTACTTTTCGGTGGCGATCGACATGGTTTCCTCCGGCGCGGTCAGGATCGGACGGTAGCCTTGACTGCGTGAGCAAGTCGTATTCCATCCGTACCTTCGGCTGCCAGAAGGGCGCACTGGTAGGTATTTAATGGGAAGGCCACTTCGTCACCCAGGCGAGGCACCTTGCCACACCTTGCTGCTCAACTTCGTTACGTTTAAAGAGATTGGCACGGTTGCGACGTCGGCAATGTCAAACCAAAGTCGTTGACTCTTCGCCCAACTACCTACTAGATAGCTTGTAGAGGGCATACCTTTCCGCCTTGCCGAGATCATAGAAATAAACCCCGTTTGAGCATATAAACAATGTGGTGACACTTCTGGCAAGGTGGATGGGCAGGTTCACCCGAGTCCGATTGCGTCTGTCAGGTTCGCTCCGGGCTATCGATAGTCTTTCAGTTTGCGACCGCGACCGTCGTCGATACGGTCATCTTCCGCGTGGCCGCAGCCTATGAACAAGGAACGGTGTGGTCAGCCAGAGCGAGGCTGGCCTCCGTTAGTCTCTGAATGTCGACACAGTTCGATCAGGAACCTAGATGAGCGCACGAGACACGATGATTGAAGACAGCACGCTCGAGACCGAGAGATTTGTCCATTTCGTCCACAATCGCTGTTCCAAGATGTCACCTCACTCCGTTGCGGACCTCGAAGACCTCTATTCGATCAGAACGGCACCCGAATGCCAGCTTGATCGCTTCACGAAGGAAGAGGTCGCACACCTTGACCACATTCTTGCTCAGCCCATCGCAGGCAACAAGCGGCGCCAGAAAGCGAAGCGGATCAGCCTCAACCGCAAGCTGCATTTCTCGATCTATCGCAAGGCCAACTCCCCACGCTGGATCAAGATGATCGAGGTGCTGTGGATTCACTCGACTTGCTATCAGCGCATGTCGTTGGATTTCCGTCACGATGCCTTGTATGAAAAACAAAGCGACATCGTCGCCGGGTTCCGGGTGCACCTGCAGTCCACTGTCGACCTCATCCGAGAGGACATCGAAATCGTCCGGATGCAACTGACGCACGGCAAGAAGCTCGCCCGGGCCTGAGGCTTGGCACCGATGGCGACCACTCCGATGTCCGACGCCATGCTCGACGAGTTCGAGGCGCGTGGTTTCGTCGTCGTGCCGGCGGTCGATCCATCCACACTCGATCGGATGCGCGCCTCGGTTAGGGACTTTGCGTATGAGATCCTTGGCGTGTCGAGTGGTCGCATTGTCGGCGACGACCTGGACCGGTTGCACGAGCATGTCTTGGCAGGTGATGCCGCCAACACCTTTCGAATGGCATTGACAAACGTGATGACAGAGAGGCTCGATGTCGGACTCGATGTCTTCACCGCGTTTGAGCCCCATCTGGCACAATTGGTCGGTATCGACGTGCTCGTACAACGAGCGCCCAATGTCGTGTTCCAGCCGCCAGGCGACCCGAGACCGACGGAGTTGCACCGCGATGCGCCCGCCAACTCGCCATACGAGGTCGTCGTTTGGTTGCCTCTGGTCGATTGCGCTGGCACCAAGAGCATGTACCTCTTGGACGAGTTGGCATCGCGCGAGGCCCTCGCTTTCCATCGCGCTCATCCAGATGATTCGGAAGGTTTCCAGAGGTATCTCGATGAAGTAGCGGAACTCATGGTCGTGCCGTATGGCAGCGCGCTGCTCTTCTGGCCCGGACTGTTCCACGGCTCTCTCGTCAATCGTGAAGTCGACTCGCGTCTCTCCATCAATATCAGGTACAAGAACCTCTTTGCCCCACTCGGTATGAAGGATCCGTTCCGGTACTTCAGAGTGCTGCGCACATCTCCTCTGACGCGGCTTGGGCTAGCGTTCGAGCGCGATGAAGGCTGATCGATACGTCGGCGTGCTGCTTGAGTACGCAAGTGCTCACAACCCAGAGCCCGGAGTTTCGCGTGCTCCCACCGACGACGAGCAGGTACGAGCGCTCGAGCGATTGGCGAGCCGACTTGGCGGGCGACTAACGGCCATCGTTTCGGCCCAGCAAGGGCGCGGGCTCGATCCAGGTGCAATCGATGTGGTCACGGCCGTGCAGCCCGCAGGAGTCCTCGTGCTGACTGTCGACGCATTTCGACGCGATCGATATATCGACGTTGAACTACTCCAGAAAATCTGGGAGACGGCCGGTGAGATCGGCTTCCTGATCGAGGGCGAGCACCTCGCTGACGACCCCTCCTTTGAATATTATATGACAATGGTGATGGCTATAAATCACGTGCGCTCTCGCGACGCCTCTGCTGATTGGGACGCGTTTGTGGGTCGGCCGAGTCGCTCGTGAGGCACCGGGACTCAAGATGGGTATCGCGGTCGGCGTTCGGGTGGCGCTCGGACTGGTTCGCGGCCCGCTGATCTAGCTTCGGTTGGCGGATTCCCCGGGGTATGGGTGCCCGAAACTCTGTCATACCTGCGCGATACGTTTGACCTACTCTGAGCCGGTCGTCAGACTGCGTCAAAGATGATATCCATCGGGCTGCACTGTCGCATCAGCGGTCGGGACGGTCGGGCTGCCGCTCTACGCAGATTCCCCGACTGCATCTCAAGGTTCGATGATGTGTGGGTTTGCCGCCGCTCTGACATCGCTCGGCATTGCCACGATCAGTTCCCGCCTTAGCTCGGCGATCGCGGGTGTTCAGCGATTGCGGCAGAGCTCATACGTATCGAACCAGGGTCGGAGTTCTTCGAAAACTCGGCTCGCCGTGAGGACACCGACGTCATCGTAGCGACCACCGATGATCTGCATCCCGACCGGGAGACGGCTATCAATCATACCGGCCGGAATTGAGGCGGCCGGGTGGCCGGTGAAGTTGAGGAAGTAGGTCATGCACCAGCCGATCAGGCGCTCCACCGTGACTCCATCCACTTCGCTGGGGCCAATGGTGTCACCGTCGTCAGCATTGTCAACCTGCTGTGCCGAGACCGTGGGCGTCAGCAGAAGGTCGTACTGGTCAAGCACTGTCTGCACGGCATCGTTCACCGATGTGCGCATCACCTGGTCTCGGCCAACTTCGACCGGGCCAAGGCGATAGCCGTCCTCCATGCGTCGCACGTATTCGGGTGGCATTGAACTGCGGTGCTCGCCGAGCAGATCGATGCCGGCGGCCTTCAGGTCTTCGATCGCGGAAATGTTGAGCGGTGCGATCATGCGGCACCACAGTTCAGCGAGCTCGATGTGGTTGTAGGGAATTTCGATGTCGACGACCTCGACGATCGCCCCAGCTTCTTCGAACGCAAGCGCAGCCGCAGCCACGATCGCGGCCACCTCGCTGTCGACCGGGTAGACACCGAAGTCGGGACTGTAGGCGATCCGCTTGCCGCGCAGGTCGTCGTTGAGGGCGGACATCATGTTGGGCGAGTCGGCAAGCGAGTACGGATCGCGCGAGTCGTATCCGGATAGCACCGACATTACGAGGGCGGCGTCAGTGACGGTGCGTGTGATTGGGCCCTCGGCCACAAAAGGGCTTGTCCCGCCGAACGCGTTCGGTCGCAGTGGGGCAGGCACACGGCCCCACGAACCCTTGAACCCGTACACCCCACACCAGGCGGCCGGGATCCGAATCGACCCGCCTGCGTCGGTCCCCTCGGCGAACGGAACCAGCCCGTCGGCGACCGCGCCGGCACTGCCCCCCGACGAACCACCGGTGTTCTTCGTTGTGTCAAACGGGTTCCGCGATGGCCCGAACAACGGATTGTCGCAGGTGCCGCGCATGCCCATGACGGGGCTGTTGGTCTTGCCGACGATCACCGCTCCCGCCTGTTGGATGCGTTCAGCGAACAGGCAGTTACCGTCGATCACCTGATCGGCGAGGGCAGGTATGCCTCCGAATGTGGCCGGCCACCCGGGTTTGAAGTCGAAGAGGTCCTTGATCAGTGTCGGCACCCCATGCAGTGGACCAAGCTCGCCTCCGCTCAGTACCTGTTGCTCGGCATCTGCGGCTGCTTGACGGGCGTCGTCGTAGCCTGTGAACACGATCGCATTCAGGTCGGGGTTGCGCTCTTCGATTCGATCGATGACGGAGTCGAGCAGCTCGGTGGGGGAGACCTCCCGATCGCGAATCATCTGTGAGAGGTCGGTGGCCGAGGTGTAGGCATGATCGTGGCCGGTTGTCATCGTGATACTCCGATAAGCGGTGGCGCCGGGCCGATCGGCACCGACGGCATGAGGTCTCCGGGAGGTCAGTCGTGTCCGGCGGTGGTCATTGGGGGTGGCGTTCTCGATCGATAACGGGCGACCAGAGGGTCTGTTCGTGTGGCAACTGCTAGGGCAAATCGATGTGCGTCACGGTGTGGCGACCGTGTGGGTCGACTGTTCGCCGAGGCCGTCGATACTCAGTCGCATCTCCTGCCCGGGGTGGAGGAAACGGGATGGATTCTTACCCATACCGACCCCGGCTGGCGTTCCGGTGTTGATCAAGTCGCCGGCTTCGAGAACCATGAACTGGCTGACGTACCAGACGATGTGGGCGACGGTGAAGACCATGTCGGACGTATGTCCCGACTGCTCACGCATACCGTCGATATCAAGCCACATTTCCAACGTCTGTGGATCTGGGATGTCGTCTCGGGTCACCACCCACGGGCCGAGTGGGTTGAAGGTGTCACACGACTTGCCTTTGTCCCACTGGCCTCCACGTTCGAGCTGGAACTCGCGTTCGGAGACGTCGTTCGAAAGCACGTATCCGGCGATGTGTTCGAGCGCGTGGTCGGGGGTATCGATATAGCTGGCGCGGCTGCCGATTACGACACCGAGCTCGACCTCCCAGTCGGTCTTGGTTGACTGGTGCGGGATCCGCACGTCGTCGTTGGGCCCGACCAACGTGGTGGGTGCCTTCATGCAGATGATCGGTTCATCTGGGACCGGCATGCCACCCTCGAGAGCGTGGCTGCGGTAATTGAGGCCGATGCAGACGATCTTGCCGGGGCGCTTGAGCGGCGGTCCTAGCCGCTGACCGGTGATGTCGATAGTGGGTAGCGTGCCGTCGGCCATAGCGGTTCGAAGCCGTCCGAGACCATCCTGGTCGAAGAAGTTCGGGTCGAAGTCGGTGGTGACAGGTCGGGCATCGAGCACCTCGTTGCTACCTGTGGGGATGACGGCTGGCTGTTCGTTGTTCGGCTCGCCGTGACGGAGAAGTTTCATCGGTGTTGGTTCAATCCTCGTTCGTTGTCAGTTCGCCGAGGCGAAAATGTTTGCGCTCTCTTCGATTGCGGCGCGCAGAGGTGTGGGGGTAGGGCCACCGGCTCGCTCGAACCAGTCGGTCGCGTCCACTCCTTCGACTACGGGCAGCGGGTCGGTCCCGTGCGTAATTTGGTCGAAGCCGGTGACAGCTTTGATCGTGTCGACGAACTCGGTGACGGTGGTGCTGTCGCCCGTGATGTTGAACGTTGGTGCCCCATCGATATCGATGCGGGCGGCGTGGATGAATGCCGCCGCGACGTCGGGGGCGTACTGGAAGTCGAGTGATCCACCGAAGTCGATGTGGAAGGGCTGACGGGCCACGGCGTGTTCGATGCCAACGCTCGGTAAAGAGGTCATGCCCTGGTCGCGGCCGGGGCCGAAAACGGTGTGTGGTCGGAGCCCGACGCTGCGAATACCGTCCTCAGCCCAGAACACCTTGGCGAGATCTTCGGTGGCAACCTTGCAGACGCCGTACAGCGTATTGGGCAGCCGCGGTGCGTCGGCGGGGAGGATCCGTTCGGCATAGTCCGACGACCGTCCGAACACAGCGATGCTGCTCGCCTGTACGATCTGACTGACACCATGCTTTTTGGCGGCTTCGAAGACGTTGACGGTGCCGGTGACGTTGACGGCAGCGCCGCCGGCTGGATTGGCGCGGCATAAAGGGATCTGGAGCGCCGCGAGGTGGACGATGTGGGTAACGCCTTCGGCGGCGGAGATCACATCGTTCTGTGCGGTCAGGTCGCCGTGCATCCACTGGACATCGGGGATGTCGCCGCCATTGATGAGGCGGTGG
>JAACCU010000229.1 GCA_009937405.1 Actinomycetota bacterium
CCGCGCCACTCGCCGGTCACGATGGTGTAGACGCCGAATGCGATCCCATTGATGGCAAAGAGCCAGGCGAAGGAGAAGTGGAACGCGAGCCCACGGGCCAGCTTTCGCTCAAGCCCGAGACTTTCGTAGAACCACTCGGGGAAAAACGTGAACCACTCCCAGTCAAGGATGCCAAAGGCGTAGATGTCCTCGGCCCAATAGATCCGTAGACCGCTCCAGATCATGATGGTGAGCAGCGGGAAGTTGATCCAATGCATCCAGCGGGTGCCGCGACGGTGCTTGAGCACGGCATATGGCTCGGGAGCCGGCGAGGGTGTGAGATCTGGCGCAGCCTCGGCGGGTTCGAGAATTGCAGTCATCGTGAATTGAACGTCAGCTCACGACGAATGGTTCCAGGGATTCGCCTTCGAGGGTGATTCGGTGCATCAGCCGGGACTCGCCCTGGTAGTCGTTGATGGCGTTGTGCTGGACGGCTCGGTTGTCCCAGATCGCCATCGAGCCCTTCTCCCATTTGAAGCGGTAGGTGAACTCGGGGCGTGAGGCATGGGCGTAGAGCTGTTGCAGCAGGGGCTCGGATTCGTCCTGTGTCCACCCGTCAAAGTGCACAGTGAAATCGCCGTTGACGTAGAGGGCGGGCCGTCCCGACAGTGGGTGTTTGATGATGACGGGGTGCCGCGAGTCCTGGGTGGCGAGTTCAGGGTTGCCAATCCGTTTCCCCACTTGAGCGGTTTCGGTGGGTTGAAGATATGCAAGTGCGCCGAAGGCGTGGCGACTCGAGTGGTGGGCCCACATTCGCCCAAGCGTGTCTTTCAACCCGTCGCTGAGGGCCTGGTAGGCCGCGCACTGGCCGGCGAACATCGTGTCGCCACCGACGTCCGGAACTTGACGGGCATACAGGATTGAACCCATCGCCGGTTCGTCGTCGTAGGAGTGGTCGGTATGCCAGTTGCTGCCGATGTTGTGGACCTGGTCCGGGTCCTTTCGCACCTCAGCGACATTTGGGTAACCCTCGACGGGCTGGAAAAAGCGGTTGATGTTGATCTCGCTCCACCGCTCGGCGAATTCGATGTGCTGCGCGGGGGTGATGTCCTGGTCACGGAGGAAAATGACGCCGTGGTCCACGAACGCTTGGCGCATCTCGGTGAATTGTTTGTCGCTCAGCCCGGCGGCAATGTCGACTCCGCTGACAAACGCACCGACTGCGTTGCTGGCTGGGGTGACGGTGATGCTCATTTCGGGGCAGCCCGGTGTTCTCGGAGTTCTACGATCACGTAGGCAATACAACCACAGACGACGAACATGTCGGCAACGTTGAATACGGCGTACCAGCTGACATCGATAAAGTCGATGACCTCGCCAGAGAGAAACCCACCGTCACCGCGAAACAAACGGTCGATGAGGTTGCCGAGGGCACCGCCGAGGATCGTGGCGAGTACTGACAGACGAACTCGATCGGTTGTCCTCGAGATCATTATGCCGAGGTAGATACAGAGCAGGATCACGAGGCCGCCGACCCATTGGCCTTGACCTGAGCCAGTGCTGAACGAGAAGCCGCTGTTGTAGGCGAGGTCGAACTCGAGCGTTGGTAGGAGTCCGAACGTGTCGCCGTCGCTCAAAGAATCTTCGGCCCACCACTTGGTCAGCTGATCGAGAAGGACCGTGACGACCAAGATGATGCCGGGGAGGCGAAGGTGGCGGGTTCGATTCACCTGGACACGGTAGCCAGTCGTGTCCCGATCGCTGTGGCGAATGCGAGCCCCGCGACCACGAGCAAGCCTCCGGTGAACCCGGCTGACGAGTCGGCAATGAGACCCATGACCCACGGACCGCTCACACCGCCTACCTCACCGACCGCGAACCAGATGCCATTGGCCAGGCCGGCGTTGGATGGTGTCACCCGGTCGGCTTCCATCAAGATGAGGATGGTGAGAGGGACCAGCGCGGAGCGCGCGGCGGAGACAATCGTGCCGATCACAATGAGTGGTGGTGAACCCAACGCGGTGATGCAGAGGCCGCGTGCCAACAGGATGAATGCGGCGATCAGTAAACCGACGACACGCCGAGGGTTAGCGAAGTTGGGTATCACCGCGGAGATTCCGATACCGACGAGGCCGGCCAGAGCGGTCCAGTTCGCGGCGACTGACGGCGAGAAGCCGCCGAGATCTTCAACCACGGTGACCGTCCACGACCCGAGGGCGTGATTGACGAAGAAGACGGTGAAGGCCAGGCCGAGCGCAAGGCGCACACCGGACGATTCGAGGAGCTCGCGGAGGTGGCCTCCTTCAGGCGCGGCCTTTGGACGCGGAATCGATGGCTTGGTGGCAGTGGCATAGGTGGCTGCCCAAACAATGGTGAGTGCGGCGGCCAGACCGGATTCGGCGATCAGAACTGTTCGCCAACTGTCGTCGAACCACGGCAAGAGAAACGAGTTGGTTGTGGCGACGATCGCCACGCCGCCGACTGCGGGCGCGATCACATAGAGCCCGACTGCCCGGCGGCGTTCGGCTTCGTCGGGAAACCATCGAGCGACGAATGTCGGCGCGGATGCAGAAATGAGTGGGCCGAAGACGCCGAACAGGGCAACGGCGAGCCACATCGACGAGACGCTGGTGGCGTTGGCTCGGGCGAGAAGTGATCCGGCAACGGAGCAGCCGCCGAGGCTTACCGCCCATCCGATACCGAATCTGTCGATGAACCGTCCAGCGAGAGGCGCGGTGAAGATGAATATGAACGCCCACGCTCCGAGCGCAAGGCCCATCGACCCACGCGACGCGCCGATGTCTTCTTGCACCAGCGTCAGCATTGGAGCGAGCGCTGTCACCGCCATCCCAAACGCCGAGTAGACCCCAATGAGCCCGAGTAGGACTCGCCACCGGTGATGCGATGCGTTCACCGAGTGTCAGGTCTCGTCGTGGATGGTCGAGCCGCGGCCGAAGTCGCGGTCCGGGTGGACTGCGGGCATCGGGTCTGCGCTGTCGCGCAAGTAGCCCAGCGCGTCGGTTTGTTTCTTGTAGCCGATGAATCGCACGAGATCGCCGGGCCAGTCGGGCACGACGACCGGCGGGCACTCGAGCATGACCTGGTTGCTCGTTCCTTGTTGCTCCAGAGACGGCTACCGGGAATGGAGCGTGTGGCACCGTTTTCTTCGGTGAAGTCATCGAGGGCCCACCTGCGGTTGTCCTCGACCCCCACCGGGAGATCGAGATACAGCATCTGGTCGGGTTGGCCGGGATAAATCTCGATCAACTCGACGGCCGCCAGCATCCAACTGCTGGCCTTGACGAAGATGTGGTCACCACCGGCCATGACAGAGGGGTGCATGGCGGGGCTGCGGTATGGCTTGGACCGGTCGACGATTGACAGGTCAGCGGCGTCCAGCGCCTTTCGGATCTTCGTCTGGCCGGTGTCTGCGCCGAGCAGGGGTATGTCAGTCACGGGTCTCCTCCTAGTGGCGACCGTACCGAACCCGCCGAACCCGCACCCATTTCGGCGGTGA
>JAACCU010000230.1 GCA_009937405.1 Actinomycetota bacterium
AGGCATTCCAGCGCCGCGACATCACCCTGTACGCCGGCATTTGCATGGTTGGTATCGAACTTTGAGTTGCCGGCTCAAACAGAGCTCCCGGATGACGCGTTCGACATGGGCTCGAATCCGATACGCATGTTCGCCGAGCTCGTCAGCCCGATCGAGGTCAGTTCAGCAAGCGTCGACACATCTCCGATGAGGTGCCAGAGCACACGCCCGCGATCGTCCTTTGTCGAAGTTTTCGCCCCGATCGCAGACAGCAACGGTTAGGGGAGTTAGTGACGGTGATTGTGTCGACGCCGACGCCGAATCGCCCAGCCAGCAGCTTCGCTGAGCACTGCACCAGCAACCGCTGACCCCAAGATTACGATGAATAATGGTGCTGAACGGTCGAACATCAGCCACGTGACCGGCGTTGAATCTGTGTTTTGAAGCACAAAAGCGGCAAGACTAACGGCGACGAGCGCCGCAACGATCAGTCCAGTTTGTGGCGCCCGCTTCTCTGGCTGCTCAACGGCGTCGTCGTCCATCGTTGCTCCCTGGTTGCGTGACGCGATGGTAGCGCCACCCGACTCACGCTTGCTTGGGCGCGCGTGAGAACATGTGGTTATGCAGGTTCTCGTGAGCGGATCAACCGGTTTCATCGGCTCGGCGCTAATGGCCGAACTGCGGGCCGCAGGCCACGCGCCGGTGCCTCTTGTACGCGGCAGCGCGTCAATCAATGGGCCCGGGGTGCGCTGGGACCCTGCGGCGGGAACCATCGACCACGATGCCCTGGCCGCCGCCGGTCGAATTGATGCCGTGATCCATCTTGCGGGCGAAGGGCTCGCTGAGCGTCGGTGGAGCCAGGCACAGAAGGCACGAATCCTCGATAGTCGTATCAACGGCACCCACCTCCTGGCATCCACCATGGCGAGTCTCGATTCACCGCCCGCCGTTTTTCTGTCCGGCTCGGCAATCGGTTTCTACGGCGACCGCGACAACGAGAAGCTCACCGAACGATCCGCTCCTGGCCATGGGTTCGTTGCAGAAGTCGTGCAGGCCTGGGAGGCGGCGACTGAACCCCTTGATCAGCGCACCAGGGTTGTTCACCTCAGAACCGGGATCGTGCTCGACCCGAGTGGCGGCGCACTCGCTGAACAGTTGCCTTTCTTCAAGCTTGGCCTCGGCGGCCGTATCGGCAAGGGCACACAATGGATGAGCTGGATCAGTCTCACCGATCACGTCGCCGCCATGCTGTGGCTCCTTGAGCATCCTGTGGCGGGAGCAGTAAATCTCACTGCTCCGAACCCGGTGACCAACGCCGAGTTCACAAAGACACTGGGCTCCGCCCTGCGCCGACCCACGCTCATCCCCACCCCGACCATCGCCCTTTGGGCCAAACTCGGTCGCCCGCTCACCCAAGAGCTACTCCTCAGCAGTTCACACATTTCGCCGTGTGCGCTTGTGGCCGAAGGATTCGTGTTCGAGCATGCCCGTCTCGAACGAGCGCTAACGGCTGCGTTCAGGGGCTAACTACCCAGACATCGTCAGGGTGGCTGATCTCGAAGTCAGACACCACCTTGCCCACTCGCTTCTCGGTGCCATCCCAAACAATGAGCGCCTCGTCTGCCACCTTGCGGAGCCAGCTATTGCGCCGATCAAGCGCGTGGCCTGCCCGCTGAGCAGACTCCGGCGCCTTGCGCTCCAGGCGGACAATGGCATGAGCCCGGGCGCTGAGTTCGGCGAACCTTCGTCGGGCCGCCTCTGGCCATACCAAATCAGGGTCGGGGAACGGCAGGATCACCACGAACGGAACGCCGACAAACTCTGCCGCCTCAGCAGCGAGTGTCTCGACCCCCAGTCTGAGGCCCGTGAGCACTACCAGATCAGGATCGACGGCCTTCTTCGCCTCGAGAATCTCAGCTAAACGGGCACGAACCGCGACATGTTCTCGAGGTGGGTTGGCCGGGTCGTTGGCGTAGCCGCCGATCTCGGGCGGTTGATGACCGGTAACCACGACCGCTCGACCGGCCGGGCGCCAGGTTTGGCCATATACGCCGTCAGGCCCAGGACGTGGTGGCGCGGCATCAACCACGGGTGCGCCGCCGATCTCATCTGGAGGGCCAAGGTCGTCGGGCGGACCAACCCCATATCGGCCCGCCTGGGTATGGGAGGCCTCAACGGCCAGCCGATCGGCGATGTCGTTGAACTCGTTGCCGGCATGTCCCTTTACCCAGGTGAACGTGAGCTCGTCGGAACGCGACCGATACAGCTCGATGAGTGGCTCCCAGATGTCACGATTCGCCACCGGTTCCTTCTTGGAGTTCTTCCAGTCGCGCTTGAGCCAACCCTTCCACCAGCCGTCATTGAAACAGTTGACGACATACGTCGAGTCAGAAACGACCTCGACCGGGCCCTCGATGGTGCGAAGGGCATCGAGGGCAGCCATCAACTCCATTCGCTGGTTCGTTGTGTCGGGATCGGCGCCATTGGCCCAGGCGCCGTCAGGGATTACCCAGCCCCATCCACCGGGCCCCGGGTTTCCCCGGCACGCACCATCGGTGTAAACGACTGTTCGAGGATCTGGCACCTCGCAAACCATATCTGAACAGAAACGTGCCCGAAGTTGTCAAAATACTGAAATACTCGAAGTAATTATGATTAACCACTATTCGCGGCAGCTCCCTGACATCGATCCAACAGAAACGAAGGAATGGATCGACTCGCTCGATTCAGTAGTGGGAGCACAAGGTGCCCCACGAGCTCGCTACATCGTGGCCAAACTCCTTGAACGGGCCAACGAACTGCACGTGGGCGTCCCGCCGACAACATCAACGCCCTACATCAATACCATCCTAGCCGAGGAACAGCCGTTCTTCCCCGGCAACGAAGATATCGAGCGCCGCATCCGCGCCTTCATCCGCTGGAACGCCGCCGCAATGGTGATTCGAGCGAACAAGACGGCAGACGGAATTGGCGGCCACCTGTCCACCTTTGCATCGAGTGCTGCGCTCTACGAGGTCGGTTACAACCATTTCTTCCGCGGCAAGGAAGACGGCCTCCCCGGCGACGCCATCTACTTTCAGGGCCATGCTGCCCCGGGTATCTACGCCCGAGCGTTCATGGAGGGCAGGCTCACCGAGACTCAGCTCGACAACTTCCGGATGGAAATCGGCGGCAACGGCCTCTCCAGCTACCCCCATCCGCGCCTGATGCCGAACTTCTGGGAATACCCCACAGTGTCGATGGGGCTTGGTCCAATCAACTCGATCTATCACGCTCGCTTCAACAAGTATCTCCACCAGCGCCACATCGACGACACCAGCCAGAGCACTGTCTGGTCGTTCCTGGGCGACGGCGAATGCGACGAACCGGAGACCCTTGGTGCCATATCGCTGGCCGGGCGTTCCGATCTCGACAACCTCAAATGGGTCATCAACTGCAACCTCCAACGCCTCGACGGCCCCGTTCGGGGCAATGGCAAGATGATTCAGGAACTCGAAGGTGTCTTCCGCGGTGCCGGCTGGAACGTCATCAAGGTGGTCTGGGGTACCGAATGGGACGAACTGCTCCATCGCGATGTCGACGGTGTGCTGCTCAACAAAATGGGCCAGACCGTCGACGGCGAGTACCAGCGCTACGCCACCGAAGACGGCGCCTACATTCGTGAGCATTTCTTCGGCCCCGACCCGCGTCTCCGCAAGCTGGTCGAGCACCTGAGCGACGAGCAACTCGAGCACCTTCCGCGCGGTGGCCATGACTACCAGAAGGTTTACGCGGCGTTCAAAGCCGCCAGCGAGGTCAAGGGCCAGCCCACGGTGATCCTGGCCAAGACCGTGAAGGGATGGACCCTCGGCGAAGGCTTCGAGGGACGCAACGCCACCCATCAGATCAAAAAGATGACCAAGGCCCAACTCATAGAGCTACGCGAGCGTCTCCACGTTGAGGACGAGATTCCCGAGGAAGCGCTCGAAGACGGTCTACCCCCGTACTTCAAGCCATCGCCCGACAGCATCGAGCACCAGTACATGATGGAGCGACGCAAGGCCCTCGATGGCAGTCTGCCCTCGCGGATTGTCCGTGACCGTCGCCCGATCAAGGCGCCGCTCGGTGGGCCGTTCATCGATCTTCAAAAAGGGTCATCTGGGCGTCACGTCTCAACCACGATGGCGTTTACCGCGCTTCTCCGTGACCTGCTTCGAGACCAGTCCTTCGGCGAACGGGTCGTCCCTATCGTCCCCGATGAGGCTCGCACGTTCGGTATGGACTCGTTGTTTCGTGAGTTCAAGATTTACGCACCTAGGGGCCAGCTTTACGAGCCCGTCGACCACGACCTCCTGCTCTCGTACTCCGAAAGCAGCGACGGACAAATACTTGAAGAAGGCATCACCGAATGCGGGTCGACCGCATCATGGATCGCCGCAGGGACCTCTTACGCCAACGCCGGTGTTCCCATGGTGCCGTTTTACACCTTCTATTCGATGTTTGGTTTCCAGCGAGTCGGAGACTCGCTGTGGGCTGCCGCTGATGCCCGTACCCGAGGATTCCTCCTTGGGGCCACGGCCGGACGCATAACCCTGATGGGGGAAGGCCTCCAACATCAGGATGGCCACAGCCAGCTGCTTGCCACAACAATCCCAGCGTGCGAGGCCTACGACCCGGCCTTTGCCTATGAGCTCGGCGCGATTGTCGAAGACGGCTTGGCACGGATGTACCCGGAGAAGGCTGCCGACGGCGAAGACATCTTTTACTACATCACGATCTACAACGAAAACTACGTTCAGCCGCCACGGCCCGACCATGTCGACAACGCCGAGATCACCTCAGGCCTCTACAAGTACAGTGATGGGCCCGAGACCGGCGACTATGACCGCAACGCCACAGTCCTCTTCTCTGGGCCATCGGTTCTCGCCGCGCTGGAAGCCCAACAGTTGCTGGCCGACAACCATGGGGTATCAGCGGAACTGTGGAGCGCCACGTCCTACAAGCGACTACGCGCCGATGCCCTCGACTGCGACCGTCGCAACCGCTTGTCTCCCGGCGATGAGCCACTCGTTGCGATGGTCACTCGTAAGCTCCACGACAGCGAAGGCCCAATCGTCGCGGTCTCGGACTGGATGACCCTCGTTCCAGAGCAGATTGCTCGCTGGACGCCGCGCAATATGCACGTGCTCGGAACCGACGGCTTCGGCCGCTCCGATACTCGAGAGGCGTTGCGTCGATTTTTCGAGGTCGACGCTGCGCACCTCGTGGTTGCCGTGCTCTCCGCTCTCGCCGAAGACGGGCTCGCCACCACCGGCGAAGTCAAGGCCGCCATCGAGCAGTACGGGATTGACCCCAACCGCCCCGACCCGGCGCACCCCGACACCGGTGCCGCCACTACCGGCCAGTGAAGTCCGGCACGCTCTGGGTGACCGGCGATCCCGTCGCCGATGCCCGCATCAATACGGATCCTCTCGCTCTCTTGATCGGAATGTTGCTGGATCAGCAGATCACGATTGAGTTGGCGTTCATGGGCCCGCATCGGCTGGTCGAACGGCTCGGCGCGGCGGTCGACCATGATCTCGACCCGGCCACAATCGCCTATTTCGACCCAGACGAGTTCGCCTACCTGGTGGCGGCCAAACCAGCCCTTCACCGCTTTCCGGCATCGATGGCCAAACGGATCCAGGCACTGTGTAGTCACATCTTGGAGGAGTACGAGGGTGATGCTGCCGCCATCTGGCGGGGTCGGAGATCAGCCGCTGCGATCCATGATCGTCTTATCGCAGTGCCGGGCTATGGCGACGAGAAGGCGCGTATCCTCGTAGCCGTCCTCGCCAAACGATTCGGCAAGCGCCCCGCAGATTGGCAAAGTGTCAGCGAGCCATTCGGCGATGAACTCCCCCGCTCGGTCGCCGACATGGGGGGCGAGGCCGGCCACGCCGCGGTTCGGGCCTGGCGTCTCGTGCAGAAATCCAAAGGCAAATCTAAGACCGACTGACGATTTGCCCGGCGTTGTCCGCGATAGCGTTTCGCGCCGGCAAGACCGGCATGTTTGGACGTTACGCGAGGTCTCTGTTTTCGCTCTGTGGTAGAGCCACCCTCTGTCGTTCGAGCCATCCGAGCAGGATCGCCATTGCGCGCGGGTCGTGACGAAGATGATGCCCGCCGCCGTGAACCAACCGCAGATCGGCGGTCCCGTGCGCATCCGCAACGGCTCGAGAATCGAACACAGGCACCGTGTCATCGTCGCCACCGTGCAGAACCATCAGCTCACGAGGGGCAAGACGCTGCGCCGCATCGGCTGCAGCGATGCTCTTCAGCTCCGCGGCCCAGTCGTCGAACGAACCATCGAAATCGCCTCCGTCGCGCGAGATACCCATGTCACGGGCAAGCACCATTAGCTTGCGCGGATTACTTGCCCAGTCTTGGAAGTCGGCTGGTGATGCAACCGCTGCTACCCCTCGGATTTCAGGATCTAAGGCAGCCGCCTCGATGGCCAATGCTCCACCGGTACCAAAGCCGACGATCCAGACGCCATGAACGGGAACCGACTCCCGAAGATACGCAACTGCACCTTGCAAATCACGAAGCCAACCGCCGAGCGAAAAGTTTCCCTCCGACTCAGCCACACCACGGCTCGCGAAGGCAAGGCCCACCCATCCGAGGTCCGTGGCGACTCGGTCGGCGAGCTTCGGGAAGCTCGCGGTGCTGTTGATGCCCCCGCCGACCTCGGCGGGGAAGCCGTGGGCAATCACGAGGCCGGCCTGAGCGGTTGGATGTAGCTGTGTCGGCTGCGCAATATGGGCAGCGAGTTGATTGCCGTCGACTATGAACCGTTGGTCCATTTAAACTGGGTCGTACCCGCGGTTACGGGCCTCGGCGAGCGTGTCTGGTCCGAAGGTCTGGCCGAATGACGTCGATGCCAATTCGGTTACCCGAAGAATCATGTCGTCATCGGTGATCTCGTCCACGTCGTAGACCACCTGTACACGTTTATCGCCGAGGTAGCGGTTTCCTTCATAGCGGCTTGGTCGATCCATATCCGGAGACTAGCCGGGCGCGAAACCGCCCCGATACTTGAGCATCAGGGCGGTTCCTCATTCTTTGGCTGGAAAACCCGCGGGGTGCGTGACGCCGAAGCGACAGATCAGGTGTGACAAACCCCCGATCGCAACCACCGCAGGGGTGACTGGCTGGTATTCGCCAGGTAGTCCAGCAGGCCTGCGTTAGCGGCCAGCCACCTCCAAGGTCACGAAACTTTGAGCTATCAGCTGGACCACCTCCTTTCGTTGGTGAAACCAGTGAAGCACATTTCGCCGACCTATGTGAACGGTTTAGTCCTGAGGGGTGGCTTCGTCGTCGGCTGTGGCACTCATTGCGCCGATCTCGCGCAAGTACTGCATCTGTAAATCCAGCACACATACGACGGCGACAGGATCGATAGTGGGACCTCCGGCCGCAGCCTCTGCGACGGCCCTGGCCACGACAGCCTCAACCGCTACGTCCTCAACCGCTACTGCGCCTTCATGGACGACGCCTTCGCCCGCTAACTCTTCGCCGTGCTCCGACGACACGCCAACATCGGTGAACCAATCGAGGTGCCAACCGACAACTGTTTCAACGTCGTCGTAGCTGACCCTCGCCGTCACCTCATCGGGCAACCGGGCGGCGATCCATCGAACCGCCGCGGCCACGTCGAAAACGGCCGGGGGACGCTGCAGCTCCAATCGAGCCACAGCCTGGCCGAGCGCCACGAACGCGATCACCAGCACCACTACTGCACCCAAAATAAAGAACACCCAGGCCATGCGACAAGCGTACGACCTGGGTGTCTGAGATTTTCGGTCTGCTAGATACCGATGCGCTGGGCGAGTTGCTCACGGTGGTAGGTCGGGTCACCGAACAGGAGCTCAGAGCTCTTGGCACGCTTGAAGTACAAGTGGGCGGGGTGCTCCCAGGTGAAGCCGATGCCACCGTGGATTTGGATGTTTTCCGCCGCAGCGTGGAAGTAGGCCTCTGAGCAGTAGCTCTTAGCCAACGATGCCACCTGGGGCAGTTCGTCGTTCAACTCCGATGCGCACCAACCGGCGTAGTACGCCGCGGACTTAGCCGACTCGACCTCGAGCAGCATGTCAGCACACTTGTGCTTGATGGCTTGGAACGAACCGATCGGGCGACCGAACTGAACACGAACCTTGGCGTACTCAACTGACATATCGAGACACATCTGAGCGCCACCGACCTGCTCAGCGGCAAGGGCTACGGCAGCGAGATCGAGCACGGTTTCCATCGTGGCCCACCCGCCGCCATCGGTGCCGATGAGGGTGGCAGGAACGTCGGCGAATTCGAGCTTCGCCTGCTTACGAGTCTGGTCCATGGTGGAGAGAGCGGTGCGGGTCAGACCGGCATCATCAGCGTCTACGCTGAACAACGACACGCCGGCGTCGGTACGAGCCGCAACCAGGATCAGGTTGGCGGTGTGACCATCGAGCACAAAGCTCTTGGTGCCGCTGAGAGTGTGGCCGTCACCGCTGGCGGAGGCCTGCATGGTGATGCCGCCCTCGTCCCAGCGACCGCTTTCCTCGGTGAAGGCGAGTGCCGCGCGGGTTTCGCCCGCCGCGATGCCGGGAAGATGCGCAGCTTTGGCGGCATCATCGCCGCTATGTATCAGGGCGTTAGCGGCGAGCACGCATGACGAGAAGTAGGGGGCGCACAGAAGGGCGCGGCCCATTTCTTCAAGAACAACTACCTGCTCGATGGAGCCGTAGCCCTGGCCACCGAATTCTTCAGGGATTGCCAGTGCCTGGAGACCCATCTGCTCAGCCATCTGGCTCCAGACGGCTTCGTCATAGCCCTGCTCGGTGTCCATCTGCTCACGGACTGCTGACTCGGCCGACTTGTCCGCGAGGAAGCTCCGGACAAACTCGCGCAGCTGCTCTTGCTCTTCAGAAAATGCAAAGTTCATGACTGAGAATGTAGCGACATGATCACCACGATCCAAATCTGACTGTGTACGCTGGTGTACTCATGATCTGGTCCTTCACATGAATCGATTCGCACCATGATGAGCGACGACGGCCGTCCGCAGCTCGGTATCCGTGAGCTGCGGGCCGACCTAGCCATCCACGTGCGCCGCGCCGGAGGTGGAGAGCGCGTTGTCATTACCGTCGATGGCGAACCCATCGCCCAACTTGGACCTCTCACGCCGACCACGAACCCAACCCTTGACGACCTGGCAGCTGCGGGCCTGGTTCGTCTCCCCATCCGAGATGACAAGCCTGCTGCCACTGGCTCTGCGCCAATTCTCCCGGTGGACCTCGCACCTGATCGAGTGCTCGCCGAGCTTCGTGGCGACCCTCCCCGTCGCCGATGACGATCCTTGCCCTCGACCCGTCTGCGCTACTGCAGCGATATACCGGCGGGCCTCACCGTCGACTCATCAACGACGCCATGACCGGTGCCGATATTTGGGCTATTTCTGATCTCGCTCGGGCTGAACTTCTGATGGCGCTCCACCGCTCAGCCCCTGATCGGTATACGGCGGCAGATCTGGCCGCGGCGGCCCGGGCCGACATTGATGCGATGACGGTGGTGCCGATCGACGAACGCTGTCTGGGCCGAGCGGTGGAAGTGGGGATGCTCTATGGCCTCACCACCGTCGACGCGGTGCACCTCGCTGCCCTCGATCGGCTGCCGCGGCCCGTTCGATTCGCTACGCTCGACTTCCGTCAAATCCCCGCTGCCGTTGCCCTTGACTTCGAAGTCATCACCCCGGAAGTGGTCTAGGACCGATGCCTGACATTCCCGAAAGCAGGCCACTTCCCGCCGATCAACGCCCGTTCGATGACACGCCGATTCATACGGTTGACCTTCCGGCCCTTCCGACCCGTGACCGCAATATCTCCGCTGAAGCGTGGATCGAGGCACCTGTTGCATTGATGGAGTCGGGCAACGACATTGGTTCACCACGTATTGCCTACAAGCGGCGACTGGGGGCGTGGCTGCTGTGGCGAGCCGGCCCCGCTCGCGGTGCGGACTCTCGCTACACCGCCCTCCACGCCCAGGATCTTTCGCAGATCTTTAGCTTCCACCTTCTTGCCGATGGCACAGGTTCAGGCATCGGGCCCAGCGGTCAAAAACACGAACGCTTCCGGAGCTGGA
>JAACCU010000231.1 GCA_009937405.1 Actinomycetota bacterium
AGCTTGTCCGTCAGCGGGCCAAGTCGCTGGGTCATATCAGCGCGGTGATTTGCGACGAAGGGCAATTTTACGAGCCGCTCCAGTGCGAGCAGCTCGCCCGAGTGGTCGATGAGATCGGGGTCGACGTCTACGCCTTCGGTCTGCTCACCACTTTTCAAGGCGTAATGTTCCCCGGTTCGGCGCGGTTCATGGAGTTGGCCGACCGGCGCACGGAGATTCAGGTCGAGGCGCGTTGCTGGTGTGGAGAACGAGCGACCCACAACGCCCGTTTCGTCGATGGCGAACAGGTCGTGTCCGGCCAAATGGTGGTGGTCGGCGATACTGGCGCTTCGATCGCGGGAGAGGTCACCTATGACCTGCTCTGTCGCTCCCACTGGATGCAGGGTGCTCGCGCCGCCCGGGGTGCACAACTCGAATTGCTCGACGATGATGTCGCCCGAACCGGCGACCATCCTGATCGCAGTGGGCCGATTGAAGTCGACCTCGAGCGGATCCCCAAGCCTTTACACGCAACTGTCAACCCTCCTGGAGCTTCGTCGTGATCTTGTCCGATCGCACCATTCGCGAACAGCTTGATGCCGGCCGCATCATCATCGACCCGCTTGACCCGAAGGGGCTTCAGCCGTCCTCGGTCGACCTACGTCTCGACCGCTGGTTCCGAGTATTCAAGAACCACACCATGGGTCACATCGACGTGAAGATGAATCTCGAGGAGCTGACCGAACTGGTCGAGGCTGTCGATGATGTGCCGTTCATGCTCCACCCGGGCGAGTTCGTGCTCGGGTCGACTCTAGAACGGGTGGCCTTGCCCGACGACCTGGTGGGCCGTCTCGAAGGCAAGTCGAGCCTCGGGCGACTTGGTCTCTTGATTCACTCCACGGCGGGCTTCGTTGACGCAGGCTTTGATGGGCAACTCACGTTGGAGCTGAGCAATGTGGCGAACCTGCCGATCACGCTCTACCCGGGCATGAAAATCGGACAGATCTCGTTCCAGCACATGACCACGGCTGCCGATGTGCCGTACGGTTCGAGTTCACTGAAATCGAAGTACAAGCACCAGAAGGGCCCGATGCCGAGCCGTTACTGGGAAAATTTCGACTAGGCGCTCAGCGGTATTGGGTGGCGGTGATGATCCCGCCGAGGATCATGCCGAGTCCGAGCAGCAGGATGCCGTTGCTGGCGTCCCAGATTGAGCCCACATAGTTGAGCAGGATCACGATGACGCCTCCGAGGAGGAGGCCGAACATGAGCACGGGCACCCATGGGGCGCTCGCCGCCATGTCCTCGTGACCGGTATGACTCATGGTTTCGGCCTGATAGCCGTCGGGTCGAGTTCCCTTGGGGGTGGTTCGTCCCCCGGAGACGCGGCGCTTTGTGGGCTTTTGCGACATGGCCGTGAGGATAGACCGAATTCGGCCCGACAGGAATCACATGCATGTGATTATCCCCTGATTTGTCCACAGCCTGTGGATTACTCGATTGGTGCGACGAGGTCCATGTCCTCGAGACAGTGCCTCGGAGGCGCAGGGTCTTGGTCGGGGGAAATGGTCATGCGAACCTCGGTTCCGCAGATTGTGCAGCGAAAGCCGATCTTGACTTTGCGGAGCTCACCGGCCGGGGGAGGCTCGGGAATCGGTGTTGCCAGTCCGCGCAACATCGAAAGACCGATTCGGATCATGACGTAGGCCGCACCGATGGCGACGAGCACGTTGAACACGTTCACGACAGCAGCCTATTGCCGAGTCCAGACACTGACGGCCGCTCCTGTCATTCCGTAGGAAACTGCTGCGACGATGTCGCCGGACATGCTGTCACTGATCCCATCGACGCTGAGGCGCAGATCGTCGGCGGCTCCAGCGTTCCCGACGGCGAGTGAACCCCCGCGCGGGTTGATGCGATCAGGGTCCACGCCAAAGCTGGTCAGGCACCTGCATGCGAGCAAAGCTCCGGCCGCGGTGCGCTCGGCCAAATGCCAAGTTGCAATGGCGTCCGGCGTGAGGTCTGCGTCGCGTAACGCGGCGGCAACGGCGACGGCCAGCCCGCCGATGGGGTCACGCGGATGACCGGCTGCGCGAGCGGTACCAACCAGGCGCCCGGTATCGCCTGCTATGAGTCGCGACAAGATGATTGCGGTAACGCCGTCGGCGGGACAAGCGATGGAGGCGCTGGTGATTGTTCCGGAGCCGTCGAACATCGGTGGGAGGTCGGCCAGGTCGATGGGCAAGGCGTGGATGGTGTCGTTGGCGATCGTAGTGCCGCGCTGCACGGCTGTTCCGTCTGCAGGCCGTGCGTCGGTGGGTACGACTGCAGTAGGCGGTGACGCTGCGCTGCGGAGTTCATGGCTACGCCAGGCCCACGCGTCCTGAGCGGCCCTATCAATGCCAACTGAGACTGCGGCAGCTTCGGCCTGGCGCGGGGCTGGCAAAAGCCCACCTTCATCGGCGACTCGTGCTGCGGGGCCGTCGCCCCAAGGGCGGCCGTAGTTGCGTCCAAGCGCCGAGGCTCCTGGGGTGACGGTCGAGGCCGAATGCACGCCGAGCACCATTGCGGTCTCAACCTGTCCCGATTCGATGGCCGCGACCGCCGCATGCAGAGCGGCGGTTCCGCTGCTTTCCCCGCGATCGAGCACTGTGCCACCAATGTGATCGGGCCACCCGGCGCTCAGCACGATGGCGCGAGCCATATCAGCACCTTGCGCACCGACAGGTTCCTCGCATCCGACCCAGATCTCGTCGATGCGGCCGGCGGTGAGTTCGGCTCGGTTCAGTGCCTCGTTCGCAATGTGAGCCCCAAGATCGACGGGATGCCATCGACCGAAGGCGTCGTCTGCGGGAACGAAAGGCGATCGGGTTGCACTCAATAGGAATGGCACGGCGAGAGTCTCCTACAATGCTGTGAATGATGGGAGATCGTCGGTCATGAGTCAGGTACTGAACAGCACTATGTCGGCAGATTTGCTTGCTGCCAATTTTTTCCTTGGCCCTGACGAAGCAAGTCTCGGAATTCTGATTCTGCGAGTTGCCGTCGGGCTCACCATGGCAGCGCATGGCTACGCGAAGTACTTTTCCGGCGGTCGCATCGCGGGGACCGCAAGCTGGTTCAACTCGATGGGCATGCGGCCGGGCAAGGTTCACGCCAATCTGGCCGCGTCAACCGAGATCGGCTCTGGGCTGCTGTTGGCGCTCGGGCTACTGACGCCGTTTGCGGCGCTGGCGTTTGTCGCGTTGATGACGGTCGCGGCTTACACGGTCCATCTCAAGAACGGGTTCTTTATCGTGAAGGGCGGCTACGAGTACAACTTTGTCCTTGCCGTGATCGCCATCGCTATCGCCACGACCGGGCCGGGCAAGTACTCGCTCGACTGTCAGCTCGACCTGATCCAGGCCCTCGACGGTTGGACGGGGCTCCTCATTGCTGCAGTCGGCGGGGTTGGTGCCGGTGCGGGTCAGTTGATGCTCTTCTATCGGCCGCCGGCCGAGTAACTCAGCCCATCTGGGCGAAACACTCGAGTCCTGCTGAAACGGCGGTCGCTCCCCCAATAGGTAGGATGCGTCGTTCGCTGGCGAGCCTGTCGGCTGGATCACCGAACAACCTGGCCCCGACATGCTCTGGGTAGCGTCCGTCAGTTGACGGAGCGATCTCGTCCTTCCCAGTACGGTTTGCGCAGCTCGACTTTCAGGATCTTGCCTGACGGGTTGCGCGGGATGGCATCGATGCGTTGGACTGCAGTGGGCAGCTTGAAGCGGGCCAAGCGGTCGCTGCAGTGCGCGATGATCTCTTCCTCGGTGGGATCGGCACCCTCGGCCGGGATGATCAGGGCGAGGGGTGATTCGCCCCACCGGTCGCTGGGCACACCGATGACGGCAACATCGGCGACGCCCGGGTGCGCCATGATTGCGTTCTCGATCTCGGCCGGGTACACGTTCTCGCCGCCGGAGACGATCATGTCTTTCACCCGGTCGTGGATGAACAGGAAGCCGTCATCCATGAAACCGGCATCACCGGTGGTGAACCAGCCAAACCCGTTCTCGTCTCGGCCTTCGGGAAACACCTCGGCGGTCGCCTCCGGGGCCTTCCAGTAGCTCTTGAGGTTCTGGACGGTTCGCACCCAGATCTCGCCCACCTCACCTTCGGAGAGATCCTCACCTGTGTCCTGGTCGACGATGCGCAACTCGACTCCTTCGATGGGCCTCCCCGCAGAGCGCAATAGGTGAGCACGCGGTCCGCCGGGGTCGTGGTCTTCTGCGTTGAGCCAGGTGACCACGCCGGTGGTCTCGGTGAGGCCGTACGCCTGGGCATGAGGGCATTTGAGCAGGGCGATCGAGGCGATGAGGACCTCCTCGGTGATCGGCGATGCTCCGTAGAAGATCTTCTTCAATGACGAGTAGTCGACATCGCTGGCTCCGGGGATCATCGGGAGCACCTGGAGTAGGGCGGGGACCATGAACGCGGATGTGACCCCGTGTTTCGGAATATCGGCGAAGATTCGACCAGGGTCGACGTCGCGATGCACGATGTTGGTACATCCGTTGAACAGCCCAACATTGGCCACGCCGCTGCCCCCGATGTGAAACATCGGCAGGACGTGGAGCACGACGCTGTCGGAGTCCAAGCCGATCATGTCGGTGATGGGGCCCATGATCGCCTCGAAGTTGCGGTTGCTCAGCTCGGCGCCCTTCGGAAGCCCTGTCGTCCCCGATGTGTAAAGCTGCACGCCGGTGTCGTCAGTGTCGGTCGGGTAGTTGGGATCCTCCGACGATGCATCTGCGATCCAGTCCGTGTAGCTGAGGTGCCCGGTACCACCGCCGATGGCCACGATCAAAGGGTTGCGGGGAAGTTCCATCGTGTCGAGGTGACCCAGGAACTCGTCTTCCACGAGGACCACGCCGACCTCGGCGTTGTCGAGGATGTACCCCATCTCCGCTGGGGCCAGACGCCAGTTGACTGCCACCGAGACAGCGTTGATCTTTGCCGCGCCATAGGTGAGTGTGAAGTATTCCGGGATGTTCTTGGCGATGATCCCGACCCGGTCCTGGTTCTCGACCCCGGCAGCGAGGAGGGCGTTCGCAACGAGTGACGCCTCTGCATTCAACTCCGCGTATGTGAGCGTTCGCTCATCACAGATCAGCGCCGGTTTGTCAGGCCGCTCAGCTGCGTTGTCCCTCACGATGTCGGCAAGACAGAACATGGTCACTCCTCATCGGCTGCTTTTGTTGCACGCTACTTCACGTGTATCGGCGAAGCAGAACGATGCTCCAGTAGCGCTTGCATTTGTCGGGTTGATGACGGTCGCGGCCTCCACAGTCCATCTCAAGACCGGGTAGCTCAGTCCATCTGGGCGAAACACTCGAGTCCGCGCGAATCGGGGAGCAGATCGCCACAGGTTCGACCATACGTCTCGTAGCGACTCCCAATGGGAGCGTTGCGATAAAGCTCATCGCACGCTTGCGGGTTGCCGCCGGCGCACTGGTCCCACAACAGGTCCAGAACGAGGTCATCGCCATAGCCCTCGTCCTCACTGACCCGGTCGCCGAGACAGTCAAGGATGGCGGCTTCCTGATCGTTGGATTCAAGGGCACGAATCGAGCACTGAGCTTCTTCTACGGATAACACGGTGCCGCTCTCTGCGGCGCCGTCGATGAACGACTGGACGAATGGTTCGAGCGATGCAAGATCATCGACACATTCGGCTGCCGCGGCGAGCATGGCGCCGTCGGCATCGACGGAGAGCGTGCCGTCCACGATCTGTTGGGGGCTGATCTGCAGGTCGACGATGCCCTGCAGGACACAGCGCTGTTCGTTTATTGGAAGATCAACACCCACGAGGGCGGTGATGGCGAGCGCCTCCTCATCGGTTGGGTCGCGATCAACGACACCGTCGTCGCCACCGCACCCGGCAATAACGATGGCCCCCGCGATCAGGCACGATCTGGTCTTCATCGCAGCGTTGGCCATGAGGACTGGAGGTCAAGCTCGCCCGTTCGGGCTGCCACTGCGCCGCGCACGGTCGGGGAAGGATGGAAAAGGGCGAACTGCCAGCCCGTCGGGTTGTCGTCGACCCCAGGCTCAATGTCGAGCACAACGCCCTCACTGTTGCTTCCTGCGAACGAAATCTTGGTTAGGGGAAGTGAAATGCCCAAGCCGCGGGCCTTGATGTAGCTCTCCTTGAGGGTCCAGTAGAGGAAGAAGCGCTCACGTCGGGATTCTTCGTCGAGTCGAAGCAATGACGTGCATTCGTCGGTCGAAAGTACCGTGTCGATTGTCTCGTAGATCCAGTCGTCGGGGGTCACATATTCAACGTCGACTCCGACCTCGACTGCGTCAGCAACCACGAACGCGGCCATCTCGCGGGTGTGGGAAAGGTTGGCTCGGAGCTCGCCGATGCCTGGGTTAGTGGGTTCGGGACGTCCCCATGGGCCTTTCTTGAACGTCCATTCATTGGGGGAGATGCCGGGGTGGTGACGGCTGAGACCGAGTCGGGTCAAGGCATGGGCGGTGATGAACGTTCGGCGGTCTTCGTCGCGTCGGAATCGTGTGGAATGGGCGCGTTCGTCGGGGTTCAAGAGCTCGAGCATTTGATCGAGCTGATGACTGGATTCGGGTGGGACAGCGAGCGAAAGGTCCACAACGGTCATGGGGGAAACGCTCCGTGCTCGCCCGTCTTCGTGAGTTGGTCGCCGATTTCGATACGGCCGGGTTCGGCCACGAGGCCTCCAATGGCCAAGCGGTTCGCACGGTCACGGATAAGGGTTTTCAACACGTTGACGTCGCGATCGAGACCAGGCTGCGGGCGAGTGACCATCACACAGCGATCGATCTGCTTGGTGATGTCGAGGGTGCATGTGCCGAGCCGAACCGACTGATCAACAAGGGCATCTTCGCCTTCGCCTTCGAGGATCACGTTGGCACGAAAGCGCCGCTGATCCCAGTCGCCCAAGCTTGCCGTCGACACGAGAGAGACGCGTGTGCGCCCGCTGTCATGCCATGCCCGCGCTGGCCCTGTCCAGCTGATCCAGTCGGTCTCGCCGAATGGATCCATCGGATTCTCGAAGGTTCCGCCGGCATCGCCCGCCGCCGCGAGTTCGACGGGTCGACCAAGCCAGTTGCTGTAGTCGACGTTCGTGTGTAGCTCGACCCCCTCGGCGGTCGTCGTGACCGGATGGCAGTCCACGAGGCGGCAAGTCGCGAGTAGCAGTCGTGGTTCGCGGCGCGCTGTGAGCACCATCCCGGTCGCAGGATCGGCGAGACCCCATGCGCGGTCGCCTGTCAGCCCGGTGACGTCGACTGTGGCTGTGGAGAGTGACTCTCCCCCGATCGATTTGATCGGATAGCGCCAGATCTGAGAAATACGCATCAGCGCGACATTACCGCTGAGCCGCTGGCCGAGTGAGCCACTGGCTAGTCGGCAGCGGTGATTTCGTAAGTCGAGAGATCGATGGTGCCGATTGACTCGGCCACGGTTACCGAGTCTGCGTAGCGGGTCCGTGCGTCTTCTTGGAAATCGAGGATGGCGCTCTCGACCAACGCTTTAGAAACGAGGGACGCAGCCTGTTCAATGACCCGCGGGTCAGCACTGGGGTGGATTTCGGCGGTGGCTGGGCCGACGCTCTGGATTTCGATGAGGTGCCAGCCGAACTGTGTCTCGACCGGCCCGACGACCTCGCCGGTCTCGCCCTTGTACGCTGCGGCCTCGAATTCGGGAACGAAGGTACCGGTG
Source organism: Actinomycetota bacterium (assembly GCA_009937405.1). Lineage (GTDB taxonomy): Bacteria > Actinomycetota > Acidimicrobiia > Acidimicrobiales > Aldehydirespiratoraceae > JAACCU01. The sequence continues at coordinate 7,718 of JAACCU010000231.1, forward strand.
AACTGGCAGTCGAGGCTCCCGCCGGCCGGGCCGGTTGGTCCCACCGAAAGCTCCATGGCCAGCTCAGCAAAGTCTTCGCCATCGATGTAGCGGTCGAGGCCCACGAGGGCTTCAGCCTCTGCCTCGAAAAGGATGTGGCTGCTGCATAGCAGGTCAGGTGGATCAAGGGGATCGCGTGTGGTGGCCTCTTCGTCGGCCCATCGGCCCAGGACAATGCTGATCAGAATCTCCTCGATGAGCGTGTCACGGTCGAGATTGGGCTGCCGAGCGATCAGCGCGCCAGCGGTGAAATCGGCTGAATCTCGGTCCTCGTCGGTGGGTTCAAGGCCAAGCCGCTCAGCTTCCATCGACATCGCCAGTCGCTGCAGCCAGGTGCTGACTTCATCGGCGATCAGCTGAGGGACGGTGGCATCGCCGAATTCCAAGATGGCATCGAGCTCGGCTTGGGTAAGCGTCTGGTCATCGATCGATGCGATGACATCGCTACCACCGGCGTCGCCACATGCGGTGGCAGCGAGCGATGCAGCGATAAGCACCGCAGGAATGGTGAGGAAGCGACGACCAAGGTTCACGAGGAAGAAAGGCTAACGCCTCGGTCTCATTCTGAGTCCGCGAGCTTGGCTTCGACGCTGGCAATCTTGTCCGCCATGGTCTGGGTCCGGTCGGTGCGTGTGCCGAATCGCATCGATGATGTGACGCGTGGCGCCCCCATCTCGTGGACAACCTCGTGGCACCGCTTCACCGCAGCCATCACGTCGTCCCATTCACCCTCGACATTGGTGCCGTAGGCGTGCATTTGGTGTGAGAGCCCAGCGTCTTGGAAAACACGCTCGCATGCGGTGACGTACTCCGATACCGACGTGCCAACCCCGATCGGCACGACACACAAATCGACCATGACGTTCATTTGTTATCTCTCTTCACGGCGGTAGGCGATGCGGAGCCCAGCAGGGCTCGGGCTGGGTTGGTTGCGCGCCCGCATCGAGATGATGATCAGCACCGAAATAGTGAGGAGGTACGACCACCGTGCTCGAAGGATGAAGCGAACATTCTTTACGCTAGTGGGCAGCTTGAACACGGGGGCATCATGGCTCGGCGCTACTGTCTGGCGATGCGTTCGATTCGAGTCGGTCAGCTTGCTGATGCACTCAAGCTTGGGCCGAGCGAGCTGGTGGCTCTCGTCGGTGGTGGCGGAAAGACTACGGCTCTGTTTGCGCTTGGATGCCAGCTGAACGGCTCGGTGGTGCTGACCACGACCACCAAAATGGGTCGAAGCCGCTCTGGTGGCCGTCGGACGTTGTTCGCCCCGACGGACAACGAACTGTTGTCAGCGCTCGCCGAGGAGGGGTGTGTTCTTGCCTGGCATGAGGACGGCGTTCGCAAGGCTGTCGGCGTGACACCGGAGACGGCCGATCATTGGTTCGGTCTGGCTGATCATGTTGTCGTCGAGGCTGATGGTTCTCGAGGTAAGCCGTTCAAGGCGCCGCTCGACTATGAGCCGGTGATCCCCTCGTCCACCACAGTCCTGGTGGCGTGTGTGGGGGCGAGGGCGCTCGGCGCCATAATCGATGTCCAGTGCCAGCGGCCTGACCGGGTTGCCGACGTCGCCGGATGCTTGGTCAGTGATGTGCTCACACCGAGTCGCCTCGCTGCGGTTCTTCTCAGCGATCAAGGATCACGCAAAGGGTTGCCGGTGGGCGCTCGCTTTGTTGTTCTCATTAATCAGGCCACTGACGCTCACGCCGACTACCTGGTCGAACTCGATGCATTGCTTGGTCCGGGTGTGGCGATGGTCGCGGTGGCGCCGTTTGCGCCGGGCGAATCACCGGAAGCACTAGACGAGTAGATCGCTCACGTCGCGGCGCAGGTACTGGCCGTGGCCGGCACGGCCGACGTAGGAACGATCGTCGATCACGAACGAGCCGCGGCTGAGAACAGTGCGCACCTGCCCCGGAATCTCGATACCTTCCCAGACCGAATGGTCAAGGTTCATGTGGTGGGTGTCGGCACCGAGGGTCTGGGTTACACGGGGGTCATAAACCACGATGTCGGCGTCGCTGCCGGGGGCAATGACACCCTTCTTTGGGTAGAGGCCAAAGAGGCGAGCGGGGGTGGTCGAGCAGGTCTCGACCCAGCGGGCAAGGCTGATCTCGCCGGCGGTGACCCCAGCGTGGATCAGGTCCATCCGGTGCTCGATTCAGCCCAGTCCATTGGGAGCGACCCGAAAGTCGTCGGTGCCGAGCAGCTTTTCGGTGTCGCAGAATGGACAGTGATCGGTGGACACCACGGCGAGTTCGTCGCGCCGGAGCCCCTGCCAGAGAGTGTCGTGGGTGGTGCTCGGGCGGAGTGGGGGCGAGCAGATGTGGCGAAGACCGTCGAGGCCAGGCTGGTCGAGGTGTTCGTCGATGGAGAGATAGAGGTACTGGGGGCAGGTTTCGGCAAATACGTTGAGTCCGCGCTGACGAGCCCATGTGACCTGTTCGAGTGCATCGCTGGAGGAGAGGTGGACGATGTAGAGAGGCGCGCCGGCGACTTCGGCGAGCGCCGCAGCACGATGGACGGCTTCACCTTCGAGACGGCTGGGTCGGGTGCGGCCGTGCCAAACAGAGCCTGTGTCGCCTCGAGATGCGGCCTGATCGCGCAGAACGTCGATGGCGATCCCGTTCTCCGCGTGGATCATCGCCATCGACCCGAGATCGGCGCAGCGCTGGAAGGCTTGGAGAAGTTGGCCGTCGTCGGAGTAGTAGACGCCCGGGTATGCCATGAAAAACTTGAAGCTGGTGATGCCCTCGTCGACGAGTGTGCCCATTTCCTTCAACGCTGCTTCGTCGACCCCGCCCATCGAAAGGTGCAATCCGTAGTCGATGGCGCATTGCCCTTCGGCTTCGGCCAGGCGTTGTTCGACCGCATCGCGGACGTGCATGCCCTTCATCTGGCCTGCAAAATCGATCACTGTGGTTGTGCCGCCCCACGCCGCAGCGGTGGTGCCGGTGGCGAAGGTGTCGCTCGAGGTGGCTTCGGGGCTCATTGGAAGCTGGAGGTGAACGTGAACGTCGACACCACCAGGCACGACATAACAGCCGTCGGCGTCAACAACCCGTGCGCCTTCCGCCGCGGCGGTAGAGGCCGCGGATCCGGGGGCGACAACGGCGGCGATGCGTTCGCCTTCGACGATCACGTCGGCTGCGGTGGCCCCGCTGGTTGAGACGACTTGGCCTCCTCGAATGACGACGACGTCGGTGCTGCTCATAGCCACGACGATAGTGCTCCTTGTGTTCGAGGGGCTGCTACTCGTGATCAAGCAAGAGACCCACTTGGCGCATCTGGGCGACGAGTGTGCCGGTCGAGTCCCAGATGCAGCCGGTTTCGATGATCCGCCCGCCCTGGCAGTCTTCGGTGCGGTTGCGAACCTGGAGCCACCCCGGGGCCGGCCTCCGGCGAATGTGTACGGTCAGTTCCAGTGTTGGGACCCAACCGACACGGCCGTGGGTGGCGAAGATCGATGGCGGGCAGCAATCGGCGAAGAACGGAAGCGAAAGCGTGCTCGGCTCGGTGCGGTCAGAGAAGCGAACCCATCCGTCGATGACAGGTTCGTCCAGTGATCCGGCGTTGGCGAAGTCTGGATGGAGGCGCATCTCGGCCCGAGACAGCAGAGCGAGTTCCACGCCCTGATCGCTGCCGGACCGCACGATGCACTCATCGGGGGGCGGAATGTCGGGAGCGGGGATGGTGATGTCGACGTCCGGGCCAGTCGACGTATCGAGGTCTGCGAAGGCGACTAATGATTCGAGGCGAGGTTTGCCGTCCTGGTGCATCGAACCGCGCAGGTTGCTGGCGAGACGTCCAGGTTTCACCAACTCGGCACGGATCTCTGCCTCGGCCCCCGCAAGCCCGGGGCGGAGGTAGTGGGTGGTGACCGTGATCGGGTCGGGTTGGTCGACCAGCGACGACATGGCACGCAGCACCGGAAGGATCAGGTAGCCGCCGTTTGGGTTCGTACCGATATTCCAGGCCGCCGACAATTGTGTCGACCAGCGACCGGCCCCGGTCGAGGTGATTCGTGTGTCGCGTTCAAAGTGAGACTGCTCTGTCATGTGGGGAACGAGGCTATTCGGCTAGGGGCGCGACCACGTTTGTTTGGGTATCGCCAGCCGAGCAGGCCTAGCTGGCGGGTGTGTCCCAGGTCGCGGTGACGGCGGCAGCTTTCCGAAAGACGAGTCCTTGTGGGCCCTGGCTTTGATCTCGGTCAAGGCGCAGGCCCGGGAGGCCTCGTAACGCCGCTCTGACGGCGGCGATGGTCTCAGCTCGGGCCAGGTGTATCCCGAGGCAGGCGTGGGGGCCGTAGGCGAATGTTGTTGACAGTCGAGTGTTGGGCCGTCCGACTCGGTATTCGTCGGGCTCAACGAATACCGACGGATCACGGTTTGCGGCCGCAAGCGAGACTTGGACGAAGTCGCCCTTTCGGATCGAAACTCCAGCGAATTCGGTGTCGGTGGTGGCGTAGCGGTCGACGGCTGAGGCTGCTGGTTCAAGCCGGAGCGACTCTTCGACCGCAGACGCGATCAGCGTTGGGTCGTTGAGAACCAGTGCCAGCTGGTCGGGATGGGTGAGCAGGTGCCACAGTGCGTTCGCCGTCGCCCCCTCCGACGTCTCGATGGCGCCGAACATGATGACGGCGACGTTCGATGCGACCTCGGTGGCGGTGAGATCTTTGTTTGCGCCGGCAAGAAAGCCGGCAGGGTTGTCGTTGATTGTCCTGCGGGCAGCGGCGACAAGAGCATCATTGGCCGCAAGGCTCTTGTCCTTGTCGAGCCCTCCGTAGTTGATCGCCTCCACTTCGGCGACGATCGTCCGGTACCAGGAGAGAACCTCGTCGTCGTCGACGTCGGACAAACCGAGGGTGCGCACGATCGTTGAGACGGCGAGCGGTGCGGCGATGTGAGTCCGCAACTCGGCCTCTCTTTGAGCCGCGATCGAGGCGACGAGACGAGTGGCCTCACTAGTGCACCAGTCGATTGCGTCGCTGAGAGCAGTGGCTGTGAATGCGGTGACGAACGGCCCCCGATGCCGGTCATGGGCAGGGCCGTCGGTTGAGAGCATGGATGGCCCGACGACCTGACCGGTGCTGAACCGGGGGTCGTCGACGGTGAACGTGGCTGCGTCACGCATGGCTTTCACTGCGGCTTGGCGTTCGACAATCACCCAGCCGTTGAGAGCGTCGACCCAGACGACTGGTCCTTCGGCGCGGAGCTGGTGCCAGATCCGGTGAGGGTCATCTTCGAGCTCTACGAGTGTGACCCCGGCGGCATCGGTCATGTCAGTCGCCTGGAGGAACGAGCACGAGCTTGCCGATGAACCCTTTGGCGAGGAAGTCGGTCTGGGCTTGAACAATCTCAGACAATGGGTATGTGCCGGCAATGACCGGCTGGATCTCACCCCGCTCGATGTATCCGATGAGGTCTTCGAACACGCCGGCCCCTTGGTAGGTGCTGCCCTTCAACGTCAGATCTTTGAGGTAAAGGTCACGGATGTCGAGCTCAACGAGCGGCCCGCCGATCGCGCCGGCGGTGATGTAGCGACCGCCAATCCTGAGTACCTGCACGAGCTTTCCCCAGCCCGGGCCGGCCACAAGGTCCACAACGACATCGATCGAATTCTCGCCGAGCTCGGCGACAAGGTCGGCGTTGCCGTCGACCACTCGATCCGCGCCGAGATCCCGTACGCCGTCCGCCTTCGCTGTGCTGCAGACGGCGGTGACGGTTGCCCCCCGGCGCTTGGCCAGCTGTACTGCGGCTGAGCCGACCCCGCCGGACGCGCCAGTGATCAGGACATGTTCTTCGCCGAGGTCGATTCGGTGGAGCATGTTTTCAGCTGTCGAGTACGCGCAAGGAATCGACGCCAGTTCGACGTCGGTCCAGTCGCAGTCGATGGCGTGCGCCTCAAGATGATGGGTAACCGTGTACTGCGCGAACGCGCCGTCGAACTCGGACCCGAACACGGCCGTGGTACAGGGCTGATCGTCGGCCGGGTGGCGTTGCATCGTGCCGACGATGACGCGTTCCCCGACGCGGCTGGGATTGACGCCGGTGCCGACGGCCACGATTTCGCCACATGCGTCGGCCCCTTGAATACGGGGAAAGGCGAGTGCCCCCGCCCAGCCGCCATCCTCGGGTCCGTCACCTTCCACTGCGGCCGCATCAGCGGTGTCACCGGTGACGCTCTTGGAGTACCAGCCGATTCGTGTGTTCACGTCGGTGTTGTTTACCCCCGCGGCACGAACCCGAATGAGAACCTGATCAGGGGCCGGTGTCGGCACAGAGACATCGGTCCGGTATTCGAGCTTGTCGAAGTCGCCCGGCCCGGTGAGCAGCACGGCCGCCATTGTCGAAGGAATCGTCATCTCGGCATCATGCCCCCAAAGTAGGGGCAGTGGGGTCTGATCCGTGTCTGTTCTCAGGCCAGGACGTCGGCCAGGGTTTCGAGGCTGCGCAGTGAATGGCCTTCGAGGAACTCGTCGATGTGAGGGAGTGCGGCGGCCATGCCCCGAGCGGTCGGCTCGTAGCCCGGGCCGGCCTTGAGGGGATTGACCCACACGACGCGATGGGCTGTACGTTTCAGGCGGGCCATCTGCTCGGCCATTTCCGCGGGATCGCCGCGGTCCCAGCCGTCGGAGAGAATGACGACGATGGAGCTGCGGGACATGCCGCGAACACCCCACTCGTCGTTGAAGTGCCCGATGGCCTCGCCAAGTCGAGTGCCCCCCGACCAATCGACGACCTCCTCGGCGGCCTCGGCCACGGCCTCGTCCACGTCGTGGGAGCCGAGTTGGCGGGTCATGCGGGTCAAGCGCGTGCCGAGGGCAAAGGCCTCGACGCGTCCGCGCCCGACAACGGCGGCGTGGGCGAAACGGATGAGCACACGGGCGTAGGCCTCCATCGAGCCGCTCACGTCAAGAAGCAGAACGACTCGGCGCGTGCGCTCACCTCGTCGGGTACGAGCAACGTCGATCGGCTCGCCCCCGGACCGCATTGCGGCCCGAACAGTGCGGCGGAGATCGAGCCGGTCGCCCGTGCGGGCAACTTCTCGGCGTCGGGAACGTTGCCGGGCCGGCTGGAGCCGCATCTGGGCCATGGCTCGGTACGCCTCGTCGAGTTCGCTCGGGGTGAAGTCGGCGAAGTCTTTGTCACCTAAGACATCGGTGGCGCTCCAGCGCAGAACCGGTTGGTCCTCGCCTTCGTCGTTGTCGCCGTCTCCCCCGTCTTCGCCGTCGTCTTCGTCCGCCACCATGGCTTCGGTTTCAACGATGTCGTCGAACCGGATTGTGAGGCCGCTCGTGTTGTGGTGAAAGAACGTGAGGAACATGGCGTCGTACATCGCGATTTCTTCGGGACGCGAGACAAGCGTGGCTCGTCCTGCCCAGTAGACGTCGATACCGGACCCGACGCCGAGAACATCGAGTGCCTCACGGAAGCGAAGCGACTGTCCGATCGGTACCGGAAGCCCTCCGCGGCGAAGGCAGTGAACGAAGCCCGCGACGACGCGGTCGAGATCCGGGATGGTTGGATCGGTGACGGTCACTGTTGTGTCCGGTCGTTCGGCTCAGGCGCCGAGGGCGACCTTGATGACGGCATCGAGACCGGTGCGCCGAGCGCGATCCTGGTCTTCGCGGTATTTGAGCAGTGCGCCGAGCGTGTCGTCGACGTTGGATTCGGTGAGCTCACTCGCTCCAAGCAGATGAAGGGCGTTCGCCCAGTCGAGTGTTTCGGCGATTCCCGGTGGCTTGTACAAGCCCATTTCACGGAACTCGCCGGCCGCAGCCGCAACCTGGCGGGCAAGTGGACCTGGCACCGTCGGCGCCTTCGCCGCGATGATTGCCACCTCTCGCTCGAAATTGGGATGATCAACCCAGTGGTACAGGGCTCGGCGCTTCAGGGCGTCGTGCACATCACGGGTGCGGTTGGAGGTGATAACGACGATCGGAGGGTTGTCGGCCTGGAATGTGCCGAGTTCGGGAATCGTGACCGAATAGTCGGACAGGGCTTCGAGCAGGCACGCCTCGAACTCGTCGTCGGCCCGGTCGATCTCGTCGATCAGCAAAACGGGCGGGATCTCGGAGCGATGGTCGATCGCCGCGAGCAGGGGTCGACGGATCAAGAAGCGTTCGGTGAACAGCTCGTCTTCAAGTGCGTCAGTGTTGTCGGCCTGGGCGGTACCAGTGGCCTCGGCGGCTCTGAGATGAAGGAGTTGACGGGTGTAGTTCCACTCGTACAGGGCCTGAGTGGCGTCGATGCCGTCGTAGCACTGGAGCCGGATCAGCGTGGCGCCGGTGACAGCGGCCAGCACCTTGGCCACCTCGGTTTTACCGACGCCGGCCTCGCCCTCTAGGAGCAGGGGCCGCCGCAGCGAGGCGGCGAGATGGATCGATGTGGCCAGGCCGCGGTCGCAGAGATAGTCGTGGTCTTCGAGCGCCACAAGTACGGCGTCCACTGATTCCACCAGAGCTGACGAGTCAGGCATGAGGACCCAGGGTAGGAGGCGGGGACCCCACAGCGCCTGTTGGCCCCCACGAAGTAGCGTCGACGGGTGTCCCATAAGCCCTACGACCCTGAGCGCGTCTTTGTCCGCGCTGCTGGTTTTACGGAGGGAATCGAATGGGCGTTCTGGCTTGTGCTCACCGTGTGGTGGATTGTCGAACTCAACCTCGGCCCGCTCGAGTTGGTGCTGTTAGGCACAGTGCTGGAGGCGTCAGTTCTGCTTGCGGAGACACCGACCGGGGTGGTTGCCGACCTCATCTCTCGGAAGCGGTCGCTGATCATCGCGCAAGTGTTGATGGGGGTCGGCTTCATCTGGGCCGTGGCGAGCACGAACTATTGGGTGATCTTGCCCGCCCAAGCCGTCTTCGGCATTGGCTGGACGTTTCGCAGTGGCGCGGACACGGCGTGGGTCACCGACGAGCTGAAGGGGATGGGCGAACACAGCGACGGCGACCTTGACCGGCTGCTGATCCGCAAGCAT
>JAACCU010000232.1 GCA_009937405.1 Actinomycetota bacterium
AGATGTCCGTCGACGACCTTTGACACAGTGGCCTCCTTAGTTCTGCCGATTGAGGTAACGCTTGAAGAACAGTTCGACATGAGCCTGCACGGTGGGAAGATTTGCCACCTGGCGCGGACCACCAGCGACCGATGCATTGAAGATGAGCATCTTCTCGCCGATCAGGTGCGAGAAGAACCGCTGCGTCTCGGTCCCGACGAATTCGGGCCCATCTCCGTGGAGCACCAGTCGCACGGAGTGAGTACGTGGGGCGCCCGCCGCGACGATTTCGTCGAGCACTGGATTGATCAGCAGTTGTGTCAGCACCTGTTGTGGTCGGCCCAGAGATGCTCCGATGGTGGCCGAGTGGCCAACGCTGACCAAGCCGAATGGAGCCCGATCAGCCACCCCCTCGAGTACTTCGGTCACAGCAGCCAGACAACCACCGGGATCAGGCTCGTCTCCGTCGGACAAGCCATGGCCAGGGAGATCGACGATTACTACGTCAAAGCCCAGGTCGGCAACGATCCCGGGCAGTGAACCGAACTCGTCAAGATCGGTTCCGATATCGTGAATGAACAAGACCGTGCCCTGCCCGAATGCCGGGCCGCTGGCTACGCCCGCAATGGTCAGACCCCGAACGATCGGGCCCGACGCGAGCAGGATCTCGACTGCATTCTGTTCGAATTCCGTCATCGTCTCACTCAATCCACCGGGTTGTGACAACGGACCTCGGTTCGAGCACGAAGCTCCAAAACCGGATGCTCGACCCCGCAAATGTCGATGTTTCGGTCGCAGCGGTCGGCGAACGTACAACCGACTGGTAGTTCGTAAGGCTGGGGCACCCGTCCGGGAATTGACGTAAGTTCGGTTATCCCACTGTTGAGCCGTGGCACGGCACCGAGCAAGCCGTTCGTGTACGGGTGGTGTGGGGAGGCCAGCACCTCGGCGACCGTACCCGACTCGACCACTTCGCCGGTGTACATCACGACCATTCGGTCGGCGACCGAGGCGACCACGCCAAGGTTGTGGGTGATCAGCATGAGCGCCATACCGCGTTCATTCTTCAGTTCCTTCAACCGCTCAAGAATCTGCGCCTGCACGGTGACATCCAGGGCTGTGGTCGGTTCGTCGGCGATAAGAATCTTCGGATTGTTGACGAGCGCAAGGGCGATCATCACGCGCTGCGAGATCCCGCCAGAGAGCTGGAAGGGATATTCGTCGAAGCGACGCTTCGGGTCTTCAATGCCGGCGTCTGCGAGTGCGTCGAGGGCAAGCTTCTTGGCGACCGCAGACTTCACCTTGTGATGGGCCTTCACGGCGGATGTGAGCAAGGTGCCGACCGTGAACATCGGGTCGAGCGCGCTCATCGGGTCTTGGAATACCATCGCGATCTCGGCACCTCGAATCGCTCGCATTTCCGAAGCCGATATCTGGGTCAGGTCACGACCGCCGAACATGATTGAGCCACCCGTGATGAATAGCGGGGGGCTGGCGATCAGCGAGAGAATCGACAGAGCGGTGAGTGACTTCCCGCAGCCGCTCTCGCCGACGACAGCGAGTGTTTCGTTCGGGTGCAGCGAGATGCTGACATCGCGCACGATGTCGTAGCCGACGCCGTCACCGCGCAGACCAATCGACAGGTTACAGATGTCAAGCAGAGGTGTATTTTCCACGGTCACTTCCGCAGTCGGGGATTGGCGAGGGTGTAGCCGATACTGGCGACGAGATTGCCCATCGTGACGACGAACACCAGCAACAGCGAGAAGAACTGCACGCCCGGATAGTCGCGCCGGAGCACTCCGTTGACCAATACCTGCCCAACCCCTGGCCACCCGAAGATCGTCTCAACCACGAGTGCATAACCGACAATCTGGCCGATGCGAAGACCGGCGAGCGAGATAATCGGCAAGAGCGAGTTGCGTAGTACGTCCTTGAAGTAGATTCGCCGCTCACTCAGCCCGGCGGCTCTGAGGGTCCGCACGAAGTCTTGGTTGAGGTTTTCAATCATCGCCGATCGGGTCATACGCACGGTCAGCGCTATGCCCTCGGCGGCCAAGACAACCGCCGGCAGGATCAAGTATTTGAAACCTCCCTGCCCAGCCGAGGGCAGCCACCCGAGCAAGGTGGCAAAAATGTGGATCAGGATTAGCGCCAACCAGAAGTTGGGGACTGCCATGCCCCCCACCGAGAACGAGGTGATACCAGCGTCAAGCCACGAATTGCGTTTCAGCGAGGCAACCATGCCGAGTGGGACTCCGATCCCGAACACGAGCAGTAGTGACATCCCACCGAGGATCGCGCTGTTCTTGATCTTCTCGACAGCGAGGGCACTGATCGACGCGTTGTTCGTCAACGAGTTGCCAAGGTCGCCATGAAGCAGGTCCCCCAGATAGGTGACGTATTGCTGGAGGATCGGCTGATCGAGACCCATCTGGCTTCGGAAAAGATCGCGGTCCTCAGTAGAAGCCGACGCCGGGAGACGAGCAGCCGTGACATCGCCACCCGACAACCGGATCGCGGCAAACACAGCTAGCGACGACGCTAAGAGCAAGACCAACATGAGCATCGTGGTCTTGATAATGGCGTTCATTGCGGGGTCGACCGATCTAACGCGGTACGCAGCCTGGGATCGAGAAGATCTCGCAAGCCGTCACCGATCAGACTGACGCTCAACACCATCAAGAAGATGATCACGCCTGGGATCGTTGACTCCCAGTGGTTGAGGCGCATGTAGTTACGTCCTTCCGACACCATTTGTCCGAGGCTTGGCAGTGGTGGCTGGGCACCCATCCCGACGAACGAGAGCGCAGCCACGGCAATGATCGCAACAGCGATGTAGTACGACGACAACACGAGCGCGACCGGGATCACGTTCGGTGCGACATGGCGGGTCAGGATTCGAATTGTCGAGTAGCCACCCGCCTTAGAAGCGACCACAAACTCCCTCTCCGAAATGCCGAGCACCTCGCCACGGACCACACGCGCGATTGCGACCGTGTTGACCAGCGCTACCGCCAGAATGACAGGCAGCAGACCCGACCCGATGCTGGCCGCTGCAAGCACCGCCACAAGGATCAGCGGGAATCCCCAGATGAAGTCGATGAGGAGGCTGATCACGCTGTCGACGGGACCCTTCACGTAGCCGGCGATCAGACCGATCGACGTACCGATCACGACGGCCAACGCCGTGACCGAAATCGCCACCAGCAAGCTGATGCGGATACCGAAGGTGGCCCGAGCCGCGAGGCTGCGACCGAGTCCGTCTGTGCCGAAGAAGGCGCCATCTGTGCCTAACGGCTTGTGACCGTTCAGCAAGTCTTGACTGGCGTAGTCACCGAACAGCATCGGACCAAACACACCGAGCAAAACGACCACAAGCCCGATGATCGAGCCCGCAACTAGTTGCCTGTTTTTACGAAAACGCCGGAACCGACTCACCTGTGGCTCTCACCTGTGCTTATCGACACGGACGGACTCGGCGAACCCGAGCCCGTCCGATCGTCGGTGAGGACCCGCTCGGCTCTCGAGCCAACCGAGCCCTCAACCGAGCGACATCTTTGCATTGGTTTCTTACTTGTCCATCCACACGTCGTTGTAGAGCGGGTAAAGATTCCACACGAATGGTTGCCAGCCCTTCCCGTAGTTGTGATGCACGAAAGCTGCGTTCTGATTCATCAGCGAGAGATACGGTAGCGACTCAGCCCAGAGCATCTGGAACGCCGAGGACGCAGCCTGTGCCGCCTCGACAGTGCCGGCCTGACGCCACGTGTCGATCGCAGCGTCGATCGCTGGGTCGTTGACATGTGTGAAGTTCGGAACCGGGATCGTCTCTGATGACGAGAATATGACCAGGATGTCGAGCGGCACTGGCCACAACCAGAAGAAGAGCGCCATCGGGGCAGCATCACGGCCTGCGCCGGAAATTTTCTCGAAGGCAACTGCACGGTCGACCACCTTGAGGTTGGCGACGACACCAATCTCACGGAACTGCGCCGAAACAGATTCGGCGACAAGCTTCTGCGTGGTTTCATCCTCGACGGAGTAATCGAATTCAAAGCGCGTGCCATCGCGCTCAAGCACTCCACCATCGCCGGCCACCCACCCAGCTTCGGCAAGCTTCGCCTTGGCCATCTCGACGTCGAACTGGTTGAACTCCTCAACGCCAGGATCGTACTGACGGTCTGTCTTGGGGAACGGGCCGTACGTGGCATCACCATTACCAAAGAGGATGGCGTCGACCATCCCCTGACGGTTGATGGCGTGCGAGAGGCCCTGGCGTGTGAGGGTGTCACCGAAGAACTCTGGGTAATCCCGGTTCATCGTCAGCATGTAGCCCGACCATTCGGGGTGCTGAATAACGGTCAGGTCAGAGTTGCCTTTGAGGCGTTCCAGGTCAGCGAAACTCGGGCCAATCAGGGTGTCGAGTTCACCAGTCTCAAGCTGGGTGGCACGCTGGCCTGCCTCGGTAATGACGCTCCAGCGAATTTCGTCGAGGTACGCTTTGCCGGGGTTCGTGACATACGGCGTGTTGCTCCCGGGGTAATCTTCCCACCGCTTCACGAGGGTATGACTGCCCGGGACCCACTCTTCGTGGGTGAATGGGCCAGTGCCATCGGCTGAGTCAGTGCCATATGTCGACGACGGATCGCTGCCGCCGGCAGCATTCCACGTATCCGGGTTGAGAAGCGCCCAGTAGCCGGTCTTGTGCGGGTTGATCGCGCCGAGCCAGGGGTTCTTCATCTTGAGGATAACTTGGTTTCCCTCAACCGAATAACCCTCCATCGGCACGGTCGACACGCCACCGATGAAGCTGACGTCCTTGACGGTCTGGAGTACCTCGGCTACCTGGGCAGCTCCCATGGCGCCACCACTGTGACTGACACGACCCTCGGGGATGTCAAACGTATATGTAAGGCCATCGTCAGAAACGCTCATGGCGCTGGCGAACTGCGGAACAGTGTCGCCATCGAGACCATCGGTTACAACCGTTTCGTAGATCGCGCTAAACGCTGGGTCGTACCAGTTGGTCGTGATTGGGTCGTGCTTCGAGACGTCACGGTTGTAGCCCTCGCGGAGTAAACCACCGATCGTTGGCCCGGCAGCGGCAGCGGCAGCGGCTGTAGTTGTGGTAGCGACAGCGGCTACCCCGTCGTCGTCATCGCCACCGCATGCAGCGAGGATTACACTCGCTGCGCTAACGCCTATGCCAAGGCCGAATAAGCCCTTGCCAAACTGGCGACGGTCGATCTGTCGGCTCTGGTAGCTCTCTACCAGTTCAGATGCTCGTGCGACCGAATCATCCTGACTTCCGCGTGCATTCATGGCTTCTCCCCTACGAGTTCGTTAAATTTACATGTGCGACGCAGTGCTGGTTTAACGTGATCAAGATTTAGAGCACTCAAAACAGCGACCCCCTGCACGCAAGTACTATATTATCTAGTCTTGATGAACGCAAACGGCGATCACGACCCCAACCAGCGGTTCGGGCAAACGATTAAACCGTCGCCGACAACCGACCGCTGTGACCGCCAGTCGCCGTGGCGCCGCAGTCGGTTGGCCCTGCGGCGACCTACTGAGAGCGCCGGTGGTCAGTTTCGGGCTGAACGGCGGTGTTCTGCTTTGTTGCAGTGGGGTACGCCTTCATGAAACTCTCGACTGCGTCGGGCGAA
>JAACCU010000233.1 GCA_009937405.1 Actinomycetota bacterium
GATCCGAACGACCATGCTTGCGGAGTGGCTGCCGTCGACTATCCCGGGCTGCAGATCCCCAAAGACGCAGCAACCGCGATAGGCGCCGACGGGGTCGACATCGTCTACATCGCCTGTCCACCCGGCGCTCATGTCGAGTACGCCGTCATGGCCGCCGACGCGGGCAAGGCCGTCTACTGCGAGAAGCCTCTTGGCGTCGACATTGCCGAGAGCGAACAACTCGTCCACATGATCGCCGAACGCCAGATCATCAATGCGGTCAACTTCCCGTTCGCCGCATCCTCATCCGTTGACGTCATCGAAAGTGAACTGGCGAGCGGAGCACTCGGGGAGATTGTCGGAGTTGATCTCCGACTTCATTTCGTGCCCTGGCCGCGGGGTTGGCAGCAGGAGGCCACCTGGCTGAGTCGGCGAGCCGAGGGTGGATACGTCCGCGAAGTCGGATCGCACTTCGTCTTTCTGATCGAAAAGCTGTTCGGCCCCGCCGAGCTGACCGATTCGTCGGTTGCCTATCCCGAAGACGACGAAGCCTGCGAGACCCTCTTTTCGGCCAACCTCGACTGCGCAGGCGTCCCAATCTCAATGAGCGGAACCTCGTTGGGGGTAGGCCCCGACACTGTCGAGCTCATCATCTGGGGATCCGAACGATCGATCAAGTTGGACAACTGGGTAGATGTCTCTGTGACTTCCGGCGGAGGTTGGGAACTCCAAGAGATCTACGGCGCCGACGCGCGACAAGAGAACAACACACGATTCTTCGGCGACCTCGAGAACCTCCTTCATGGCCGACCCAGCACGATCGCTACGTTCGCCGATGCCCTGTCCGTGCAGCGGATCGTCGAGTCGATCCTCTCAACCGACACCGAGCATCGCCACGACACCAACGGCTGAATCGGACGCAATAGCCGGCCGTTTGCTCGTGTCGGGAGATGTCCAGATTTCGCGAGAATCCAAGCTCGGTAGTGACGTACCGGAGAGAGTCCGCGACGAACCGAGCAGAGCCCCACAGCAGGACACGACCCAACACCGCAGCGCAACCCGATTGCAGCTCAACCAGGCCCGAGGGTTCATGGGCCTATCTGGCATGACGGCCTGAGACGTCGCGTCATACTTGGGTCATGGACGAGATGAGACAGGTGACCTCAGACGACCGGGAAGATCTGGCGCTCGTACTCGACCTCGTGCGAGATGCGTTCGCGTACATGGACGATCGCATCGACCCGCCATCTTCGGTGCATCGTCTGACCATCGACGAGCTCGCGAGCCCGCCCGGTGAGGTGTGGGTCATCGGTTCTCCGCCAGTCGCGTGCATGGTCGCGACGCCTCGGACCGATGTGCTGTACCTGGGCAAGATGGCGGTCCGGTCCGCGTTGCGCGGGGAGGGGTACAGCCGGCGGCTCGTCGAGCAAGCCGATCGCCGAGCCCGAGAGATCGGTCTTGCGTGGCTCGAACTCGAGGCCAGGATCGAACTCGTGGAGAACCATCGAACGTTCGAGGCGTTGGGCTTCGAGGAAGTGGGCAGAACAGCGCACCCCGGCTTCAGTTCTCCGACCTCGGTTACTTTTCGTCGCCGAGTTGCTTCCCGCTGACCCTGAGCGTGGCGAAAAGGTTGACTCCCCCGCTGCGAGTGCCTGAACGCGGCGAACTCTCGAAACGCAATATTCGGTGGAGCTGAGGGGAATCGAACCCCCGACATCCTGCAAGCCCAGCAGGTGCGAACCGTCCACTGGTATCCGTGGACGTCCAGGAGCGGGATCGCAAGCGTCGAGTCTTCGCCACTATCGGTTGATGAGGCTTCAGGCGTCGATGTAGTGGGAGAGTCGATCGATGAGATGATCGCCTGCGATCGGGTTCACGTCGAGATGGGTCACGATCCGTAGACGGCGTTCGCCGAATTTGCCTACCACCAGACCATCTGCCTCCAACTTGGTGACCAACTGTGCTGCCGAGGGCGCGGCATCAGCGAGATCGAAGATGACGATGTTGGTTTCTACTGGCAGCACGCGCTCGACAAGCGTCATGTCGCTAATCCTTGCGCCCAGGTCCGATGCGAGCGCGTGGTCCTCAGCCAACCGGTCAACATGGTGATCCAACGCATAGATGCACATCGACGCAACGATCCCCGATTGCCGCATCGCGCCTCCAAGCCGCTGTTTAACCCTCCATGCCTTGGCGATGAACTCCTCTGAACCGGCAAGGACGGCACCCACCGGCGCACCAAGACCCTTTGTGAAATCGATCCACACCGAATCGAACCCGTTTGTATGCGTCGGGGCTGCGATCCCACTCTTCACTACCGCGTTCATGAGCCGGGCGCCGTCCATGTGGGCCTTGAGTCCTGCGGCCGTCGCCTCCGCGGCTACTGCCTGCAGCTTCTCAGGCGCCCATACCGCGCCGCCACCCATGTTCGCGGTCTGTTCGACGCACACGAGAGCGCTTGTGGGCGCATGGCGTGAACTCGGCCGCACAGCTTCTCTCAACTGCTCTGGCTCGAACCTGCCATGGTCGCCGTCGATCGCGCTGATCATGACTGAGCTGATCGCGGCTGGGCCTCCGGTCTCGAAGTTGATGATGTGGCTAGACCGTTCGCAGATGATTTCGTCACCGGGATCAGTGTGCACGTTGATAGCGATCTCATTGCACATTGTCCCGGATGGCAGAAATACTGCTGCTTCTTTCCCTAGAAGGGAGGCGACACGCGAGCAGAGATCTGTGGTCGTCGGGTCCTCATTTTGCTGCTCATCGCCAACGACACAATCGAGCACGGCCCTGCGCATCTCGGCCGTCGGCTTGGTTTTCGTGTCCGAATAGAAGTCGTAGGTCACGTAATGTCTCCCGGAACGAGTAGTCAGTGCTCCGTAAGGTTATGGCGATACCGCGCCAGACCGGATCCGGCAGTATGGGTCGTGGTTGGACGCCAGGCGCAACCGGACCCGCTTGTATGAGTGGAGCTGATGGGAATCGAAGCCACGGCATCCGCGCTGTAGCGCGTGTGTGTCCGTGGTTGTGCGCACGTGTTGGCTCTCCAGTTGGCCCTCCGTGGCGATGTAGCGCGTTCCCTCGTAGCTGCCCGGGTTGCTGTCGCCGATGCTTGGGGTCAGCCCGTCGAAGAGGACGTCGTCCCAGGCATGGTGGTTTGCGGCGAACGGGTCGTATTCGAGGCCCGATTCGTGGTCGAAGACCATGGTTGGCCGGCTGGTGGCGTCATAGGGGGGCCAATCTCTGAGCTCTGTGGTTTGTGGGTCACCGTGGCGGATGAAGTTGATCCAGGCGTCCTGTGTGGTGTCGGCAAGGGGTTGGTAGTCGGCGGCGTCGGGTTCGATGAAGGCGCTGGTGCCGGAAGCTCGGAGATTGTTGAAGGTGAAGGGCAGATCGATCGCGTGGGGGCTGCCAAGGCGACCGCTTCCGCGGTGGCGATAGCAGGCATTCGAAACGCCGAATCACCGGTGATGGTGAGCCCGATTTGGGAATCGGTGTAGTCAGGGTGTGACTATCGGTACGCCTCGATGATGTCGTCGGCACGGTTGCCAGTGATCGCGTTGAGCCAGGGTTGAATGAAGCTGATCGGAAGTTGGTCGAGTCGGCCTCTAGATGCTTCGCCGGCCATGGTGACGTTGTTTGGGTCGCCGCCAAACGCGGCGACGTTCGCTTTCACCCATTGGAGAGCGGCGATCTGGTCGAGGAGCCCATTGTTGGGCGACTACTCGTGGCCGAGTGGCTCAAGGTCGAGCCAGCCGAGGGCCCCCAGTCGGTATTGAACGGTCACTACGACGATGTCGCCTCGTTCGGCGTATCGGCCGCCGTCGTACAGGTCGTTACGCGCGCTGCCCCAGGAGAATGCGCCCCCATGGATCCAGACCATCGCTGGCCTTGGCGCGCCGTCGAGGCCAGGCGTCCAGACGTTGAGGGTGACGCAGGTCCGAACTCGGTCGCATCGAGAGGCTCAATCCAAGGATCAGCCGGCTGGGGTGGCTGCCAGCGACGGGGCCCGATTGGTGGAGCGGCATACGGAATCGCCCTAAACACCGCATGGGCTTGTTCGCTCACCCCGCGTACTGGCCCCTTGTCCGTGTTGACGATTGGGCTCTCGCCGGTGCTGGTCATGGAGCTACCCGTCTTGTCATCCGATGGCTTCGCCCCGCGGGCATGAGTTCGTCCGCGTCCACGGCTGCATAGACATTCAGGCCACGGCGGCGGCTCTGTCAGTCCTGCATCCGCCGGGCGGTGCCGGCCAGACGATGCTGTAGCTCATTCGAGAGCCCGGTCAGCACGGGATCGTTCTCGGAGACAAGCCGACCGTCGCCGGGGTCCACGAAGGAGAACCAGATTGCGAGCCGCGCTTCAACCCCCTGAGCCCCATCTGGATCCGAGCGGTCCAGCGACCGCAGCCGGTGTTCGAGATCGTGGGGCTCACCGCGGTCGGCCCACTGCGTCAGGAGCGCACGACGGAGCATGTCGGCCTCTCGGTTCGTGGCGTCGATGCAGCCCGCGAGAAGACGGAAGGTCGAACGTGACGTTGGGGCGGCCGCGTCGAGGGCATTGAGCGGGATTGATGAAGTCA
The DNA here is from genome assembly GCA_009937405.1 of Actinomycetota bacterium. Taxonomy (GTDB): domain Bacteria; phylum Actinomycetota; class Acidimicrobiia; order Acidimicrobiales; family Aldehydirespiratoraceae; genus JAACCU01. The sequence continues at coordinate 4,562 of JAACCU010000233.1, forward strand.
GAAGGCAAGTCTCGCCTCTGAGCAGCGGCCGCGCCGAATCGGAGAAGGCGGGCTGCCAGTCACCGGTTGAAGCGAGCAGCTCAGGCTCTCCGCCAAGCTGAGAGCCTGAGATTTGAAGTGGAGCTGATGGGAATCGAACCCACGACATCCTGCTTGCAAAGCAGGTGCTCTAGCCAACTGAGCTACAGCCCCGTAACGGCATC
>JAACCU010000234.1 GCA_009937405.1 Actinomycetota bacterium
AAGGTGCAGAAGCTGGAACGCGAGCTGGAGAAGGCTGAGGCCAAGGTGGCGGACCTCCACACCCGGCTCGCCGACCCTGAAATTTACGACCGTCCCGAGGAAGTGCACCGCCTCGCCACTGAACACGAAGCTGCCAAAGACCGAGCGGTCGCGTTGATGGACGAATGGACGTCAGCGGCAGAACAAATCGAGGACTAGGTATGCCACAAGCAACTGTTCAAGACGGAATCGAAATCGAATACGAGGTTGTCGGCGAAGGAGAGCCGCTGCTGTTCGTCATGGGACTTGGTGGGCAGTTGGTGGACTGGCCCGACGAATTTGTCGAGCTGTTCGTGGAAGCCGGCTTTCAGGTGATCCGGTTCGATAACCGCGACGTCGGACTGTCGACGCAGACCAGTTGGAAGCCGCCAAGCCACCGGCGCGCTATCTGGGCCTTCATACGCCGTAAGCCTTTGAAGGATGTGGGGTACACGGTCAACGATATGGCCGACGATGCTGCCGGACTCCTCGCCCACCTGAAGCTCGACTCGGCCCACGTCGTGGGAATGTCGATGGGTGGGATGATCGCTCAGGCGCTCACCATCCGCCATCCCCTTCGTGTGCGATCGCTCTGCTCGGTCATGTCCAATACGGGCGACCGCAAGAACGGCGGCTTCTCCTGGTCCATGGTCCGCCAATTCGGAAATCGGCCGACGCCTACACGAGAAACCGCGGTCGACGGGGCCGCCGAAATGTTCGAAGCAATCTCGGGGCCATGGTTCGATTCGGACGTCTATCGCGTCAATGCCGAGGAAAGCGTCAAACGCAGCTTCACCCCAGTAGGCACCGCTCGTCAGACCGCGGCCATCAGCGCCAGCCCAGACCGCACCGCTCAACTGGGCCAAGTCAGCTGTCCAACACTCGTTGTGCATGGCATGGTCGACCCGCTGGTCCAGCCGAGTGGCGGCACCGCTACCGCGGCCGCAGTTCCTGGCTCTCGGCTTCTGATGTTTCCCGACATGGGGCACGATTTACCCGAGCCGCGATGGGAAGAAATGCGCGACGCCATCGTTGCCAACACTCGCCGGGCCTAGCGTTTAGCGCCGCCAATGGTGGTGAGAAGATCACGTATGGTCGGCGGGAACCCCGTGAACGACATCTTGGTAGAGGGCACGGCGCGACCCTAGAGCAAAGACTGCGAGCCCGGCCCAGATGATCACATAGCCGACGGTCTGACCGCTCGACCATGGTTCGTCGTACACCACGGCCCCTAACAAGAACTGGAGTGTCGGGTTGACGTAGAAGAGGACGCCGACGAGCGAAAGCGGGATTCGACGGGCAGCCCAGCCAAAGCAAATGAGTGGAATTCCGGTGACGATCGCCGTCGTCGCCAGCCATACGTCCCTGCCCGGAACTGAAACCCCCACCAAACCATCGCCCATTGCGGCGCGTATAACCAGGTATGCCACAGCGATCGGCACCAGCATGACCATCTCGAGAGTGAGCCCGTCGAGCGACTCCACCGGCGCCCTCTTTCGCAGATATCCGTAGACGGCGAAGGTGGTGGCAATCAACAGGGCCAGCCAGGGCACCTCGCCAAGGTCGAACGAAAGCACAGCGACACCGAAGGCCACGATCCCGATGGCCGCAGCCTGTATTCGGTGGAGACGCTCACCTAGCACCAGCACGCCGATGAGCACCGAAAGCAATGGGTTTATGAAGTAGCCCAGACTCGACTGGAGCACCTGGTCAGAGTTCACGGCGTAAACGAAGCCAAACCAGTTGAGCGCCAACATGGTTCCCGAGACAGCAAGCACCAACCGGGTGCGCCGATCACCAAGCATCCGGCGGATATCGCCAAGCCCCCCGCGTTTCGCTTGGATCAATCCGAGCAGAATCATCGTCGCTACGACCCGGAATCCGATGGCGTCAAGCGCTGGCACGTCGTGCATTTTCCAGAACACCGGTGAGATGCCCCACCAGGTGTAGGCGGCAACGGCGACCAGGACTCCACGACGCATCGGCGCACGCTATCCGGGCATGCTCACGCTGCAAGTGCCTGTGCGCTCGCCATACTGAGACCATGCCCGATGCCCCGGCACCGCTCACCACCATCGCTCCCATTGAGGAGACGGTCACCAACCCGGTCACCGGTGAGGGCGACCACGACCGGTTCGCGCATTACGTGCGCAAGGCCGACGCAACAAGGGCCGCTGTCGAGGGGGCCCCTGTGCGGGCGCTATGCGGCAAGGTTTGGGTCCCGAATCGGGACCCGGCCAAATACCCGGTGTGCCAAGAGTGCACAAAAATTCGGGAACGGCTGCT
>JAACCU010000235.1 GCA_009937405.1 Actinomycetota bacterium
ACCCTCGTCATAATCGGGGTTGTGCTTCACGGTGCGGGGCTTGTTGCCCTCGCTGGCGTCAGCGTCTGAAGCGAACCCTCCCAGATAGGGTCGACGAGTGCGTATTCTCGTGACCAACGACGACGGCATCGACTCGATCGGGCTACACGTCCTCGCCCGTTCGATGAAGCCATTCGGCGACGTCGTCATCGCCGCCCCCGACAGTGAATACTCCGGTTTCGGTGCCGCTCTCGGGCCGCTCCACCAGATGAAGCCCGATGTGAAGCGAAAAGTCATCGATGGAATCGACGAGGCCTGGTCTGTCGGTGCACCGCCAGCGCTGTGCGCCATGTTCGGTCGCCTTGGCGTTTTCGGCGACATCGATCTGGTTGTCTCCGGGATCAACCCCGGCGCCAACGTCGGTCGCAGCGTTTACCACTCCGGCACGATCGGGGCTTGCCTCACCGCCCGCAACGGCGGGATCAGCGGTGTGGCCGTCAGCCAGTCAGTCGACTACTTCGGGGTCGAAGGCCAGGGTTGGGAGTCGGTGCTCGACAACCAGCAATGGCAGGGGGCGGCCGATGTCGCGGCGATGATGGTCGGCGAACTCGTGACCGACATGCCCACCGATCCTGTCGTACTCAACATCAACGTTCCCAACAACCAAGCCGCCGAGATGAAGGGCTGGCGGCGCACCCGTGTGGGCTCGGAGCCGCCTCGCGCCATAGAGCGAGCCCAAATGCAGCCGGCCCCCGGCCACACCGACACGTTCCATGTCGCGATGAGTTGGGGCGATGCCATCCAGATTCCCGAAGATGCCGATGGTGGCGCCGTTATGGCGGGCTATGCCTCTGTCACATGGCTTGGCCGCCTTGAAGGCGACGACCCAACTCAGGCATGCGTGCCCGCCGCTGAGTCGGCGCTCGACCGCTTCTTCGCGTAAACGATCATGCTCACTGCTTCCGGCCTCGGTCGGTCCTATGGACCGCGGACGTTGTTCTCCGACGTCACCCTCCAACTGTCCGCTGGTCGCCGCATCGCGCTCGTCGGCGGTAACGGCACGGGGAAGACCTCCTTGATCGAAATCCTGGTCGGCGACGCTGACCCGGACGAGGGATCGATCACCAAGCCGAAGGACATGACCCTCGGCTACTTGCCCCAGGACCTCGTCGAGACTGCTACCGGTTCAGTGATCGAGGAAGTCATCGCCGGAGCCGGCCCGCTATCCGATCTCGCCCACCGTCTACACGAGCTCGAAACTGCACTCTCGGACCCAACCGCAGACCAGGACAAGGTCCTCCACGAGTACGGCGACGTGCAAGGCCGCTTCGAATCACTCGGCGGCTATGCGCTCGAGGCCGAAGCCCGCAAGGTGCTCTCAGGCCTCGGATTCAAGGACTCCGATGCCGACCGTCCGGTCAAAGAACTCTCTGGCGGGTGGCGCATGCGCGTTGCCCTGGCCCGCCTGCTGCTGGCCAGTCCCGATGTCCTCATCCTCGATGAGCCGACGAACCACCTCGACGTCGACTCGGTCGCCTGGCTCGAACAGCAACTGGCTGCCTGGCCTGGTGCGCTCCTGTTCGTCAGCCACGACCGCGACTTCATCGACGCCGTGGCCGACCGGGTGGTCGAACTCGCGGAGGGCACCGCCCTCGAATATGTCGGCGGCTTCGCCGAGTTCGTGGTGGCCCGAGAAGAACGGCTCCAACGAATCGAGGCTTCCGCTGCCCGACAAGCTCGCGAGGTCGCCCGGGTCGAGCAGTTCGTCGACCGCTTCCGCTACAAGGCCACCAAGGCTCGCCAGGTGCAGAGCCGGATCAAGACGCTCGAGAAGCTCGAGATGATCAAGGTTCCGGATCGTAAGGAACTGGTCGCCAAGTTCCAGTTTCCCGAGCCGCCCCGGTCATCACGGGTGGTGGCCGAGTTCGATCACGCCACGATCGGTTACGGCGACATTCCCGTCGTCTCCGATGTGACTCTCGCAGTTGAGCGGGGCCAGACTGTGGCCCTCGTGGGGCCTAACGGCGCGGGCAAGACCACCCTGCTACGACTAATCCTGGGCGAGCTCAAAGCCTCATCGGGTACAGCTCAGCTGGGCAACAACGTGAAGGTGGCGATGTTTCACCAGCACCAGGCTGACGAACTCGATCTCGAAAAGACAGCGATTGCCGCGTTCTCGGGCGGCATCAACCCCGGCAAGCGTAATTTGCGCACGATTCTGGGCTCGTTCGGGTTCCCCGGTGATGCCGCTGACCGCATGGTGCGCGACATGTCCGGCGGCGAACGCACCCGGCTGGCACTCGCTCGCACGATGATCGAGCCGGTCAACCTGCTCGTGCTTGATGAGCCCACAAACCATCTCGACCTGCCATCGTGCGATGTCTTGGAAGATGCACTTGCCGCCTACCCTGGCACCGTGCTGCTCGTCACCCATGACCGCCACCTGATCCGAAACGTGTCTGACGCGGTCATCGATGTCCGCGACGGCCGAGCCACATGGTATGACGGCGTGCCCGATGAGATCCTCACGCCGCCGGACCCGTCCAAGGTCGCCCGGGCATCAACCGGTCTGAGCAAGGCCGCCGACCCTCGGACCGAAAAACGTAAAGAAGGTGCCAAGGTCCGCCAGGGCTCCCAAGGCCTACGCAAAAAGGTGCAGAAGCTGGAACGCGAGCTGGAGAAGGCTGAGGCCAAGGTGGCGGACCTCCACACCCGGCTCGCCGACCCTGAAATTTAC
>JAACCU010000236.1 GCA_009937405.1 Actinomycetota bacterium
AAGAGCTTCGATGACTCCATGTTCGACGAACTCTTTGGGATCAAATACGGCATCGTCAAAGAAGACATCGCCAAGATGAACATCAAGGGCGTCTTCCAGATCTGGATGAAGAATGGCGACTATCACGAGATCAACCTCAAGGAATGCCACGCCTGGACCCGCTCCGGCTGCACCCACTGCCCAGACTTCGCCACCGAACACGCCGATATCTCGACCGGCGGTATCGGCAACCTCACCGACTGGACACTCACCGTCATCCGCACCGAATTGGGTCGGGCGATCATCAAAGCCATGATCAAAGACGGCGCGATCGACGTGCGGCCCGGCGACGACGACCCAGCAGCCATCGCCCTCATGCATCGACTTGCAGCCAACAGCCGCAACCGCTGGCCTTCCTGGGCCAACAAAGAAGCCGCCGTGAGCGTAGCTAACTCATGAAAGACTCGCTGATTACGCAAACCCACCCTCGCCACAAGGGCTGTCAGCGGCAGCTGACATAAACACCACAGGCTACGAAAGGGGTGCCGTGACTTCGCACCACTGGAGACCACAATCCCACTATTCACCGGCCGAGATCGTCGATATCGACACGTCGGTGCGAGCGCAGCCGCGGCGAGAGCTCCGCGAGGTCGAACACATCTTTCGGATCGAAGCACTCCACCTGGAATGGGACATCGCCGTAAAGACATTCACTCCAGCCGACCTTGCAGAACGGGCGGGTAGCCCAGACGGGCGCAACACCGGCTTCTTGTTACTGCACGGCGGTGCTAGTGACCTGCAAGCCATGGAACCGTTGGCCCGAGAACTCGCAGGCCGACATGGACACACCGCCCTAGCAATGTCGTTCCCAGGCCGGCACTATCTCCCGGATCCCAGCCGGAAATGGCCGGGCGACACGATCGCCTCAAACGGTACCGTTCGAACCCCTATTTGGCTCGAAGGCGAAGAGATCACGGCGGATCAGTACGACGTCATCGAGGATGTATCGATGAAGGTGCGCTACGGCACCCGGACGCTCGCTCGAGCCAAACCAGGCACCTTGTTCTACGACCGGATGGCCGCATGGCCGATGGCGTTCGAGAACGCGATGATCGAAGCTTGCGAACGCTTTTTCCCGGATCCCGAATGGTGGGTCTTCACCAACGGACACTCGACCGGCGGTGCGTTCTCGGCGCTGATCACCCAACGCGTCGCCAACATCGCGGGCCAGACCGAGATCGAAACGGCGCCGATTGGCTACATCAACCAGAGGAAGCATGGAGCTCCCCACGTTCCGGGCCAGGCAGCAGACGCTGGGCAGGTGGAGCTCGCAAATCGAACCGATGCTTTCCACGATCTCTCGATCCGCACATGGCGCGACCTCGCCCGGTACACGGGATACGAGGCCATGCGCGCAGAGGGCGAAAAGTCCCTGGAGCGTCTCGCATGGATGATGGAGGACGTACTCGGTTCTTGGGATCAGGCGAAGTCGCAACCGAATTTCAAAGCCGAGTTTCCAGTCACCCACAACGTCGTTGGCTCGCTGGAGTCCGCCGCACGGGCAGTAGCGGACCGACTCGACCTCGATGACGCCGCAACCGAAGAACTCGTTGAGCACTACCGGGGATACGGCCGATATGACGTGCGCCCCGGAGCCAAGCCGGTACCTCCGATCCTCTACATCAACACGAACCACAGCAGGGACAACACGCCCGAAGCCTTCAACGGGGTCATCCTGCCGATGCTGAATGAGCTCGATCCTGCGCCGCGCGTGTGGCTGATCACCCTGGGGGCCGGAACCCATACCTACTACTCAGCTGGCGAAGATCTGCCGGCCGGCATGGTGCCACTGGTAGCGCAGATATTCAGCACCGCCATCGATGAGGGCTTCTTCGAATCGGCCAGCTAGATGCGGTGGCTGAGTGGCGCCGAACGGCTTTTCGTTCGTGCCGAGCTCTCGATTGGGCTACCGTTCCGCTTCTCGCCGTCGTGACTCCTAAGGAGCAGCATGGACTTACGCAGGTCTGCCGGCGGCACGAGTAGCCACATCGGTGGTGTCGATCTCGACGTCACGCGGGCAGGTGACGGGCCCACTCTTCTCTTCCTACACGGCGGTTATCCCGCTACTCGGGCATCGGCCGATGACCCAATCGTTGCCCACTTGGCCAGCCGCTTTTCAGTGATCGCGCCGACCCACCCCGGGTTCGGGGTCGATCCCGCTCCAGCTTGGATGACGACCGTCGACGATTTAGCGTTTCTGTACCTCGACCTGCTCGATACTCTCGGCGAGTCCAACGTCACGGTCGTTGGCTGCTCGTTCGGTGGGTGGGTTGCGGCAACGGTCGCCACCATGTCGACGGCTCGCATCGGAGCGCTGTTCCTGGTCGGGCCGCTCGGTATAAAGGTCGGCGATCATCAGACCCGCGACATCGCAGACATCTATAGCCTCACCGACGCCGATCTCGCAGACGTTGTTTTCGTAGACCCACAGACTCATGCCGCGCGGATTGCGGAGATGGATAATGACGCGTTGCTCCTCGCGGCACGATCCCGAGAGGCGACCGCACGATACGGATGGTCCCCATACCTGCACGATCCAAAGCTCAAACGACGACTCGCACGAATCGATGTCGCGACGCAGGTCGTGGTCGGTGAGCTCGACGAGCTGGTGGTCTCCGGGTATGCGCAGGCCTACGCCGATGCAATCGCCGATGCGAGTCTGGTCATCATCTCGGGATGTGGCCACTTCCCACATATCGAGGAGCCGAAGAGGCTCGCAGAGCTGATAGCTGGGGAGAAGCCGGGGGAGGAACAGTGAGGGTCTTCCACTTCAGCGAACAGCCATACCCCGATGCCTGGGATGACCACGATGGCTCGTTGCGGGTTACCTTGCCGAACGACCGCATCGATCCGGTCAAGGCTGCCGACCTCTACCACCGCTACTACGACGAGTGGCAACTGTGTGATGAGCTCGGGCTGAACATCATGATCAACGAGCACCATGCCACCGCCACCTGTATGGCGTCAGCGGCGGTAATCCCGGTAGCGGTCATGGCTCGGTTCACTCAGCGGGCGCGCCTTTTGGTTCTCGGCTACCCATTAGCGAACCTGCCCGTTCCACTCCGTGCCGCCGAGG
>JAACCU010000237.1 GCA_009937405.1 Actinomycetota bacterium
CATCACGACCGCCGCCGCCATCACGGCCGCGACCGCCATCACGACCGCCGCCACCGCGCCGTCGACCACGATCATCGCCATCACGACCGCCGCCACCGCCGCGACCGCGTCCGGCTAAGACCTGGGTAACCAGCGGCTCATCGCGCCCCGAGCCAAGCAGCTCAAGGAAGTCCGGCTCCTTACGAGCGCTCTTCGACGCAAAGACAGTAGTGACGACAAAACCATCAAGGTCAGCCTCGGCCTCAACCTTTACCACGTCGCCTACGCCAACGCCGTCGGGAAGGAGAGCGCTATTCAGCAGCCCCTTCGGTTGCTTCGCCCCGGCCGCGCGCCACGTATACGTGCCGTCATCGCGCGAGGAAGTGAGTTCAATGTCAAGCCTGTGTGCCACGGACGAAAACGGTATCGCCCGCAGCTCCATAGAGCGACCCGGAACCCAGGGTTCTACAAAGAGAGATCTGAGGGATCAGTATTGGAACCACACACAATGACATTCAATATCGAGCCCGACGCGGGCACAAAGGCACCGCTGGTCAGTGCGGCGAGGGCCGTCGCCCCTCCCGTTTCGGAGACAACGCCGACTTCTTCCCAGAGTCGCCGACGCGCATCCATGATTGCTTCCTCGCTCACGAGCACTGATTCCACGCGGCCTTCGAGCGCACGAAAAGCCAGGTCACCAATAGTGCGAGCGCCTAAAGAGTCGGCGGCAACGCCGCTCACGTCTACCGTCGTTCGCTCGCCGGCATCAAGTGCCGCGCGCAGACATTGGCTTCGTTCGGGTTCCACACAAATGATCTGAACATCTTTCGGAACCGACAGCGCTAGTCCTGCGGCCAGGCCACCACCCCCGACGGCCACCACCACAGCATCAAGTTGCGACGATTGCTCGACGAGTTCGACGCCCATCGTTGCCTGACCAGCAAGGGTCAACATCGCGTCGAACGGGTGGATACTGAAGGCCCCGGTCTCACGCTGGCGGAGATCGCAAGCGGCTTGAGCGTCGTCGTAGACGCCTTCGATGACGTGGACGGTGGCGCCGCGCTGGCGGATGCGTTCAATCTTGACTGGTGCTGAGATTGCCGGAACGAAGATCTCCGCCGGCACACCCAACGCCTGGGCCACATGGGCGACAGCGATGCCGTGGTTGCCGCCTGAGGCGGCGATCAGTCCGGACGGAGGAGGGGGAGAGGCGAGCGCGCTGTTGAAGCTGCCACGCGCCTTGAACGACCCGGCATGCTGGAGCGACTCCAGTTTGAGGACCAATTCAACCGACGGATCAGTTCCAAAGGCCCCAGAACCTGGATAGATCAACGGTGTCCGGCGAACATGTCCCCTCAGGCGGTCGACGGCCGCTCTGATGTCATCAGGTGTCGGTAGCTCAGGCATACAACACACTGGCACGCTGGCCCGGTGGGTGTAGCTTCGGCCAATCTCAGAAACCTAGGGAAAAGGCCGGAAATCGTCGTTATGTAAAGTAATGACGCATTGCGGAACGGGGTCCTCCTCCTATTTCGTCGTGCTCAGCTTTGATCGATCGGTCGAGTCGCAGGATGCCGTCCCGAAAAGCGCTGGGAAGAAAGCACGAAGTCTGGTGCGTTCCGCCCCTCGGATCAGGGTGAAGACGATGGATGGCACACAAATATTGGTCGCCGCAACGAACACGGCCACTAACCCGATGGTCAGACCAAGGACCGCCCCGGTGGTGTCAGAGCCGGCGACATAGGCCAGGCTTGCACCCCCAAGCAGGATGACGCCGATGAAGCAGCCAAGTCGACGACCGGCAGTATTCGCAGGAACCTCAGTGGTGTTTCGGTAGCGAGCCAGGAGGTTGTAGAGCACCTCTACCGGATGGTTGGGCGCGAGAACACCGATGATCGCCATGAGCGCGAGAGCCCCGAGGAGTAACGGTGAGGCGAGAAGCACCCCAACGATTGCTCCGATACCGCAGACCGCGGGTCCCAGCCTTCCCCCAAAGCCGGAACGAAGTGCCTGCTCGGCTTCATCATCGCGAAACCCTTGGAGGCGGACCAGTCGCATGTTTCGCTCAAATTTGTCGTCGGTAAGAATCGAACTGAGCTGCCGATAGTGGTTCATGGGGGCCTTTGCCTCATCCAAGGGAAAACGGCTCAATATGAGGTGATTTGAGAGTATCAAACCACTGACCTGGGGCACTAGTACTCAAACTGGACCAGATCAGCAGTTTTTTGGGCCCACCCGAAAGCGTCCCCGCGGGGACGCTTTTCTAATCCAGAACCGGGTGGCCCTTGGCCACAATCGTGCCGGGGATAAGGCTGGCGCTGATCGTGCCGTCCGGCGCCACCAGCACCTCGGCCACTGCGGTCTGGCGGGTGAGATTGTGCCAAACGAAGTTGCCAAGCGACCAGAAGATGGGCCGACCGTTGTAAAACTCAAGTGGTTGGATCCGGTGTGGACCATGTCCGAAAACAGCATCAGCACCGGCATCAATCAGCGCGTGGGCGCGGGGAATGTCATCGGCCGCGGGACTGAACGTCTTCTCAATCCCCCAATGGATTGTCACAAACACATAGTCGGCACGCTCGTTGGCCGCCTGCACGGCCGCAACCATGATGTCGATATCACCGTAGGCCATGCCTGCTTTCGTCTCGGTGGCCCTCCACGCCGCTGAGTTGTTGACCGCGTTGAATCCGAGCACTGCAACCGTGACACCATCACGTTCAAAGATTGCGGGCCGGGTTGCGACAGCGAGATCAAAACCGGCACCGACCGGCGTGATTCCGGCGGCTGTCACATTGGCAACGCCATCCATCAGCGCGGGGATTCCGAAATCGCCACCGTGATTGTTGGCAAGGTTGGCTACTTCAATCCCCGCGTCCCGGGTGACTGCCAAAGCCTCGAGCGGGCAGCGAAAATTGTAGGTCTTCGGAACCATCGTCCCCTTCAGCGATGGCGTGCACTCCAGATTGATGATCGTGAGATCGTCGTCGAGAAACAGCCGTCCCATACCCGACCAGGCATCGGAGTACGGGAGTTGAGGGTTGGGCCCATAACCCGGGTCGAAGTTCACATCACCGACCGCGTGAACAGCGAATGGGCGCTGGCACACCGTGATCGAGTCGTCAGGAGCCGTCGGCGGCATCCCCCTGTAGCGGTAAAGGAATGTGGCGAGCTGGCCGCGGGGGACCGTTTGGTCTGGTGAGAAACGGCCGGGGGACGTGCCATTGGTGATGCCTTGTTCGGCCAGCCAGCTGACGGCGTCCTGCTGCCAGCTCGCGATGACGTCAGAGAAGCTATGCGGGACAGAGGCAGGTGGATTCTCGTAGCGGTAAAGAAATGCGGCAAACTGCCCGCGAGTGACCACGTCGCCAGGGGCAAACCGCCCTCCGCCAACACCGGTCGTGATCCCTTCTCCCGCCATCCACGCCACGGCTTCGGCCGCCCAGGTGGGGGAACTATCCGTGAACGGCGCGGGACCGGCGGGTGCCGGGGTCCCTGCAAGGCGGTGGAGAAATGTGGCTGCCTCAGCCCGCGTGAGGTTCCGGTCCGGCTCGATGCATCCGTGACCCGTGCCAGTCGTGAAACCGCTTTCGAGAAGCCACGCCACGCCGTCCTCATAATATGAGCCCTCAACGACGTCAGAGAATCGGGCGTCGGCGGGAGCGGTGCCTGCCATCGCTAAAAGCCCCACAACGAGAGCTAGAGCACTCCCCCGCGCCACCATCTTGCCCATCTCTAAACGCTAGCCCACGAACATCGCACGCTGGGGACATGGAGCGCGACGCTAGCCTTCGCGATTGTGACCGACCGCCGGCGTCTCGCCGTTCGCCTGACCGCTGATGCGCTGCGCCAAGTCCGCGCCGGCCACCCGTGGGTGTACGACGGCTCGATCAAATCCGCTTCACACCTCGGTGAGGCCGGTGACCTGGCCGTGATCTTCGACGACAACCGAAACTTCGCAGCGATCGGCCTGTGGGACCCCCACTCCCCCATCCGGATCCGGATTCTACACAAGGGGAAGCCGACCCAAATCGATGACGTGTTCTGGCACAGCCGCCTCGAAACGGCCCTGGCCCACCGCCAGGCATTGCTCGATGATCCCGACAACACCGGCATCCGGCTTGTCAACGGGGAAAACGATCACCTCCCTGGATTGATCGTTGATCAGTACGCCGACGTGCTGGTGATCAAGCTCTACTCCTCGGCGTGGGCCGCACATCTAGATGCGATCACTAGCGTGCTCCAGGAGCTTCTCCAGCCGACCACGATCTTGTTGCGTCTGGCTCGCGACACCGAACGCAACATCGCCGCCCCCCTTGCCGATGGCCAGGTTCTTTACGGACCCCAGGCACCAGGGCTGGTCTGGTTCAAGGAGAACGGTCTCACCTTCGGCTGCTCCCCGGCAACTGGGCAGAAAACGGGCACCTTTCTCGACCAGCGCGACAATCGGGCACTCGTAGCCCATCACAGCAAGGACGCGAGCATGCTCGATGCCTTCTGCTGCAGCGGCGGGTTCACCGTCCACGCGGCTGCCGCTGGGGCGAAACTCGTCCACGGCATCGACCTTTCTTCGCACGCCATCAACGAGGTTGGCGTCAACCTCGATGCCAACCGGGCGCGCCTTCGAGCCGATCTCACGGTTGAGTCCACGGTGGGTGATGCCTTCGAGACAATGGAGGAGCTGGTCCGAGCGGGGCGCCGGTTCGACATCGTCGTCATCGATCCGCCCTCGTTCGCCCCGCGAGAATCAGCTGTCCCCATGGCTCTACGGGCCTACCAACGACTGACTGCCCTCGGGCTCCAACTCGTCAACGCCGGCGGCCTACTCTTCCAAGCATCGTGCTCTAGCCGAGTCGATGCCGAAAGTTTCTACGCAACGATTCAGCGGCAAGCCGACCTGTCCGGCGTAACCCTGACCGAGATCGAACGCACCGGTCACGCCCTCGACCACCGCATCGGGTTCGTTCACGGCTCCTACCTGAAGGCGCTACTGGCCCGAGTCGACCGCTGAGCCGCGTCATCTGTGGCGAGAGCGTCTGTGGCGAGGGTGTCTGTGGCGAGGGCGTCTGTGAACCTCCTCCATTATGGTGACCGTCCTATGAGCATGTCTGGCCCTGGATCAAAGTGGGAAACCCGCTACGCAGGAGTAGACGGATTTCTCTACGGCACCGAACCCAACGACTTTCTCGCCGAGACGGCTCGTGACCTCGCCATCGGCGATGTTTTGTGCATTGCCGACGGGGAAGGCCGCAATGGTGTCTTCATGGCCGAACTCGGTCATCGGATGACCTCGGTTGACCTGACGCAGTCGGGTATGGCCAAGGCCGCCCAGTTGGCCGTGGACCGAGGCGTTGACCTCGTGACCATTGTCGCTGACCTCGAAATTTACGACCTCGGCATCGAGTGTTGGGACGTTGTCGTCTCGTTCTTTGCCCACATGCCCCCGCCGGTCCGACGCATTGTTCACACCAACGTCGTCGCCGCTTTACGGCCCGGGGGTGCCCTGATCCTTGAGGCATATACACCCGACCAGGTCGGCCGCGGGACGGGTGGACCGCCCAGCCCCCAACTCACGATGAATCTGGAAGCGTTGACCGAGGAACTCGCCGGCTTAATTTTTGAGCATGAGCTTGAGACTGTTCGTCCGGTGGTCGAAGGCTCGGGCCACACCGGCGACGGTGCCGTCGTCCAAGTGGTCGCACGGAAACCCGCCTAGCGGTGGCCGAACTGCGGGGTCCACTACCGCTAGCGTGCTTCCGATGGCTGAGGACGACCGGATTGAGCTGACCTACCGCCTCTGGAGCACCGGGGCAGACGAGTCGTTCGAGGAATACATCGATCATCTGCGAAGCCTCCTTCCCCGCCACCGTGGACTGATGGAGCGTCGTGTGCGCCCAGTCGACGATGCGCCAACCACGCCGGATGCCCTCGTCGTATTCAGCTTCCCTGATGTCCCATCAATCGACGGCTTCCTGCGCGACCCGCTGCGCGGCGATGCAGAAGATCTCGCTGCTCGAGCAATCTTGCGATCGATGATCACCGATGGGCGCCATCGCGCCACCAACGACACCGATGCTGATGTTGTCTCGCTGCGAGAACCCGAGTGACCGACTCGACCGACGAGTCGGCCCCCGGCGTCGAATGCCGAGAATCAGCTATCCATGGCAAGGGAGCGTTTGCCACGCGTGTGTTTCGCGTCGGGGATCATGTGGGCGTCTATGTGGGCGAACCAACCCCTGAAGACGGAATGCACGTTCTCTGGATCGAGACTGACAACGGCGAGTGGCGAGGCATCGATGGCACTGGCGTACTGCGCTGGCTCAACCACAGCAAGAATCCCAATGTGGAGTTCGATGGACCCGTCCTATTCGCAATTGTGGCAATCAAACCCGGCGACGAACTGACCTTCCACTACGGCGAGGAGTGGGCAACCTTCGTTGACGGCTGCCAATGAGCAACCGGCCCTGCAACACCATCCGCCAGATCCCAACCCTGGCCAAGAACCAGCTGAGCACGAACGAATGCTTTGGCCTGGACGAAGGCATCGAGCGGTTCAACCCCCCGGGCGAGCAACGCCGTGGTGGCAGCCGCGAACGTGCAGCCCGAGCCGCGAACATGAGGCGTGTCCAGGGAGTTGCCGATAAGGCGGTAGACGGTGCCGGAGCGATCTACCGCTATGTCGGTGGCATCGTTGGTTAGTGATCCGGTTGTGACCACTACCCATTCCGCTCCAAGTGACGCCAAATCGGCGGCAGCGGCCTCTATGGCCCTGAGCGAATCGAGGGTTCGCCCGGTGAGAAGAGACGCCTCTGCGATGTTGGGAGTCAGAACTCGGGCACGCGGAATCAGGAGCGACCGATAGGCGGCCTCAACCTCCGGTGAGGCGAACTGGATGCCGCGGCCATCAACCAAGACCGGATCAACGACCGGTGCCGGGAGCTGTCCGTCGTCGATCAACTCAGCAATGAGCGCCACCGATTCCGCCTCAAGGACCATCCCCGTCTTCGCGCCGGCAATCGTGAACTCACTGGCTACCGCGGCGATCTGAGCGGCGAGAAACGCCGTCTCCATCGGGAGCGCTCGACTTACTCTCGTGAGCGTCTGAGCTGTGACCGCAGTGACGGCCACTGTGCCGTGCACGTCAAGCGCGGCGAACGTCGTGAGGTCGGCGGCAAGCCCGGCGCCACCGAGGGGATCATGAGCAGCGACAGCGAGAACGACAGTTGGTACAGAGAAAGCCACGGATCAGATCGTGCCACACGCGATGATGAGAGCATGTCCACCAAGGGCCGTCATCTTCTCGCCTCGCCGGCGCTCAACGATCCCAACTTCGACCGCACGGTCGTATTCATGCTCGAACACGGGGAACAAGGCGCTCTCGGTGTTGTCGTCAACCGTCCGAGCGGGCTGCCCGTCGCCGGCACCATCGATGACTGGAAGGACCTCGCCGCGGAGCCTCCCGTGATATTCGTCGGCGGGCCTGTCTCGTCATCGTCAGTGATCGCCATCGCCACAATGCCCACCGACGAAGGCAGCCACCACTGGAACGCCGTCGCTCTCGGACTGGGCACCGTCGACCTTGACAGTGACCCGAGCCAGGTTCCTGGAATTGAAAAGGTACGCATGTTTGCCGGCTACGCGTCGTGGGCGCCCGGCCAGTTGGATGCCGAACTACTCGACGATGCATGGATCGTGGTTGACGCGGAAGCCGAAGACATCCACGCCACCGACCCCGACGAATTGTGGTGGCGCGTCGTAGGCCGACAACAGGGCCCCCTCAACCGCCTCCGCTTCTACCCCCGCGACCCGTCCGACAACTAGCGAAGAAGGCGGGTTGCGCTTGCTCGAAGATCATTGGCTACTCGACGAAGTCCCAGTGAATCTCCATCTGATCGAAGATGAGGTCTGCTACCTGGCTCGCAGCTGAGCGGGTCAGGTGGACGCCATCGCCCACCCGAGCATCAATAGATTCGCCATCGTCGGTGATGATGTACTCGACATAGCCACCGTCGCCGCCGAACAGGTCCCAGATGTCGACCGAGGTGACATGCGAACGGGCGGCCACCACCGGAGCGGCCAACGCATTGATCATGGTGACAGCCTCGAGGAGATCGCCATCTCGCATCGGCGGCTGCGTGACCCAGAACACGTGACGGTTCGTACCGACGAGAAGATCAAGCATGAGCTCCAAGCGAGCCGTCCACTCGGCTTGCCACTCGGTCGTTCCTTGGACAAAGCGAGATCCATCAGCGGCGGCCATGTCTTGATGATCGTTGGCGCCGATGAAGAGCACCACAGCCTCTGGCGAACGGTCAGCCATCACTGCTGCGAGTTCGGCAGGCCAATTGAAATAGTCGGGTCGGGCCAGGCTCGTAGAAATGCGGTCCGCGACCTCGACATCAAGCGACCACCCAGGATGATCGACTGTGATTGCCCGGCCAAGATACTCTGCCTGGCTATCGCCGGCGACGTAGACCGTGAGTGGTTCAAGTGTGGTGACGGACCGCAGCGAAGGCACCGTCGTGGTGGTTGTCGTCGTGGACGATGTTGAGCCCGGTGTGACCGTGGTAGTCGGCGCAGTCGTGGACGATGGCATGGTCGTTGTGCTCGCAACCAGGGCGGAAAGGTCATCGACCCGCTCCCCCACGTCCTTACCAGCACCCCGGATGTCAAGAATGAGCTCATAGGGTCGGTTGAGGGACAGAAAGTTGGCCACACCATCGAGTCGTTCAGCCATGGCCAGTTGCCGATCTCTGGCATCGCCCAGCTCCCGTCGTTCGGCGATCTCAACAATCTTTCCCGAGGTCAGCAGAGCTGCGAGCATGAGACACGACAGGGCGGCGATGACTGATTTGCGGATATCGACGGTGCGTTCCGTCAGGTCAGAGTCTCGAGCGGCGCGAAACTGCTCATCGGTCCACGTCTCGCCCCGGTCCCGGGGTTTCGTTGCTCGTTCGAGGGGGTCGGAATAGTCCATGAATCAGAACTGGAAGTAGATGAATTCGCTGACACCCTCGGGCCCGAGGGCAACGACGAGCATGATCCACACGGCAAATCCGATGGACACAGTGGCTGGATGCAAGGTTGAAAACATGGCGGAGAGCTGGCGGCCAAGCATCGGCGGCAGATACTGCACTGCGATCGCTCCGACGATTACGAGCGCTACCAGCGGGTTCAACAGCTCTGGCGTCGCCGTCCAGCCGGTAAACAAACCAGCAAACATGTCACCGGCCGCCGACAGTCCACCGCCTTCGATAGTGCCCGCGTAAAACACCACCCAGCAGGCGCAAACAAAGTGGAATGTGATCAAGCGGCCGATCCATAAGCGGCGAACTTCTAGCGGGCTGAACGGCACGGGACTGGTTGGATCTTCGCGCCAGGCATCGACTTCGACCCCGCTGTGAAGTCGGGCAAGCTCACGAATTCGGACATCGGCCGGGTCGAACTCGATGTCGGGGTCGCCTCGAAACTCAGAGATCAGCCGTTCGACCGCGAGGGCACCGCCTTGCAACAGGCCCCACACGATGAAGGTCCATGCCGCGCCGTGCCAGAGCCCGCCCAGCCCCATGGTGATCATCAGGTTGCGATAGGTCTTTCCTCGACCCCCGCGGTTACCGCCAAGCGGCACGTAGAGATAGTCACGCAGCCAACGAGACAGCGTGATGTGCCAGCGGCGCCAAAAATCCTGCACCGATACCGCGGCGTACGGGCGATCGAAGTTCTGCGGGAACCGGAATCCCATGAGCACCGCGATGCCTATGGCCATGTCGGTGTAACCGGAGAAGTCGGCATAAATCTGGATGGCGTAGCCGTAGATGCCGGTGAGAATGTCGAGCGCCCCGTATTCCCCCGGCGTACCAAATGCGTCGTCGACCACGGCTCGGCCCAAGAAGTCGGCTATCACGACCTTTTTGAAGAGGCCCCGCCCGATCAGGACCACGGCCCGCCCTGTTTCCAAGGAGTCGGGAACCCGGGTGGCTCGGAGTTCAGGCAGGAATTCTGTGGCGCGCACGATCGGCCCGGCTACAAGCTGGGGGAAGAACGAGAGGTAGACGGCGAAGTCGAGCAGCGGCGCCGGTGAGCAATCCCGGCGATGAACATCAATCACATAGCTGATGGCTTGGAACGTGAAGAAGGAGATCCCAACGGGGAGGACCACATTGAGCGCGTGGCCGGAGAGGCCAAATGCCGAGTCGAGGCTGTCGAGGAAGAACCCGTAGTACTTGAAAAAGCCGAGGACGGCGAGATCGAAGAGCACCGCAGTCACCATCGCGGCTTTGCGAGCACGCTCGTTGATTGAGCGGTGGATGGCGATCGCCGCGATCTCGTTCACAACCGTCATCGCGGCGAGCAAAATCAGGAAGCGTGGGTCCCAATAGCCGTAGAACAGGTAGGAGGCAGCCAGGACGAAGAGTTTCCATACAGTTGCGTGTTGCCTGACCATCCAGCTCACCGGCAGCACCACCGCGAAGAACGCCGCAAAAGTGAACGTGGGAAAAAGCATCCAGTCGCCTACGTCACTGCTTGTCCGTGCCGACCGGCGCCGTCGGCGAATCGGGTGGCCCCGTCTCGGGTCTCGCCTGACGCCACAACGCCAAGTCCGAGCGTGGTCTCGTACAGCAGAGCGGTAGGCATATCGAGGCTCCACTGCGCCTTAGATGAACGCAGATCTGAACGCATGCAGTTCTGTGGCAGAGCGGCAAGCTCGTCGGCGAGCGCGAGCGCATCGTGGAGGGCCGCGCCAGGGTCGGCGATGCGGTTAACCAGGCCAATGGCCAGTGCTTCTTCGGCCTTCACCCCACGACCCGTAAGGATCATGTCAGAGGCGCGGGAGGCTCCGATGAGTCGGGGCAATCGAATGGTGCCGCCGTCGACGAGTGGTACGCCCCAGCGTCGGCAGTAGACGCCCAGGACAGCGTCGCTGGCAGCGATGCGAAGGTCGCACCAGACAGCAAGCTCAAGTCCACCTGCGACCGCGTGACCTTCGATCGCGGCGATCACTGGCTTGCTCAGATCGAGTCGTGTCGGCCCCATGGGCCCTGATCCATCAGCCGCAATCCGGTTGCCACTACCGGTGGAGACGGCCTTCAGGTCGGCCCCCGCGCAGAACGCGCCATTGCTCCCGGTGAGGATCGCCACCCGAAGCTCGTGGTCCGCCTCAAAATCTTCGAACGCTTCCAACAGAGCAGCGGCAGTCGGTCGATCAACAGCGTTGCGGCACTCCGGACGATCGATCGTGACGATCCGAACTGGGCCGTGATCCTCGGTGAGCACACTCATGCCCAACCGTACCGCCGGGACGAAGTCACTCTGGGGACAGACTCGAGCGGGGCCGTCAGGGGCTAGCGACCTGCGTTGACCGCTTCGCTCTCTTGCCACCATTTGAGCGCCTCAACCAGAAGCCCCTCACGCACTTCGCTGAATCGGTGCGCCGCCGTCGTGCCAGGCCAGTCGTCGGCCAACAACTCGGCGGGAATTTCGGGGTCCAGGAACGGGAATCGTCGCCAACGGTGAACCAATAATGCCAGGTCAGCGGCGGCATCGATCGGTTCCTCGGCCGTCTGGCGGAGGAACTCCGAGTAGTGCTGGCGTAGGCCCGGGAGGTTCCACGCCACGCTCGCTACCTCGGGGCCCGATCCCAGTGAACCGAGCTCTGCTCGAAACGTCGTGGCTTCCACCTGCAGATCAGCGAGGAGGTCGACGGCCACCGATTCTTGGTCAAGCCATGGCGATACCCACACGCCTTGGCCGATCGAGCCGAAGCCCGCCCAGCCAAGTCCTTGGCCCATGCGGTAGCGAGAACTTCGGTCACGTTCAGGCACAGATGCCAACAGGACAATCCATCGGCCGTCCCACTCTCGGGGTTGTTGGCCAAACGCATAGATCCGTGCAGCCCCGGCGGTGAGTAGTGCGGTCGAGACATCAGTCAGGGTCCAGCGGGTCTGGCGTCCAATTCGCTCTCGTTCGAGCCAGCCTCGCTCTTCGAGGCGGGAAAGCGCCTGACGCGCCGACTTGTCGCGAACGCCGAGCCGCTCCATGAGAGCGACAAGAGTCTGGGTCCACGCACTCCCCCCCTGAGCAAGCACATACTCGCCGAGCACCGTGACGAGCAGTCCGCGACTTGTATCGACGCCGGCGCTGCCATCACGCCGCGCCCCCAAGACTGGGGCAAGTCCCTGCGAGCTGGCATATTCTACAGAACTCTGACGTGTGTCGATGCGAACATCGTACATGTTGGGGGGCGCACGGAAGGAGCCTGATGAGTGGAGCACGAATGCAGGTGGTCGAGGTCGACGGACGTCGATTGAGCACCGCTACCTGGGGCCAGGGGAGCCCAGAAATCATCATGTTGCATGATGGTTTGGGTTCGATCACCCAATGGCGTGACGTACCTGCCGCCCTCGCAGCCGCCAGTGGACGCACGATTATGGCCTATGACAGAGCCGGGCATGGCGAGTCGTTGCCAACACCGCAAGGATGGTGGCCCTCTGACTGGCTCCATCAAGAGGCCCAGGTCCTCGATGAGCTGATCGTCGCCATCGGCGCCACACGGCCAGCACTTGTCGGTCACTCTGATGGTGGCTCGATCGCGGCGATCCACGCTGCAGAACGCATTGACCATGGCCCCATGATCCTTCTGGCCGCCCACAGTTGGCTCGAACCTGCGGCTGTAGCCGAAATCGCCGGCATGCGAGCACGGGCCGGTGATGTGGTCCCTCGGCTTAGTCGCTTTCATTCCAATCCCGCTGAGGTGTTCGACGCATGGTCAGGGGTTTGGACCAGCGAGGAGTTCGCTTCGTGGGACATTCGGCCGATGCTTCACACCGTGTCCTGCCCGACCCTCGTGCTCCAGGGCACCGCCGATGAGTTCGCCACACCTGAGCAGGCCACGCTTACTGCCTCGGCAATCGGCGGTAATGCCGAATGCCGAATGCTCGACGGATTGCGGCACCTACTGCACCATGATGCCCCTGAGTTCGTTGTCGAGACGATTGTCGACTTCCTCGAGACAAGCCGTTGATCTCCACCTCACTCATCGACGAATGGCACCGCGCCCTATGGATCAGATACTTGAACGCCAGAGGCGGTTAGGCGCGGCCTGGGGCTCGTGAGTCGTGCCCGCCGTCGACCACGAATGATTCAACCGCAATAGATGTTGCCAACACGTTCCACAGCTCCTTGCCGTACTGCAAAGAATGTGTAGAGTGCCAAGATGACCGAGCCGAGTATCGATTTCTCGACGGCGCCCGATCGCTATCGGCACTGGCAGCTCAACGTGCACGGATCCACAGCCACGCTCACAATGGCCGTCGATCCCGAAAGTGGCCTTCGAGATGACTACGAGCTCAAGACGAACTCGTATGACCTTGGCGTCGACATTGAGTTGAACGATGCCGTCCAACGGCTTCGCTTCGAACACCCGACGGTGAAGGTCGTGGTCGTAACCAGCGGTCTCGACAAGATCTTCTGCGCTGGTGCCAACATCCAGATGCTCGCCGGGGCCAGCCATGGACACAAGGTCAACTTCTGCAAATTCACCAACGAGACGCGAAACGGCATTGAAGACGCCACCGCTAACTCACGCCAAACGTGGATCGCTGCAGTAAACGGCACCGCGGCCGGTGGTGGCTACGAGCTTGCGCTTGCCTGCGATGAGATCCTGTTGATCGACGACAAATCCTCGGCCGTGTCGTTGCCAGAGATCCCGCTCCTCGCCGTGCTGCCCGGCACCGGCGGCCTCACACGAGTTGTCGAGAAACGCCTTGTCCGCCGCGACCTCGCCGACGCGTTCGCGACGCGCACCGAGGGCCTCCGGGGCAAAACGGCAATCGAATGGGGCCTTGTCGATCACATAGCGCCCGCCAGTGCCTGGGACGACCTCATCGCCGAACGGACAGCAGCACGAACCGCAGACAGCGACCGGCCAAGCAAAGGTGTCGGCATCGCGCTGCGTCCCCTCGAGCGAACCTTCACCGACGAGAAACTCACGTACACGAGCGTTACCGTTTCGATCGATCGATCGATGGGATCGGCGACGTTCACAATCCGCGCCCCGCAAGGACCTGAGCCGACCACAGGCCCAACGCTGGTCGCGGCGGGGGCCGATGCGTGGATCCTCCGAACAGTGCGTGAACTCGACGACGCGATCCTGCATCTCCGATTCAACGAAACCCAGATCGGCACCTGGGTATTTCGTACCGAAGGTGACGGTGACGCGGTCCTTCAGGCCGAGGCCGTCCTCGGTGCTGACGCTGACCACTGGGCGGTGCGCGAAACCCGTCTGTTCTGGGCCCGCACGCTTGAGCGCCTTGACGTATCGGCCCGATCACTGGTGTCGGTCGTCGACCCCGGTAGTTGCTTTGTTGGCACGCTCGCCGAACTGGTCCTCGTCGCCGACCGCAGCTTCATGCTCGAAGGTTCCTGGGAAGATCTCGAAGACCCTCCCCCGCCGGCCACCATCCGCCTGACCGACGCCAGCCTCGGCTGGTACCCGATGCCCAACGACCTCACTCGTCTCAGAACACGGTTCTGGGGTCGAGATGACGCGTACGAGAAAGCGACCCTTGTCGTAGGCCAAAACCTCCTCGCCGCCGACGCAACCGACGCCGAACTCGTCACCTTCACCCCCGATGACCTCGACTGGGAAGATGAGCTACGCATCACCGTTGAGGAACGCAACAGCTTCAGTCCCGATGCCCTCACCGGCATGGAGGCCAACTATCGGTTCGTCGGTCCCGAAACGATGAAGACCAAGATTTTCTCCCGTCTCTCGGCTTGGCAGAACTGGATCTTCCAACGCCCCAACGCGGTCGGTCCTGATGGCGCGCTCACGCGCTTCGGTACCGGCTCTCGACCCGACTACGACAAGAACCGAGTGTGATGCCATGGCCGTCGCAGACATCAACGCCAAAATCCCCAACAATGTCGATCTCGCTGGCGACCGTCGCCTTCAGCGTGCGCTCGAACAGTGGCAACCGAAGTTTGTCCGCTGGTGGGAAGAACTGGGCCCCGCAGCATTCGCTCGCAACCCTGTGTATCTCCGCACTGCCATCGACGTCGGCCAACAAGGCTGGGCAAACTTCGGCCATGTCGAGATGCCCGATTACCGATGGGGCATCTTCCTCTCAGACCGCGAGAAGGACCGCAAGATCGCGTTCGGTGACCACAAGGGCGAGGATGCATGGCAGGAGGTACCAGGTGAATACCGGTCCGATCTCCGGCGCCTCATCGTCGTGCAGGGCGACACTGAGCCAGCATCTGTCGAGCAACAGCGCAAGCTCTCTCTGACGGCACCCTCGCTCTACGACATGCGAAATCTCTTCCAGGTGAACGTCGAAGAGGGCCGCCACCTTTGGGCGATGGTGTACCTCCTACACGGCTATTTCGGTCGCGACGGCCGTGACGATGCCGACGAGATGCTCGAGCGTCACTCAGGTGACGTCGACAACCCTCGCATCCTCGGCGCCTTCAACGAAGAGACGCCGGATTGGCTCTCATTCTTCATGTTCACCTACTTCACCGATCGAGACGGTAAATACCAGCTGGCGTCGCTGCGAGAATCGGCCTTTGATCCGCTATCTCGAACCTGTGAGTTCATGCTCAAAGAAGAGGCCTACCACATGTTTGTGGGTGCTTCAGGGGTGGGGCGCGTCGTCCAGCGAACGGCTGATTTGATGAGCGAACACGACACCGACGACGTCCACCCGCACGGCGGTATCAACCTCAATGTGCTCCAGAAGTACATCAACTTCCACTATTCGGTGTCACTTGACCTGTTCGGTTCAGAGACCTCAACCAATGCCGCCAACTATTTCGCATCCGGCCTGAAGGGGCGATTCCAAGAAGAGCGGCGAGACGACGACCATCTCCTCAAGAGCCTCTACCGCACCGTGCCTGAGTGGACCGAGGGCGGTATCGGCGCTCGTGAGGTCACCCAGCTCGCAGCCCTCAACGAGACCCTGCGCGACGACTATTCCGAGGACTGCCAGAAGGGAGTCGATCGTTGGAACCGCACCCTCGAGGAAGCCGGCATCGACTTCACGTTCC
This sequence comes from Actinomycetota bacterium, assembly GCA_009937405.1. GTDB lineage: Bacteria > Actinomycetota > Acidimicrobiia > Acidimicrobiales > Aldehydirespiratoraceae > JAACCU01. The sequence continues at coordinate 16,024 of JAACCU010000237.1, forward strand.
GCTTGGCCAGTTCCTCGTTCAATCGCAAGGTCGGTACATTCCGCGACCATCACATGTCGCCCGATGGTCTGGCGATCAGCGATGCCGCCTGGGAGGCCAACGCCGATACCTGGCTGCCCGACGACGACGATCGGGCTCATGTGCTGTCCTTGATGACAGGTGTGTCAGAGCCGGGCAAGATGGCTGGATGGGTCGCCGCTCCATCGCGCGGGATTCATCAGAAGCCCGTCGACTATGAATACGTCCGCGTCTGACGAATCAACCGGGGGAATCGATGCCGATGTTTAATGCTGCGGAGTGGCTCGTCGACCGTCATGTTCGTGATGGCCGCGGCGACCGTGTCGCCGTCCGTTGCCAGGGGGTGACGACCACATATGCCGAACTACAAACCGAGCTGTGGCGGACCCAGAATCTCCTCGCTGAGCTCGGCGTCGAGCAGGGCGAACGGGTGGCGATGGTCGTGCCTGACGACGCCACGTTCCCCGCCATCTTTCTTGGTGCTCAGCGGTCAGGCATCGTCCCAGTTCCCCTATCGACGATGCTGCGGGGCCGGGCTCTTGGCGAGATCGTGGCCGATTCGGGAGCCCGCACGTTGGCGATCTCCAACGCCTTTGTATCGGCGATTCCTGAGCTCCTTGCCGCAGCGCCGGCCGTAGACCAGGTCATCGCCCTTGGCGATATCAACGCCATAGCGAGCGCTGTCGGAGATCGTGCCGCCGTTCATGACTGGTCCTCGATCGACGAGGTAAACGAAGCTCCGATCGCCGACACCACCAACGACTCCATCGCTCTCTGGTTGTACAGCAGTGGCACAACCGGCACGCCGAAGGGAGTTATGCATCTCCACGGCAGCGTAAAGGCCACGGTCGACACGTATGCCATGGATGTCCTAGGGATCACGGAGAACGACCGATTCCTGTCCGTCGCCAAGCTCTTCTTCGCCTACGGACTGGGCAACTCGCTGACCTTCCCATTCGCGGTGGGGGCCACAGCAATCTTGAACCCGGATCCGCCAACTCCGCGGGCCATGCTCACGCTCATCGAAGATGAACAGCCAACACTATTTTTCTCGAGCCCCGGCTTCTGTGCCGCCCTCCTCGATGCCAAACCCGATCAGGGCGCCTTCGACTCAGTCCGAGCCACCGTCACAGCCGGCGAATCGCTACCGGCCAACGTCCACGAACGCTTCAGCGCACTCACCGGTACCCCAGTCCTCGATGGAATCGGCTCGACCGAGCTATTACACATCTTCATCTCCAACACAATGGAGAGACAGACGTCGGGATCAAGTGGCGAGATGGTGCCGGGCTACATTGCCGAACTGCGCGACGACAGCGACAACCCGGTCGTCGACCCGGACACTCCTGGCTATCTCCACGTCCATGGCCCATCGACTGCCGTCGGCTATTGGCAGAAGGCCGAAGCGACGGCGAACGCTTTTCGCGATGGCTGGGTACGAACCGGCGATGTCTACACCCGTTCGGCTGACGACACATGGACATTCCTCGGCCGCAACACAGACATGATCAAGGCTGGTGGGATCTGGGTGTCTCCCGCCGAGGTTGAGAACGTGCTGATCGAACACGACAGCGTTCTGGAGGCCGCGGTGGTTGGCGGACGCGACGAGCAAGGTCTCGAACAGACTGTGGCATTCGTGCTCCCCGCTTCTGGTTGGGCCCCGGACGCTGACGAACTCATCCAACACTGCCGCGACCGCATGGCATCGTTCAAACGTCCCCGCCGCGTCATCATCGTCGACGAACTCCCCAAGACGGCCACCGGCAAAATCAAGCGCTTCGAACTCCGTCAGTCTCTCGACAACTAACGCCCACTCGGCCAACAACGGCGTGGGCTCGTAGGGGTCGCGCCAACGACCCATAGGGTGGCCGGATGCGCGAACCGACGGCGGTTGCCCCCGACACCACGATCACTCGGCAAGCGTGGCTTTCGCTCAGCGTCACCACGATCGTCACGTTCTTGGTGGTGGTCGATCTATCCGCCATAAACGTTGCCTTTCCCTCGATCCGCGAAGACTTCGAAGTGTCCCGCTCGCAGCTCAGCTGGGTCGTCTCGGGCTACAACGTCACCGTTGGGGCGCTCCTGCTCTTCGCCGGTCGACTCGGCGACAGCTTGGGCCGGCGGCGGGTATTTCTTCCGGGCGTGGTGCTGTTCATGCTCGGTTCGATGTTCTCAGGGCTTGCCCCCAACGCAAACCTGCTGATTGCCGCTCGAGTGTTCCAAGCGACCGGTGGTGCCATCACCATGGCCACCTCGTTTGCCGTGATGTTGCCCGACTTCCCTCCTGCACGCCGTAGCACGGCAATCGGCATCGCCGGAGCGGCCGGTTCGCTCGGTGCGGTGGTAGGCCCTGCATTCGGCGCATTCCTGATCGATGCCTTCAACTGGCGAGCGATTTTCCTCGTCAACGTCCCACTGTGTATTCTGGTCCTCGTCATCGGACCCCGCTTCCTGCGCGAATCGAGTGATCCTGACGCCACCGGCCGCATCGATCTCTTTGGCGTGGTGATCGGAACTGCAGCCATCACCATGGTCATGCTCGCCATCGTGCAGAGCGAATCACGGGGGATCTCTGACCCGAGGGGCATAGCGCTCTTGTTGATCGGTTTGGCTCTCTTCCCACTAGTGGTCAAGCGTTCACGAACGCACCCCGAACCTCTTCTGGATCTCTCGCTGTTTCGCTACCGCTCGTATCGGAGCACCAACCTCAGCGTGATGTTTTATGGGCTCGCTTTCACCTCCGGTGGGCTGGCCGGCTCTCTTGCTCTGCAGGATCTTTGGGGTCAATCGATTCGCATGACGGGGCTTGCACTCATGCCCGGACCGCTGGTTGCCGTGTTCATCTCGCCCATCACCGGTTCGATCGCTGACCGATTCGGGCACCGGTGGGTTCTTGGCCTCGGATCGGCGTGCTGCGGATCCGGCTACCTCGGCTATCTCCTCGTTCTCGACGAGACACCACACATCTGGGATCGCTTCGTTCCGATCGGACTGCTCGTCGGCTTCGGTATCGGCCTCACCATCGCCACCTGGTCGAGTGCAGGCCTTTCCGACATTCCACCAGCCAAGTTCGGTGTTGCCGGTGCCACCTTCAATACGATCCGCCAAGCCTCATACGCTCTCGGAATTTCGGTGGTGATCACCCTCATCTCGCTCGGCGCCAACGAGCTCGATCTCTACGGCTACCGCTGGGCGTGGGGCTGGGCATCCGGCTGCTACTTCATCAGCGCCATCTTGGTCGTGGTGACCTTTCCGGCCGGCTCGAGCCACGACCGAGCTCTCACCGACAAGACATCTTTGGGGACAGATCCCAATCGGGTCTCGTGACGAACGCCTGTTCGTGTACTGTTGGGAGGTGCCGACCCTCGCTCACTACCAGTCCAGCTTGTTCGCCCAAGGTGAGCCATCACTGAAGGACCGGCCCGAGTTTCACCGGATTCTGCTCGATGACTCAACATGGATCGACCTCTCCCCCGGCTGGGTCCAGGGTGCCGATGAGCTTTTTGCATCCCTGCACCAAGAGCTCGAGTGGCGGGGCGGAAGTCGTCCGATGTACGGCGAACTGGTGAAAGAACCCCGACTCCACGCTTCGTTGAGCGGTGTTGATCAACGCCATGCGGTGGTCGGGTCGATGAGCGATTTTTTGGCCACCCGCTACGGCCCAGGTATAAACGCCGGATTCGCCAACCTCTATCGTGATGGCAACGACTCAGTCGCTTGGCACGCCGACCGCATCGGGCGTCACGAAGTCGACCCAGTCGTCGCCATCGTCTCCCTTGGAGCACCACGGAAGTTCGCGCTTCGACCCATGGGTGGTGGCCCCTCCGAACGATTTATACTCAACTCCGGCGACCTTCTGGTTATGGGTGGCGCCTGTCAACACACATGGGAACACGCCATTCCGAAAATGGTCTTTGCTGAACCGCGAATGAGTCTCTCCTTTCGCCACGTTCCCGACGACCCGGGCCGCGATTGGTGGTACCAACCCGAGGCCCCTGCCACGAAGTGATCGATCTTCCACCGTGATTGGAAATCAGAGGCGATACACGGCAGAGTTGCGCTATGAAAATCACTGAGGTGCGGGTCTATCAGCATCAACTCGACGTGCTCGGCGGCCGCTACCAGATGTCGATCTCTGCCGTTGAAAAACTCGACTCCACCATTGTCGCGCTCGTCACCGACCAGGGGATCATCGGCTACGGCGAAGTCACTCCCCTCGGCAGCAGCTACCAGCCTGAGCATGCTCTCGGCGCCCGTGCCGCCATCAATGAGATGGCACCACACCTGATCGGACTTGACCCGCGCCGCACATCTCTGGTCTATCGCGTCATGGACAACGTCCTCAACGGCCATCTCTATGCAAAGTGCGCCATCGACGTCGCCTGTTGGGACGCAACCGGCAAGGACTACGACGAGCGTCTCTGCGACCTTCTCGGTGGCACCGAACAAGACGCTGTCCGCAGCTACTACGGCGTCATGCCCGCCACCGCGGCAAAGACGGCCGAAAACGCCAAGCTGCGCCAAAGCGAAGGGTATTCACGCCTTCAGATCAAGGCCGGTGGGCGCCCACTGAGCGCAGACATCGAAGCTGTGCGCGCCGTCGCAGCCGTAGTAGACCCCGCCACCAAGCTGCTCGTCGACCCCAACCGCGGCTGGACCGGTCGTGACACGATCGAATTCAGCACCGCGTGTCGCGACATCCCGCTGTCGATCGAGCAACCCTGCCGCACCTACAGCGAACACAAGGCACTCGTCGGCAAGCTCAACCATCCGCTCTTTCTCGACGAGTCAACCACCGACGTTTCTACGGTAATCGATGCCATCACCGACGGGATCGCCCAAGGCTTCGGAATGAAGCTCTCCCGAGTCGGCGGCATCACTCCCCTGCGCGCTATCCGCGACATCTGCATTCACCGAGGCATCCCTCTCACCATCGATGACACGTGGGGCGGCGACATCACTGCCGCAGCAACCGTGCACATGGGGGCGACGGTTCCAGACCACATCTATGAGGGCACCTGGATCGCCCAGCCCTACATGTCGAAATCCTACGGCTGCATCACAGCGCCGATCCGGCCGATGAACGGCGAAATTGTCATCCCGACGGGTCCCGGGCTCGGGGTGGAGCCTGATCTTCACTCCTGGGGCCCGCCGTTCGCCACCTTCAGCTAGGGCTTCTAAGCGAGCGACCTACCGATGAACACACCATTGGCTTCGGCGATCAACTCGCCCTTGTGATGGAACGTGGCAGAGGCAAACGTCTTGCGCCCGTCAGTGTCAGAAACCCACCCCCGTAGTTCGATTCGCTCCTGCAACGGTGTGGGCTTGCGATATCGGACTGTGAGAGTTCCTGTGAAACCACCGACCTGGTTAACAACGCAGACGGTGCCCAAGATGTCATCCATGACAGCGGCGATCACGCCGCCGTGCACGCACCCGGGTGGGCCGTTGAAGTGGTCGCGGAACGTGCAGTCACCGCGCACCTCG
>JAACCU010000238.1 GCA_009937405.1 Actinomycetota bacterium
GGTCGACGACACGGCGGCGGTGGATGTGGTCGATAACGTCGTCGTGGAACTTGAGGTAGCCGGTGCATGGGTCGTCGTCGCGGCCAGCTCGGTCGTGGTCGACGTCGTATCGGGAACAACATTGGTCGTGTTCTGGCTGTCGCCACCCACAGCGAAGAGCAGCAGCCAGAGGACCACAACGGCGACAAGCAGCACGATCACACCAATGATCAGACCGATCGGCGGCGAGCGATCCGGAATCTCGTGAGTAAGCGGCGCTGTCACCGGCTCGGGGCGCTGCGGCCTTGGAGTCGGACGAGGCGCGGGCTGGGCCGCTACCGATGCCGGGCTCTGTCGAACGGCAACGATCGGCTCCGGTTCAGGGTCAGACTCATCGAAAACCGAGATGGATCCGGACGGCGAATCAGCTGGCGCAGGAATGGCCGGCCCTGGGTCGGGGCGTACCGTTTCGCCGAGGTCCTCGCGAGTAATGATTGGCGGCGCTAAATCGACGCTGCCAATCAAAGCGGCCCCTATCGCTACGGCGACGACGGCATCCGCGGGCACTGAGGACGCTCGCGCCGCTGCCGCTGTCTCGGGCACGGTCACCACATCGGTGATCCCGGCACCATTCGCCGCCACAACCACCCGATCACGAGCATCGCCGTCAAAGTCATCGGGAACGACAATGGCCAAGCGTGTCGCGGTGGAGCCCGCTATCGCGGCCCGCTCCAGGACATGGGTAATCACCGCAGTGAGCGCTCCTGTTCGACCCAGGCGCGCTCGATCGATCGGATCGAACACGATGGGGCCATCGGCGCTGGCCGCAGCATCGCCGACCAGCACCGTGCCGTCGGGTCCAGCAGCGACGGCTCTGGAAGCGGCGGGACCCGGGGACCCAAGCGGCACGACTGTGGCGGCCGTCGGATCCGCCTCAGCATCGGCAATCACGCCGACGATTCCCGCCTCACCGATATGGATACTCAGCGTTTCGCTCATGATCAGCCGCCCTCACGCATGGCGCGAGCGTATTCGCAGCCTCCACCAAAACGGGAAAAGCGACCGGCGTTTTTGGGGGACGACCGATCGCTTCTCTCCGCAACGCCAGGTAAAGGGGATGACCTGGCGCTTGGGGTTCGACTCAACAAATAGGGGGTGTCGAGGAACCGTTGTGAATTCAGTAAACCACGCGATGGTCCATCGTTCCAACAGTTTCCATCGATATGTGACATCATTCATAACGATGGATCTCCGCCAACTCCACGCCCTGCTCGCCGTCGCTGAGCACCAGTCGTTTTCAGCGGCCGCTCGAGCTCTCCACACAGTGCAATCCAACGTATCAACCCACGTCGCCCACCTCGAAAACCAGCTCGGCAGCGTGCTGATCGAGCGCTCGCGGGGAGAGCTCACCCCCGAGGGTCAGATCGTGGCCGCCCGGGCTCGTCGCATCCTCAGTGAGTTGCGTTCAATCGAAGACGACCTCGTTTCACTCCGAGACGATGTGAGCGGCCATGTGCGCCTTGGCGTGATCGGCACCACGGCCGTCTGGCTCGTCCCGGCGCTGCTTGATGCACTCGCCCGAGACTATCCAAGGGTTGAGATCACCATTATTGAGGCCACCACCACCTCGCTGATCCCCCAACTCGTCAGCGAACGCATCGACCTTGCGATCGTGAATCTCCCCGTCGGCGACCCAGACGTCGACTGCCGCACGCTCTTCGAAGAAGATCGTGTCCTCATCGTTCCAGACGATCACCCGCTCGCTACCGACGACCGTGCGTCGTGGCATGACTTGTCCCAGCACGAGATCCTGCTCCCTCCGGTCGGCACCGGCTTTCGAGATGAGATCGACGCTGACGCCCGACGGGTCCGAGTGAGCCTCAATGCCAAGGCTGAGGTCGACGGCTTGCGGCTCATGACATCACTTGCCACCCGGGGTTTCGCCCCGGCAATCGTGCCGGCGAGTGCCGTACCCACATCCAGCGGTCCCTGGTGTCGTGTCTCCATCGACGCGTCGTCTCGCCGTATTGTTGGCCTCGCTCTCCATCGCCGCGCCGCGCCATCCGCGAGCACGCGGGTGGTGGTCGATGAGATCGTCACTGTCATCACCGATGAAGCGCCGGCAATCACCGGTATCTCCACCGCCACTGCCGCAATCCCCTCGAGCGAAGAGTAGGTTCAACGCCGCAATGACCGATTTGCGAGCCGACTCCGACAGCCCGATCAACCGCCAGGTCGATCTCAGGGCCCGGGCGAGTGGCTTTGTCCGCTCCGGCTTGGCTGACTTGCACGGCCGCAAGGTGATTGAAGTAGATGCCCAAGGACGCGACCATGCCGGTGCCCTGCTGCCATCCGACGGCATCTCGATCGCGGCCGGAGCCCGGGCGGCGCGCGAGCAACGGCTGCCTTTCGTGATGCGGCTCGCTTCTTCGGGCGCAGATATCGGCACCGGCGTTGGGGCCCTCGATGGATGGGGTCACGCCGCTCGCGAACTGACGCGCTGCTCTGGGATCGTGCCCACCATCATCATCGTGACGGGTCCCGTCGTAAGCGGCCCAGCACTCCTACTGGGTCTGGTCGATTTTGTCATCATGACCACCGATGCCTACGCGTTCGTGATGGGTCCACGGATGGTGGCCGAATTCACCGGTGTCCCAATCTCTAAGGATGAGTTGGGTGGTGCATCGATTCACGTCCGTACCTCAGGCGTGGCCGATTTCATCGCCGATGACGAAGCGGACGCCCTCATCCTCACCTCCGAACTCTTGGGCTTCCTGCCCGACCACACCGATGCTGATGCCCCAGCCTGCGCTTGTAGCGACCCCACCGACCGGCTCACCCCTGAGGCCTACGAGGTCCTTCCACCATCTTCCAACGGCTCCTACGACGTTCGCGACATCATTGCCAGCATCGTCGACCATGGCGACTTCCTCGAGCCCCATGCCGAGTGGGCCGCCAACCTGGTGACCGGGTTCGCCATGATCGGCGGGCGCACGGTAGGAATCGTCGCCAACCAGCCCCAAACCGTGGCCGGCACGCTCGACATCGCTGCGTCGCAAAAGGGCGGGCGTTTCGTGTCGTTCTGCGACGCGTTCAACATTTCGCTAGTCACAATCGTCGACACGTCCGGCTTCTATCCCGGCAAGGACACCGAGTGGCGCGGCATGATCCGCTACGGCGCCCAAATAGCATTTGCCTACGCCCGGGCCACAGTTCCCCGCGTCAGCCTCACCACCCGCAAATCCTACGGCGGCGCCTACATCGTCATGGACTCAAAGAAGATCGGCAACGATCTCGCCTTTGCGTGGCCGTCGGCGGAGATTGCCGTGATGGGCGCAAAGGGAGCGGTAGAGATTCTTCACCGACGCAACACACCTGAAGAGCGCGCCGAACTTGAGGCTGCCTACGAAGATCGCTTGCTCAATCCATACATTGCGGCAGAGCGGGGCACAATCGATGCGGTGATCGACCCATCAGACACCCGGAGCGAGATCCACGCCGCTCTGGAGATGCTCGCAGGTAAGCGCGAACGCCTCCCATCGCGGCGCCACGACAATACACCGTTGTAGTTCCGACCTGCTCAGTGTGCCGTCATGGGCACAAACCACCTAGATTCACTGAGGCGTGCGCGCCCCCAGAAGCAGCCGTGCAAAAGGAGTAATGACCGTGACCGAGAGCATCACAATCATCGACAACCGCACCGGTGAGTCCCTCGAGATCCCGATCGCCAACGGCGGCGTCGATGCCGCTGACTGGCGCAAGCTTCTTCCAGGAATCTGGTTCCACGACCCGGGTCTCGCCACCACCAGTGGAGCGGAGAGCGCCATCACCGAACTTGATGGCGAAAATGGCATCCTCCGTTATCGCGGCTACCCGATTGAACAGCTTGCCGAAAAGAGCACCTTTCTTGAGGTCTCCTACCTTCTGTTGAACGGCGAACTGCCCAACCAACAGCAGTCTGATGAGTGGGTCAACGAGATCACTCATCACACCTACCTGCACGACAAGTTCCGGCGCAAAATGTACGACTCGTACCACTACGACGCTCATCCAATGGGGCTGCTGTGCAGCAATGTTGCTGGCCTGTCGACCTTCTACCCAGATTCGAAGGACATCGACGATCCGGCCAACCGCATGAAGCAGGCCGTTCGTCTTATCGCCAAGATGCCCACGCTCGCCACCTCGGCCTACCGCCACTCGGTCGGTCAGCCCTTCGTGTTTCCCGACAACACGCTCGACTACGCCTCCAACTTCCTGCGGATGATGTTCGAGCTAGGCAACCCTTACGAGGTCGACCCCGCGTTCCAGCGGGCCATGGAAGTTCTCCTGATCCTTCACGCCGATCATGAGCAAAACTGCTCCACCACCACGGCTCGCGTTGTTGGCTCGTCACACACCGACCCCTACACGGCAATGTCAGCGGCATGCGCTGCGCTGTACGGCCCTCGACACGGCGGGGCCAACGAGGCCGTGCTCAACATGCTCGACAGCATCGGTAGCTACGAAAACGTCGAACCGTTCATCGAGGGCGTCAAGGCCGGCAACGAGCGCCTCATGGGCTTTGGTCACCGTGTCTACAAAAACTACGACCCTCGTGCGCGCATCATCAAAGAAGCGGCCCACGACGTATTCGCCGTCACTGGCACCAACCCTCTGCTCGACATCGCCCTCAAACTCGAGGAAGCCGCACTCAGCGACGAGTACTTCATCAGCCGCAAGCTCTACCCCAACGTAGACTTTTACAGCGGCTTGATCTACGAATCGATGGGCTTCCCCCGCAATATGTTCACAGTGCTGTTCGCCATCGGCCGCATGCCGGGATGGCTGTCGCACTGGAACGAGATGCTCGACCAAGACTCACGCATTGCCCGTCCCCGTCAGCTCTACATCGGTGAGCCTGAGCGCGACTACATCGCAATGGGCGACCGCTGATTCGCGGCACTCTCGGCCGAAATCCACGCAGTCGAAACAGTCTGGTACGACCACTTCAGCAACTGATTCAACGGTGGGATCTGGCTCCAGCGACTAGGCGACGGCGCTCCTCAGTCAGCAATGTCGAGCACAAGTCAGTCAGAAATGTCGAGCACAAGCTTTCCAGCGTTTGCGTTGGATGCCATTCGCTCGTGGGCGGCCGCTACCTCATCGAGTGGATAGCGACTGTCGATTACGGGCCTGATCGCACCCGAAGCGACATGGGGAAGGATCTGAGCCGCAAACTCGCGGGTGATAGCCACCTTCTCCTCGATTGGGCGCGCTCGCAAGGTGGTACCGGTGATGGTCGCTCGCTTCATGAGAAGGCGAGCAACATCGAATGGAACGGGTCCGCCGGCCATCACCCCTACCTGGATGATTCGGCCACCAAGACGAAGAGCAGAGACGTTGCGGGGCACGTACTCGCCACCAATCACATCGAGCACCACATCGACGCCCACTCCCCCAGTGGCGTCCTTGGTGACGGCCACGAAGTCATCGGCGTTGTAGTCGATCACCACATCGGCACCGAGTTGATGGCAGACGTCGTGCTTGCCGGCCGAGGCAGTCACCGCAATCCGAGCTCCCATAGCCTTGCAAATCTGGATGGCCGCCGTACCGACTCCTGAGGCTCCTGCATGGACGAGTGCCCAACGACCGCTAGTTCGACCCCCCTGGCGCACCAGAGCGTCCCAGGCCGTAACAAACACCTCGGGGAAGGCGCCGGCGTCGCTCAGCGGGAGCGCTTCGGGCACACGCATTGCCTGTCGCTCATGGATGGCGATCTGCTCGGCGTAGCAGCCACCGTTACTGATGCCCATGACGGCATCGCCGATGCCGTGTTCGGTAACCCTTTCACCGGCGGCGATCACACGGCCCGCAAACTCCAGCCCTGGGATCTCGTGCTCCATTGCTGGACCCGGATACAGACCCATGCGCTGCAGCAGGTCAGCCCGGTTGAGTGCAGAAGACACGATCTGCACCAGCACCTCGTCGGGGCCCGCCACCGGATCGGGGACCTCCTTGATCTGGAGGACCTCAGGCCCACCTTTTGCTTCCAGTACTACGGCGCGCACGGCGACCTCCCTAGATCGAGAACGCCCTGAGCGTAGTTCGGTGATCAGTCCCGGGTGATACGGAGATCCATGGGGTAGGGGAAGAAGTCTGGCAGCCCACCGTCGCGGTGGCCGTTCTTCATCTTCTGCCAGAACTCGACGGTGGAGATCTCGGGGTGAACCTCATCGAATACCTCGCCGACGATGCGCGGCGAACGCAGGTAGGTGCGAAATTCTTCGGGGAAGACGTCATCAGGCTCAACCGGGAACCATGGTTGGTCAAGCATTTCGTCTTCGTAACTCTGACTCACTGGCATTTTACGAAAGTTCACATCGGACAGCAGTGCAAGCTCGTCGTAGTCGTAGAAGACAACCGCGCCGTGCCGGGTGACACCAAAGTTTTTGGGAAACAGGTCACCGGGGAAGATGTTGGCAGCAGCAAGGTCCTTGATGGCATTGCCATAGTCAACGGCGGCACTACGGGCCCGGTCAGCTGACATTTCTCGCAGGTAGAGATCTAGCGGATACAGCCGGCGTTCGGTGTAAACGTGATGAAGAACAACCTCGTCGTCGGTGATGGTGACCGAACGGGAGCACTCGGTTCGCAACTCGTCGAGCATGTCGTCGTCGAAGCGATCACGCCTGAATGTGAGATTGCGGAACTCCTGAGCATCAACGAGCCGGCCGACACGATCATGGTCGAACACAAGCTTGTATCGACGTTGCACGTCTCCAGGCGTTGTTCGTTTCGACGGCGGAAAGCGATCCTTGATCAGCTTGAACACGACATCGAATGATGGCAGCGTGAACACCACCATCACCATGCCTCGA
>JAACCU010000239.1 GCA_009937405.1 Actinomycetota bacterium
ATTAGCGGCCACATGATCGAGGTCACGTGGACCAAGCCATCGATTCACAGCGTTGCCACCTGGACCACCGCCGACGGTGTTCCCGTAGCCCTCAGCCCTGGCCAAACCTGGATTGAGTTGGCCCCCATCGGTAGCCTTACCGCCGGCTAAGGGTCGGGCCCACCGTCGGTTAGAACAACGACAGGTCTTCAGATCTTTTGGAGCAGGGTTCCTGTACCGAGGCCACCGCCACAACACATGGAAACGATGGCGTATTCGCCGTCGCTGCGGTGCAGTTCGTGTACTGCCTTGGTGGTGAGGATTGCCCCGGTGCCGCCCAGTGGGTGACCGAGAGCGATGGCGCCGCCGTTGGGGTTGACCTTGGTGCTGTCGGGGCCGAGCTCCTTCTGCCACGCCAGGACAACGGATGCGAACGCCTCGTTGATCTCAAAGACATCGATGTCGTCGATCGCAAGGTCGTTGTCGGCGAGCAGTTTCTTGGTGGCATCGATGGGACCGGTGAGCATCAGGACGGGATCGGTACCGACGAGGCAAACGTCGACGATCTTGGCCAGGGGGGTGAGGCCGAGGGCATCGGCCTTCTCGCGGGTCATCATCAGTACCGCACCGGCACCGTCGGAAACCTGGCTTGATGTGCCCGCGGTGTGCACACCGTTTTCACGGGCCACCGGCTTCAGGCCGGCCAGTGATTCGCGTGTGGTCTCGCGCAGGCCCCCATCACGGGTGACCGTCAGGGTTTCACCGGTGTCCTTGCCGTCATCACCGAGGACGGGTACGTCGATCGGCACGATCTGGGTGGCGAACGCATCCTCGTCCCAAGCTTTGGCAGCGAGCCTTTGGCTACGCACGCCAAAGGCATCCGTGTCGTCTCGGGAAATATCCCACTTCTCGGCGATGCGCTCGGCCCCCTCGAACTGAGACGTGAACTCGTAGCTCTCCCAGTAGCGCTTGTTGACGGGTCGGCCGTAGTCGCGATTCGAGGTGGTGGCACCCATCGGTACCTGGCTCATCAGCTCAACACCGCAAGCCACGGCTGTGTCAACGACGCCGGATTTCACGAGTGCGAACGCGAGGTTGGTGGCCTGCTGCGATGACCCACATTGGGCATCGACAGTGGTAGCCGCGACGTGAAGGGGCAGGCCGGCGGCGAGCCACGCGTTGCGAGCGACGTTCATGGTCTGCATGCCCACCTGGTCGACGCATCCGCCAACCACTTGGCCGACCTCAGCGGGGTCCACGCCTGTCCGGTCGAACAGGGCCTTCTGCACGTCGCCGAGGACGCTGATCGCGTGGCCAGTGGACAGTTCGCCATTGCGACGCCCGACAGGGCTTCGCACGGCATCGACAATGACTACTTCTCGTTCGATCATGGGTCCGAGGTTAGGTGATGATGCCTCCGGTGCCCTACAACGCACATCTGGGGACAGATCCTAAACGTGCGTTGTGGGGTAGTACTTGGAGGTACCAAGAGAGACGTGAGCCGACCTGGCGATATGGGCTGGCACCTGACACGATTGGGGAGATGACTCAGATTGCTCCCGCTGATCGAACCGTCTTTCGCACGTGCCCGTTGTGCGAAGCCACGTGCGGCCTACAAATTGAGGTGCGAAACGGTGCGGTGAATCGTATTCGTGGCGATCAGGATGACGTTTTCTCATCGGGCTTCATCTGTCCGAAGGGGTCCACGCTCAAGCAACTGCACGAGGACCCTGATCGGCTCCGTAAGCCGCTCGTTCGTAGGGGTGTCGATCATGACGGCGCTCCCGTCTTCGAGGAAGTCGAGTGGGATGAAGCGTTCCGCGTCGTTGAGGAAAAGCTCACCAGCGTGCGCGAGCGTCATGGAGCGGAGGCTGTCGGGGTCTACCTCGGCAATCCCAACGCGCATCTTCTGGGTGCAGTCACCCACACTCGTCCGTTCCTGAAAGCCGTTGGCTCACGCAGTCGCTTTTCGGCGAGCACCGTCGACCAGATGCCGCGCCACGTGGCATCTGGATATCTCTACGGCTCAGGTGCCTCGGTGCCAGTGCCCGACATGGACCGCACCGACCTGTTCGTCTTACTCGGCGCTAACCCGTTCGCATCAAACGGCAGCATGTGCACGGCTCCCGGTTTCCCTGATCGAATTGATGCCGTCCGCAAGCGCGGAGGCCGCGTCGTCGTCATCGACCCGCGCCGCACCCGGACCGCCGAAGCCGCAGATCTCACCTCTCAATCCGTCCCGGCACTGATGCCGCACTTCTTGGCGCCGTCGTTCATCACCTCATCGGCACTGATCAGGTTTCCATGGGGAAGATCGCCGCTCTGGTCGACGGCCGTAGCGAACTGGGCGCGGCAGTTGAAAATTTCACACCCGAGTGGGCGGCCGGAGTGACTGGAATCGACGCCGGCCAGATTCGTGAGCTCGCTGATGAGATAGGCGCCGCAAAATCGGCAGCCGTCTACGGCCGAATTGGTACCACCACAGTTGAGTTCGGCACCCTGGCAACATGGCTCCTCGATGTGATCGCCATCCTTACCGGCAACCTCGATGAGCCGGGCGGAATGATGTTTCCTCGCCCCGCTACTGAACGAGTACGCCCACCCCGACCGGGGCGTCAGTTCCGAGTTGGCCGGTGGGCGAGTCGAGTCAGCGGTCGCCCCGAGGTCCAGGGAGAACTGCCCGCAGCCGATATGCCCGATGAGATGCTCGTGCCTGGCGATGGTCAGCTGAGAATGATGTTCACCTGTGCGGGCAATCCGGTTTTGAGTTGTCCTGACGGTGACCGGATGGACGAGGCGTTTGCCTCACTCGACGCGATGGTGTCGGTCGACATCTATCTCAACGAGACAACTCGCCATGCAGACGTCATCCTTCCTCCGCCGAGTGCGCTCGAAAAGAGTCATTACGACATCAACTTCTACGGTCTTTCCATTCGCAACATCTCCAACTTCTCGACCCCGGTTTTCGACCGGGACTTGATGACGGAGGAAGACATTTACGCCAAACTCACCCTGATAGCGCTGGGTAGAGGCGCCGACGCCGACCCGGAGATCGTGCACGATCAGATGGTACGTGAACTGCTCGCAGCGGAGACCGCGGTCGAAGGGTCGCCGCTCGCCGAGCGAGACGTTGGCGAAATGTTGGACCAGTTGGCGCAAGGCTCGGGTTCGGTGCGCGTCGTTGACGCGATGCTTCGCACCGGTCCCTACGGCGACCAGTTTGGGGCCAACGCCAACGGCCTCTCAGTCGCCAAGCTGCAGGAGAACCCGCACGGCATCGATCTCGGTCCGCTCGAGCCTCGGCTTCCCGACCTTCTCAACACAGTGGATGACCGGATCGATCTGTTCTCCGGCCCGTTCCTTGCAGAACTCGCCCGCCTCGATGCTCGCGCCACCGAGTGGGCGATGGATGGCCGGCTCCGACTCGGTGGTCGCCGGCATCTCCGATCCAACAATTCGTGGATGCATAATCTCGAGGTGCTGGTGAGAGGAAAGGCTCGCTGCACTCTTCAGATCAATCCGATGGACGCCGCCGAGCTTGGAATCGCTGATGGCATCGATGCCGTGGTGCGCTCCCGGGTTGGGCAGGTTGTGGCACCGGTCGAAGTGACCGAATCGGTCATGCCCGGGGTCGTGAGTCTCCCGCACGGATGGGGGCACGATATGGCGGGGGTGAAGATGGATGTGGCGCAGCGCCATGCCGGCGTCAACAGCAATGTGCTCACTGATCCAGCTGTGGTGGACCCGCTTTCGGGCACAGCTGCACTCAACGCCATCCCCGTCGAGGTCGTTCCCGCATGAGCGAGCACCCGCCCGTTGAGTTGGTGGGTGAACGGGTGCGGCTGTTAGCCGTTTCGGTGGATCGCCTGGATGACATAGCGGCCGCGGTGAGCGTCAGCCTGCCAGAGCTAGAACAGTTCATGGATTGGGCGGTGAGCCATCCGACTCGGGCCGAGGACTTCGTTGGATTCGTTGGGGAAAGCGGTGCGGGTTGGGAGACAGGGAAGTCATACAACTACACGATCGTTGATCGGGTCTCAGATGAGGTGATCGGCGGCTGCGGGCTCATGCGCCGAAGGGGCCCTGGAGCAATCGAGATCGGCTACTGGATTCGGTCGGACCGAGTCGGTGACGGCCTGGCCACTGAGACAGCGCGACTGCTCACGGCCGCGGCCCGAGAACTCGATGACCTTTACGCCGCCATCATCGTGCACGACGCCGCCAACAAGGCCAGTGGTCGGGTGGCCGAGAAGCTCGGCTACATCGAGTTCGACCGGGTGCCAGTTGAGTTGGTGGCGTTGGGTGACTCTGGGATTGATATGTACCGCCGCCTCGACCTCTGACCACCTAGATCGAGCGATCCATGTGGCGCTTCGCCATCAAGGGACCGAGCACTCTTGTGTCGTAGCGCAGGGGTCAGCTTCGCGCTTCAAGAAACCAAGGCTAGATTCGCCATCACTTCCGGAGGAGAGATCGTGTACCCAGGTGCTTACGTAGAAGCCAAACCAGACCACCCGGCGGTGATCATGGCCGGCTCAGGCGAGGTCATGACCTACGCCCAACTCGATGAAGAGGCCAATCGGTTGAGCCACGTGTTCGCCGATGCCGGCCTGCGGCCCGGTGACCATGTTGCCATGTGCCTGGAGAATCATCCGCGCTATCTGGCGATGCTTTGGGGCGCTCACTACGCAGGGCT
The DNA here is from genome assembly GCA_009937405.1 of Actinomycetota bacterium. Classification (GTDB taxonomy): domain Bacteria; phylum Actinomycetota; class Acidimicrobiia; order Acidimicrobiales; family Aldehydirespiratoraceae; genus JAACCU01. Next base: position 4,676 of record JAACCU010000239.1, read on the forward strand.
GATCTATACGGCGATCAGCAGTCGTCTCACCACTGAGGAGATGGCCTACATCATCACCAACAGCGGATCGAAGGGATTCATCACCTCTCCCCACAAGGCTGATCAGGCTGAGGAGCTCCGTTCGCAGATGCCCGACGTCGAACTGCGGCTGATGGTCGATTCGACGATCGACGGCTACGACTCATACGAGGACGCAATTGCTCGAGCGTCAGTTGAGCCGCTTCCGGACCGGGTCGGCGGCTACGACATGCTTTACAGCTCCGGCACCACTGGCCGGCCAAAGGGTGTCTTGCAGACTCGGGAACAGATCCCCCTGCAGGAAGGAGGCGCCCAAGTCTCCGCTCTGCTCGCAGGCCTCTTCGGTGTCGACGGGGACAGCGTGTATCTGTCGCCGGCGCCGATGTATCACGCCGCTCCACTGCGCTTCAATATGGCTGTGCTCACTCTTGGAGGGACCACGGTTGTGATGGAACATTTCGACGCCGAAGAATATTTGGCCCTGATTGACGCCCATGACGTGACCATCTCTCAGGTCGTACCGACGATGTTTGTGCGAATGCTGAAACTGCCCGACGCGGCTCGGTCACGTCATGACATCTCATCGCTCAACACAGTTATCCACGCTGCAGCGCCATGCCCTGTCGACGTGAAGCGAAGGATGATCGAGTGGTGGGGTCCTGTTCTGCACGAGTATTACGCCGGAACGGAAGGCAACGGCTTTGTCTACTGCAATAGCGAGCAGTGGTTGGCCCATCCCGGCACCGTTGGCTTCCCGGTGACGGGGATCGTGCACATCTGTGACGACGACGGCGATGAGGTAGGCGTTGGCGACGAGGGCACGGTCTACTTCGAGGGCGGCGGAGAGTTCGAATACCACGGCGATAAGGAGAAGACGGCCGACTCGCACCTCGGCAACGGGTGGTCGACGCTCGGTGATGTCGGCAAGGTCGATGTGGATGGGTTCCTGTATCTCACTGACCGCAAGGCGCACATGATCATCTCTGGCGGGGTGAACATCTACCCCCAGGAGACCGAGGACATTCTCACCATGCACGAAGCGGTCACTGATGTGGCGGTGATTGGTGTGCCCAACGAAGACTTCGGCGAGGAAGTCAAGGCCGTCGTTCAGCCGGTGGAGATGCCTGCCGATGACGAGGCGGCAGCAGCGATGGCTCGTCAGCTGATCGCGTATTGCCGCGAACATCTCGCCGATGTGAAATGCCCGCGCACGATTGATTTCCGCCCTGAGCTGCCGCGCCATCCCACCGGAAAGCTCTACAAGCGACTCCTTCGCGATGAGTATTGGGCAGGATCCAACCGGACAATCTGACGATGTCAGTCAGGCCGTGTGGTCCTCGCCCAACCCGTCGTCGCTGGTGCACGGGGCATCGGTGCTGGCGATGACTGTGACACCAATGGCAATCGGCTCGGACGGCTTGTCGCGTCCGGCCCAAGTGTGGGACCAAAAACGAAGCGCCCTAGGATTCGATTAATGTCTGACGACGTGATGGCGCTGGCCTCAGAGTTCGAACCAGCTGAGCGAGCCGAGTGGGAGGCTGCGGTCGAGAAGGTCCTCCGGGGGAAGTCGTTCGAGCAAATGCTTGTGTCGAGGACCCGCGATGGTCTTGACATCCAGCCGCTCTATACCGCTGAAGACGCCGCGGCTTCAGCGGTTCCTGCGGTGATGGACCCGGAGCGAATTGAATATGGCTGGGACGTTCGCCAGCAGCATCGGTTCGTTGACCCCGTCGACACCAACCGTGCAATCATCACCGATCTGGAGAGAGGGGTCACGTCCGTCGAGCTTGTGGCCGAGGGGGCTGAGGCTGATCAGCTTGCTGAGGCGTTGGCCGGTGTTCTGTTTGACATGGCGCCAGTGGCCCTCGCACCGCACGCTGATCTTGATCTTGCCCGATCGCTGGCCGGTTTGATCGTCGAGCGGGGTGACAGAGAAACCACAGGCACTTGGTGCGGGCTTGATCCTTTGGGCGCGGCGGCGCGGTCAGGGGCGATAAGTGATGGTGTTGGCGCCGCCGCGCTTGCCCACGATCTGGCGCCTCGATTCCCGAACGCCCGCACGATGACGGCTGACAGCGTCCGCTACGTCGAGGCCGGGGCTACCCCGGCTCAGGAGCTGGGATGGGCACTCGCCACCGGGGTCGCCTACCTGCGTTTGCTTGAGTCGGCCGGATTGTCGGTCGCCCAGGCCGCATCGACGGTCGGGTTTCGTCTCAGCGCTTCTGCCGATCAGTTCGGCACGATCGCATCTCTACGAGCCTTTCGACGGGCATGGACGCGAGTGCTCGACGCCTGTGACGTCGAGCGTGATGATTACCTAATCGAGATCCAGGCGGTCACCCCGCGATCGATGTTCAGTCAGCGCGACCCATGGGTCAACATGCTGCGTAGCACTTCAGCCACGCTGGCCGCCGTCGTGGGAGGCGCCGAGGCGGTCACCGTCCTCCCGCACTCTGTCGCGAGCGGCGATGCCGACGATCTTGCTCGTCGGGCGGCGCGCAATGTGCAACTGCTTCTCCTCGAAGAGTCGCAGATCGCCCGGATCGCTGACCCTGCCGCTGGTTCGTGGTTCGTCGAGTCCCTCACCCAGCGGTTGACCGAGGCCGCGTGGACAGAGTTTCAGCGAGTCGAAGCAGGAGGAGGGATGGCCGCCGCCCTCACGGATGGTTCGATCCAGGCGGCCGTCGATGACGCGTGGTCTGAGCACCGGGCGCGGCTGGCGACCAGAGCTGAGCCGGTCACTGGAGTCTCGGAGTTCCCCGAACTCGATGATGGTTTGGGTGCCGCCGACGAAGCGCAATTAGACACTGGTTGGCCTGTACGCCGCCTTGCTGCGCCATTCGAGGCGCTACGCGACGCGGCGGATCGCGCCAACCAACGGCCCGCGGTTTTCATCGCCGCGCTTGGCTCGCTGGCGGACCACACTGCTCGGTCATCGTGGATAACGAACTTGTTGGCAGTCGGTGGAATCGAGGCGATTGGTGGCGACGCTGAGGGGGCGGCATCTCCGATAGAGGCTGAGGCTCGGTTCGTTGAGTCCGGGTGCGCGGTCGCCGTCGTGTGCTCCTCCGACGAGTTCTACGCAGAGCGGGCGGTCGCCACGATTACTGCGCTGAAGGAAGCTGGCGCCGTACTGGTGGCGTTGGCCGGTCACCCTGGTGATATGCGAGACGAGTTGGCCGCGGCGGGCATTGACGAGTTCTGGCACACGGGCATGGATGTGTTGAGCACGCTCGAGCATCTTCACGGCACGCTCAAACTGGATGAGAGTTAAGGGGAACGGTCATGGGATCGCTGGACGGCAAGGTTGCACTCGTCACGGGTTCGACGAGCGGCATTGGAAAGGCAAGCGCCCATGCTTTGGCTGCTGAGGGGGCACGCATTGTTGTGAACTCGTCGTCGTCGGTCGACGCGGGCCTTGCGCTAGTCGAGGCTTTGCCAACTGAATCGCACTACATCCAGGGCGACATCTCCAAAGAAGACGACTGCACGGCGCTCGTCGCCGGCGCCGTTGAGCGATTCGGGCAGCTGGATGTACTGGTCAATAACGCGGGCTGGACGACCAGGGTTGACCATGCCGACCATGAGGCAATGACCAACGAAATTCTCTTCAAAACGATCGAGGTCAACGTCTACGGCACCTGGTGGATGAGTAAGGCCGCGATGCCCCATCTGAAGGAGACGACGGGCTGCATCGTCAATGTCACATCGATTGCGGGTCTTCGCCCGGTGGGCTCGTCGCTCGCCTATGGCATGGCGAAGGCTGCGCTGAACAGCCTGACCGAGGACATGGCCAAGTACCACGGTCCGGTGCGAGTCAACGCCGTTGCCCCTGGCCTCGTCGCTACGCCCTGGACCTCGGATTGGGATGACCTCCACGCAGCGATTGCTGCGGGCGTTCCCTGTCGTCGTTCGGCCACTGCCGAGGACTGCGCACAAGCAGTGATGACCTGTGTGACCAACACCTACATGTCCGGCACGATCCTGAAGGTCGACGGCGGCACAACTCTGGTGATCTGAGGACTCATGAGCTCGATACCCGACTTCAGCAGTGTTGCGCTCGCAGATGCCGAGTCACCGGCGACCCCGCCCGGGGCACCGTCGGATCTGAGATGGTCAACGCCGGAAGGAATCGACATCCCACCCGTCGTCACCGACGATGACATTGCCGACCTTGACTTCCTTGACACGTACCCAGGCATTGCCCCATACCTGCGCGGTCCGTACCCGACGATGTACGTCAACCAGCCGTGGACGATCCGCCAATACGCAGGGTTTTCGACGGCCGATGAATCCAACGCCTTCTACCGACGCAATCTCGCAGCGGGCCAGAGGGGTTTGTCCATTGCCTTCGATCTCGCCACCCACCGGGGGTATGACTCCGACAATCCTCGGGTTGCCGGTGATGTGGGCATGGCCGGTGTGGCCATTGATTCGATCCTCGATATGCGCCAACTGTTCGATGGGATTCCGCTCGATCAGATGAGTGTGTCGATGACCATGAACGGCGCGGTACTACCGATTCTGGCCCTCTATGTCGTGGCGGCCGAGGAGCAGGGCGTGACGCCCGACCAACTCGGCGGCACTATTCAGAACGACATCCTCAAAGAGTTCATGGTGCGAAACACCTACATTTATCCGCCTGCTCCGAGCATGCGGATTATCTCCGACATTTTTGCGTTCACCAGCCAGGAGATGCCAAAGTTCAACTCGATTTCGATCTCCGGCTACCACATGCAGGAGGCGGGAGCGACAGCCGATCTTGAGCTGGCGTACACCCTGGCCGACGGCCTTGAGTATGTGCGAGCAGGGATCGAGGCTGGTCTCGACGTCGATCAGTTCGCCCCGCGCCTTAGCTTCTTTTGGGGTATTGGCATGAATTTCTTTATGGAGATCGCCAAGCTTCGAGCCGCCCGCATGTTGTGGGCCAAGCTGATGAAAGATTTCAGCCCCCAGAATGCCAAGTCGCTGTCGCTGCGTACCCACTCACAGACGAGTGGCTGGTCGCTGACTGCGCAGGACGTCTACAACAACGTCACCCGCACCTGTGTCGAGGCGATGGCCGCCACGCAGGGGCACACTCAATCGCTGCACACCAACGCGCTCGATGAGGCTTTGGCATTGCCAACCGACTTTTCGGCCCGTATTGCCCGCAATACGCAGCTGTTCCTGCAGCACGAGAGCGCCACGACGAAGACGGTCGACCCGTGGGGCGGCTCGCGCCACGTTGAGTGGCTCACCCATGAGTTGGCGAAGAAAGCCTGGGCCCACATCGAGGAGGTCGAGTCGCTCGGTGGGATGGCGGCTGCGATCGATGCCGGCATACCAAAGCTCCGAATCGAGGAGGCTGCTGCTCGCACGCAGGCCCGCATCGACTCGGGTCAGCAGGCCGTGATCGGCGTAAACAAGTACCGCCTCGACGAGGAAGACCCGATCGAGGTGCTCCGCATCGACAATGCCGAGGTGCGAGCCGTTCAGTTGGCGAAGCTGGCGGAGGTTCGGTCGACGCGCGATCAGGCCAGATGCGACGAGTCGCTCGCTGCACTCACCGCTGCCGCCGCCAACGGCACCGGCAACCTGCTGGCACTGGCGATCGATGCCGGTCGGGCAATGGCAACGGTGGGGGAGATCAGTGATGCGCTGGAATCCGTCTACGGTCGTCATGTCGCAACGATTCGCACGATTGAAGGGGTATACCGAGCCGAGATGGGACATGACGCAGATTCCGTGGCTGAGGTTCGGGCCTCCGTCGATGCCTTTGCCGAGGCGCAGGGCCGACGGCCGCGCATTCTCATCGCCAAGATGGGTCAGGACGGTCACGATCGCGGTCAGAAGGTGATCGCCACCGCTTTTGCTGACCTTGGCTTCGACGTTGATATCGGTCCGCTGTTCCAGACTCCAGGCGAGGTAGCCCGCCAGGCGGTTGAGGCCGACGTCCACGTCGTTGGTGCCTCGTCACTCGCCGCCGGGCACCTCACGCTTGTACCCGAGCTGCGTGAGGCGCTGACTGCCCTTGGCCGTTCCGACATCAAGATCGTGGTGGGCGGTGTGATCCCGCCCGACGACATCCCCACACTGCTCGACATGGGTGCATCTGCCGTCTACCCACCCGGCACTGTCATTTCCACTGCCGCTCTGGAGCTGCTGGAACAGCTGGGGTAGTCGGCGCTGTTCAGAGCTGCAGGCTTGGGGTGGCGCCGCCATCGACCAGGACGTTGGATCCGGTCATGAAGCTGGCGCGCTCGCTGGCCACGAACGTGACCACGTCAGCGATCTCCTCAGGAGTACCGAGGCGGCGGAATGGGTTTTGGCGGAGGGTGGAGTTGTAGAGCTTCTCGTTGTTGTCGCGGGCGTCGGCCCATGTGCCACCCTCGAAAAGGATGTCGCCAGGTGACACGCAGTTGACGCGGATGCCCCTTCGAGCCACCTGAAGAGCCGTCGACTTCACAAGGCTGACCGTCGCGGCCTTGTAGGCGGCATAGGCGGGCATCCACCGAATGCCGATCGAGCCTGCCCGCGAGCCGATGCACACGACGTTGGCGCCGACATGGTCTCCCATGAGTTCCAGGGCGCCATGGATCAGGGTCTGCGACCCGCGAACGTCTACCGCGTATCCGATGTCGAGGTCGTCTGAACTCATTGCGCTCACATTGGAAATTACGATGTCGATCCCGCCGAGGGTCTCGCCGGCCCACTCGACGTATGCGTTGACCGAGTCAACGTCGCCGAGATCGGCGGCACGGTGATGAAGTTCACCTCGGCGGGCGAAATCATTTGCCGTCGACTCGAGTCCGGACACACTCCGCGCACACATCGCCACTCGGGATCCTTCATCGAGGAACGAGGCCACGATCGCCCTGCCGATTCCGCGGCTTCCGCCGGTGACCAGTACTCGCTTGTCGCTCAGTCCGAGATCCATGAACTGACCGTACCGTCCGCTAGACCAGGCACGATCATCGCGCGCGGAGCGTCGATGGGGGGTGAGTTCAGGAAGCTAGAACTCTGTCTGGCAGCGCTGTAGTGAGGTGACGTTGGGGAGGATCAGTTCTTGGATGATCTTCACATGGCCTTCGTTAGTGGCGTACGCCTTGTACTCATCAATTGAGTTGAACTCGCCGACAACGGCAACATCTGCGGCACCGGGCGTGATGCCGATGTCCACGCCCACCGAGTACGTCTGGATCTCGGCACAACTCGGTGCCCATTCGAGCAGAGCGTCGACGATGGGTTGCGCCATGTCTTTGGCATCGTCGTTGAGAACCATGAGGACGTGGTGACGGATCATGGCGTGAATTGTAGTGCGATCCGGCGACTCCGACCCAGGTCGCCAAGGCGAGCGCTCACTGTCCGATACGCTCGCCGGATGGCGGACATCGACGGAGTCGCAGACGGGGTGCTTGCCGGTGATCGCACCGCTATCGGGCGGGCGATCACGCTGGTCGAGTCAACCCGGGCTGACCACCGTAGGGACGCAGCTGTTTTGCTCGATGCTCTGATGCCCCACGCCAGTGGCGCCATACGCGTGGGGATCACGGGCGTTCCCGGCGTGGGAAAGTCGACGTTTATCGAGGCGCTCGGGCTCCAGTTGACAAGCACCGGTCACCGGGTTGCCGTGCTTGCCGTGGATCCGTCCAGTACTCGAACCGGCGGATCGATCCTTGGCGACAAGACCCGGATGGCGAACCTGTCGGTTGACGACAACGCCTTCATCCGACCTTCGCCCTCATCGGGCACGCTTGGTGGTGTCACCAGCGCAACGCGCGAGGCCATGGTGATTGTCGAGGCTGCCGGCTACGGCGTGGTACTTGTCGAGACGGTCGGTGTTGGTCAGAGCGAGACGATGGTCCACGGCATGGTCGATACGTTTCTCGTGCTGATGCTTGCGGGTGCGGGCGATGAGTTGCAAGGAATCAAGAAGGGTGTGCTCGAACTGGCTGACATGCTGGCGGTCAATAAGGCCGACGGTTCCAACGTCGAGAAGGCCAGCCAGGCCGCCGCCGACTATCGGCGTGCGCTTCACCTTGTGGAGCCGGCGTCACCCAACTGGACCCCCCCCGTGCTGACCTGCTCGTCGATTGAAGGCTCGGGGCTCGATGAGGTGTGGTCCGGGGTTGAGGGCCACCGGCAGGCGATGACGGCGTCTGGCGAGCTCGTGGAGCGTCGTCGGGCTCAGACGTTGCTATGGATGCAGACGATGCTCCGCGATCGTCTGCTCGGACACTTTGATGATGACCCCGCATTCCGCAGTGCCCGTGAGGCTCTTGCGGTAGATGTTGGCGCGGGACGGCTCACCCCGACCGTGGCGGTCGATCGGTTGATCGACCGCCTTTAGTCCACGGGGACCGGTGGTTGGTGAGAGGCCGGCGATACCACGTATCGACCGACCGGGCGGAACCAGATCGGTGTTTCCTCGTACTCCTCGAGCGCATGAGCAAGCCATCCCGCGGTCCGGGCGATGGCGAAGTCGACATTGGGGGCCACCGGAATGCGTTCCGATGTCAGGGATATGAGTGATGCCGCAACGTCCATGCGTCGTTGGTTCAGGTCTGCCCCGGCCAGACGGTCCATCAGAAGGTCGTGTCGCGGGTCGGTCGACCGGTGGATGAAGTGGCCGATGCCGGGCACCTTGCCATCGCGTTGATTTGACGGGTTCACTGGTCGCTGCGACCTGGGTAAGGGGAGCCCTCGACCGTGGCGACAAGATCATGGGCTTCGGTCATGCCGTGTACCGCGCCGAGGATCCGCGGGGAGTCGTTCTGCGAGCGACCGCTGAGTCATTGTCGACCACGCTTGGTGCCGAGGCTGCCGATCTCGTGACGTGTGCCGCTGGAATCGAGTCGGAGATTTTTGTGGCTCTTGCGGCTTGGAAGCCCGATCAGCAGATCGTTACCAATGTCGAGTTCTGGTCGGCTCACGTTATCGAGCAGGTGAGTGTCGGCAAGATCATCCGGCCTAGCGCCCGATACGTCGGCCTCGAACCGCTGGTGTCGGCTCCGGTTTGACCTGTGCCGTTTGATGGGGTTGCCTTCGTCCCGTGAAAACGTCGTCGGCCTCATCAATGTTTGTCACCGACTGGCGAGGCCTGCTGCAACTTGTCGCTGGGTTGATGCTGTTCGGGTGTGGCCTGGGTTTGGTCGTTCGAGGCGCCCATGGGCAGGGCCCCTGGACGGTCTTCCATGAGGGGCTCTCCGACCATTCACCGCTGAGTATCGGCGGCGCCACAATCGTGACGGGAGTGCTTCTCCTCGCCATTGTGCTCGCTATGCGGGTGCAGGTTGGGCTTGGCACGGTGCTCAATGTGATCATCATCGGGCCCGCTACTGATCTCACCCTCTGGCTTCTCGAGGAGCCCAGTTCAGCCGCTGCTCGCGTTGCATTCACCATCCTCGCCCCGCTGGTCGTCGGGTTGGGCTCAGCGTTGTATTTGGGCGTACACGTCGGACCGGGCCCCCGCGATGGGGTGATGACCGGGCTGGCGGCTCGCGGTTGGAGCATCGGCACCGCACGCTTCGTAATCGAGGCGTTTGCATTTTTGGGCGGAGCGGCACTCGGGGGAACCATCGGGTGGGGGACCGCATGGTGGTTGATCGCCATCGGGCCTGCGGTGCAAATATCGCTTTCGTGGTTTGACCGCTCAGGCTGATTACCAGCGCCCGCGGCGGCGAGGTGCTCCCGATCATGCCTGAGGATTTCTTTTGGCGGGTTGCTGAGGGTTGTCGGCGCTGCGAGGCTCCAATCACAGCGAAGGACTCCTAGGGGGATCAGTGCAGACGCAAATGCTCATCGGTGGCAAGTGGCTCGACGGGAGCGACAGCAACCGGATTGAAGTTTTCAACCCGGCGAACGGTGAGGTGATCGCCGAGGTGGCGGCCGGTACACCGGCCGACGCCACTGCTGCGGTTGATGCCGCTGACCTGGCCCAGCGCAGTTGGGCGGCCACCGCGCCTCGGGTCCGCAGCGAAGTGCTGCGAAACTGCTGGCAGACCCTGCTCGACCACACCGATGAGCTTGCTGGTTTGATCACTGCTGAACATGGCAAGCCGACGGCCGACGCCAAGGGCGAGATTGCCTACGCCGCGGAGTTCTTCCGCTGGAATGCCGAAGAGGCAGTCCGCATTGATGGTGTCATCAAGCCGGCGCCGAGCGGCGCCCACAAGATCCTGATTCACCACCCACCGGTAGGTGTCGTGGTGATGGTCACGCCGTGGAACTTCCCAGCCGCGATGATCACTCGCAAGGTTGCGCCGGCGCTTGCCGCCGGCAATGCCTGTATCATCAAGCCGCCGAAGGAGACGCCGCTGACCGCCCTGCGCGTGGCCGAGCTTCTCGAAGAGGCCGGCGTTCCCGCTGGTCTCGTCAACGTCGTCCCCACGCATTCGTCGGGTTCCTGGTTCGAGGCCGCCACCGAGCACCGTGCCACGCGCATGGTCTCGTTCACCGGCTCCACCGAGGTCGGCCGAATCCTTCTGAAGCGCTGCGCTGATCGTGTCCTCAAGACTGGTATGGAACTCGGCGGCAATGCGCCGTTCATAGTCTTCAACGATGCGGATATGGATCTGGCTGTCGAGGGCGCAATGACGGCCAAGATGCGCCACTCCGCTGAGGTTTGCACTGCGGCCAACCGCATGTTCGTTGAGGCCGGCGTGGCCGACGAGTTCACTGAGCGTCTGGCTGCGGCCATGGGAGCCATGAAAGTGGGTCCCGGCAACGAGGAGGGCGTGACCTGTGGCCCCATGATCAATGCCGCCGCCATTGAGAGCATTGATGGCTTGGTGCAAGGTGCGCTTGCCGCTGGCGCTACTGCCGCCGTGGGTGGTGCCCGGATCGATGGGCCGGGCTTCTTCTACGCTCCGACTGTTCTTGGCGATGTGACGATGGAGTCACCGATCGCCAAGGAAGAGATCTTTGGCCCGGTTGCCCCGGTCATCAAGTTCAGCGACACTGACACGGTGATCGACTGGGCCAACGACACCGAGTTGGGACTTGCCAGTTATGTGTTCTCCGGCGACGTCGCTCGTGCCATGTCGGTCGGCGAGCGAATCCACGCTGGCATGGTTGGGATCAACCGCGGTGCGATGTCTGACCCTGCGGCACCGTTCGGCGGTATGAAGCAGAGCGGCCTGGGTCGCGAAGGCGCCCATGAGGGCATCTTCGAGTTTTGCGAAACCCAGTACATCGCCGCCAACTGGTAGGCGGTTGCCGGTAAAGCAAGGTGGGGGTCAGACCCCAGTGGTGCGTCGTCCGAAGGGCTGATTTGCTCGGGCGAGCGCGTCGGCTAGTTCGCTGACGTCGGCGGGTAGAGCTGAAATGGTGACGCGCACATGGTGATGGTCTGGGTCGTGGACCTTGAACGGGCTACCGGGCGCCACCCCGATCCCCTGGGCGGCCAGGGCCACCACTGCGTCCCGTTCATCGCGGACGGGGACCCAGAGGTTCAGCCCCGATCCGGTTGTCGGAATCTCAATGCCGCGTTCCTGCAGCGCCGAGATGAGATTCGTTCGGCGCTCGGCATAGGCACGCTCGGCATCGGCGACGCCATGCTGAACGCGTTTGTCGCCGAGTAGATCGAGCAGCACCCGTTGGAGGAGTCGGCTTGTCCACGATGGGCCGAGTTGACGCCGCCGCACTAATGCGTCGATTGGGGCTGCAGAACCACCGACGGCGGCAAGACGCAGGTCAGGGCCGTGGGACTTTGAGAAGCTCCGAATATGGACGCATTGGTGGGGGAGTCGGGTGCCGATGCTGTGGAGGTCAGCGCCGGCGACGGCTCCGGAGTGGTCGTCTTCGACCACGAGGGTGGACGTGCCCGCAACGAGGTTGGCGACCGCGTCGGCTCGATCGACGGAAAGACTCACCCCGGTCGGATTGTGGGCACGCGGCTGGAGGAAGATGGCGACCGGTTCATCGCGCAGAGCGTCAGCGAGCGCCAACGGGCACATGCCGGCGTCGTCAATCTTGACGCCGATAACGGTGGCACCCGCCAGGTCGAGAAGATCGAGCAGCGGGGGGCACGTAGGGTCCTCAACGACGACTCGGTCTCCGAAGCGCACAACGGCTCCGATCAGACGGTCGATCGCGTCTTGAGCGCCGTTCACAACTGTGAGCGCTTCGGGCGGAAACGGCCATTGTTTTCTCAGGACCGCTGACAGTTCGGGGACCACGGGTTCATCGAGATAGCTGCTGGCGCCGAGATCGACCTGGAGTTGGCTGAGTGCCGTGGCCAGCGCCGGGAGTAGGGCCGGGTCGGGCGTGCCGGTGCTTAGGTCGAGGGCAAGTGTGCCCGGCTCCACCGGTACATGCCAGTACCGGCCTCCATCGGTGGAGGCAGTCCGGCGGATCCTGGTGCCGCGCCGTCGGTCAGTCTCGATGACCCCGCGGTCTCGCAGGATTCGCCAGGCTTCGGAAACCGTGCTGGGGCTGACGCCGAGCTCTGACGCGAGAGCGCGCACTGTGGGGAGTTGATCGCCGACTACGAGCGAGCCATCAGCCGCCATTGCACCGATTACTGCTGCGATAGCGGGCCCGGTTCGCTCACCGAGTTGCGTGGCGATCTGGAGGTGAATTGGTGCAACTCCCATTTCTTTTGTGTAGTACAAAGATCAGATTGTATGCAAGGATTTTGTAACACATACTTGCCCAATGGTTAGAGAGTCAGCGGCAACAGGATCATCCGACAGCGAACTTCTGGCGCGCTATCGCGCCGTCTTGCCGTCGTTCGTCAAGCCGATGTTTGCCGAGCCGATCTCCATCGATCACGGTGAAGGCAGCTACGTCTTCACCGCGGAGGGCGACCGCTATCTCGACTTCTTCGGCGGCGTACTCACCACCATGATCGGACACAACCACCCGAAGGTCACGGCCGCGGTGCAGGCCCAGGCCGCCAAGGTGATGCACACCTCAACGCTGTATCTCAATGAGCCGATGATCGAGTTGGCCGAGCGAATCACTGCCCTCTCCGGCATTCCGGATGCCCGGGTCTTTTTCACCGCGTCGGGCTCAGAGGCCAACGACACCGCGTTATTGCTCGCCACGAGCTACCGCAAGTCCAACCAGGTGTTGGCAATGCGCAACAGCTACCACGGTCGTTCGTTCACCACCCAGGCGATTACCGCGCACAGCTCGTGGTCGTCGACGTCGATTTCAGGTCACGACGTGAACTTCGTGCAGGGCGGCTACCGCCTGCGGAGCCCATTTCGCGAGCTCGACGACGCCGCGTTCACCCAGGCATGTGTCGACGACTTGGCCCAGACGCTCGACATGATGTCGGCGGGCGACGTGGCATGTCTCATCGTTGAACCGATCCAGGGTGTCGGCGGTTTCGCCACCCCGCCGGATGGCTTCTGCGGCGCCTTTAAGAAGGAGCTTGACGCCAAAGGAATTCTGCTGATCTCCGATGAGGTGCAGACGGGTTGGGGCCGCACCGGCGAACACTTCTGGGGCTATGAGGCCCACGACACCGTCCCCGACATGCTCACGTTCGCCAAGGGTGTTGGCACCGGCCCCGCTCTCGCCGGCGTGGTCGCTCGGGTCGAGATCCGGGACACGATAACGGTCACCTCGTTTTCGACGTTCGGTGGTAACC
>JAACCU010000240.1 GCA_009937405.1 Actinomycetota bacterium
CCAACCCGGTTGCGGAAAATGTTGGGCGAATTCCCGATACGAGACACCCAAGGGCCTTCCCGACTCGTCGACGGCAAATGAACGCACTCCGGTCGTGCCGGCGTCGATAGCAATCACAATTCCCACGAATCGGGACTGTATCGTCATCCACTTACCCATGGTCGGTAGGTTCGAACCGGGCTTGATTGGAGTAACGAGATGCGAGTTGGTGTCCTCACCGGCGGCGGTGACTGTCCTGGTCTCAATGCCGTGATTCGTGCAGTCGTTCGAAAGGCCGAGCGCGAACTCGACGCCCAAGTCCTCGGCTTCCTCGACGGCTGGAGTGGGTTGCTCGACGATCGAAGCGTGGAGCTCACGGTTGCGAATTGCCGCGGCATTCTGCCTCGTGGCGGCACAATCATCGGAACGAGCAGATATCAGCCCTTCATGTTTGCTGATGGTATGGACCGAGTGCGTGCCACGATGGCTAGGCGCGAGGTCGATGCGCTCGTCGTGATCGGTGGCGAAGGAACCCTTTCTGCTGCGACTCGTGTTTATGAGGAAGGCATTGCGCTCGTCGGCGTGCCCAAGACAATCGATAACGACATTGATTGCACCGAACGCACCTTCGGCTTCGACACGGCTGTCCAAATCGCTACGGATGCGATCGACCGACTCCACACCACAGCCGAATCACACAACCGCGTAATGGTCGTTGAGGTCATGGGGCGCCACGTGGGCCACATCGCCACCTGGGCCGGGATCGCCGGCGGGGCCACGGTCACCCTGGTGCCCGAAGAGCCCTTCGACATCGGTGAGGTTTGCGAGGCTCTCATCCGCCGCCATGAACGTGGGCCCTATGCGTCCATTGTGGTTGTCGCCGAAGGGGCCCTCCCGAAAGAAGGCACGCTTGATGTCAAGGAACCTGAGGTCGATCAATACGGCCACAAACGTCTCGGTGGCATCTGTAATGTCGTTGCCGCCGAGATCGAGGCCCGTACTGGCTACGAGACGCGGGTGACGGTCCTCGGCCATGTGCAGCGGGGTGGTACCCCAACGTCGCTCGACCGGGTGCTGTCCACCTGGTTCGGAGTTGCGGCGATGGAGGCAATCGCCGACGGCGACTTTGGCAAAATGGTTGCGTTTCAGAACGGGAAGGTTGTGCGTGTGGAACTCGCCAAGGCCACTGCGAGCCTCAAATACACCAGCCCGGAACTTCTCCGAACCGCTCGTACCTTCTTCGCCTAAGCAGTTGGTTACTCCGACGCCTCGTCCGGCACCAGGGTCGTCGTCGCCGGAGCGGTAGTCGTCGTGATCTCGAAACCGGGATCCTAGTTTTGATAATCTGAAGTCTTGAGGAGACCATCAGAGTCTCCATCTTCGGTCTGTGTCGGCACCGGGATGTTTTCACCGTCGTACAACAGCCGAATTGACAGGATGTCCTCGAATCGGCTGCTTGTGTACACAAGCTGAGCGGCAGTGTCACGTAAGACATCAGCATCAATGTCGATTGGGTTGGCGATGGTGCCGTCCTCGTTGGTGGCGATGATGTCGATGATGAGGATCGTGCCGTCCCGGCGAGCAGCGGTGAGCGTGAATTCGGTTGCCGGGTTGAACCATGCTCGCTCAGCCTCTTCGATGGTCGGGATGCCCTCGCCAAAGAGAACGGCAACGCGCTCAAACAAGGTGGCGCTGTCTTCGACGTCTCGTTCGACCGCGACCACAACGCGACGTTCGCCCTGTGAGCCGATGAGGAAGTACTCAACAGTTGTGGCGACTGGGGTAGAGCGCATCGACGTTGTGGTAGTGCTAGCAATATCGGTACGCAGATTGTTGCCCAAAACTTCTGGATCGATTCGTACGGCTGTCTCGTCGCTGGGCAACGCACAACTCGCCACCGCCACGAGCAGGACACTGATTACGGCACCAATGCGTCTCATACGTAGTCCTCTCCAAAGTCGTCGAGTTCACCAACGGGAAGCATCACCACGAACCGGGCGCCGCTCGCCCCGTCGCTACGATCCTCGACCCAGATCTGGCCATTGTGAAGGCCGACGTGTTCGGCTACCAGCGAGAGCCCTAAACCAGAACCCGAGCCGGCACCTCGCCGGCCGCCTGCGCTCCCGCGTGAGAAACGATCGAAGATGACGTTTCGCTCGTCCGGGTTCACACCGGATCCCTCGTCTTCCACAGCCAAAAGAATCCACTCGCCTCGACCTCGCAGTTCCACCCGCGTCTGCCCGGCCCCATACTTGGCCGCGTTGTCGAGGAGGTTCGCTACGACTTGGGCGAGTCTGCGTTTGTCGCCTTGAATCACGAGGTATTCGAGGTCACCGGCATCGATTCGAGCATCAGGATAGGGGCTATGGGCGACCACCTGGCGAACGAACTCGACAACGTCGAGTGGCTCAGCGTCGAGGGACGCGGTGCCAACGTCGTAGCGGCTGATCTCAAGGAGATCTTTGACGAGAACGGTGAAACGATCGACATCGTCGGTGAGGAGGTCAAGGGCGGTCTGGTTGCGCGACGAGAAGTCATCACGGCTGTTGTTCAGTACCTCGATCGAGGCATTGAGCGTCATGAGAGGGGACCGGAGTTCGTGACTGACCTCTAATGCGAACCGACCATCACGCGAGATTCGATCTTCCAACGACTGGGCCATACCGTTGAACGAAGCGCTGAGCGAGGCGAGATCGGCGTCTGCCGGTGGGGTGAGCCGGGTGTCGAGTTCACCGGCAGCAAGAGATTCCGCAGCCTCACGAAAGTCGGCCAACGGTGTCAGCGTGCGCCGAGATGCCCATGACCCCAGGGCAGCCGCAAGCATTGTTGTTGCAGCGGAGACAGCGGTCAGGATGATCGTGAGAGTGTTGAGCGTCTCCTCAACATCGTTGGTAAGGGCCGCCTCGTAATACGCCGCATCGATGCCAGGCATAGGGATGCCAGTCACGATGGCGGGATTGTCGCCGAGTCGTGTCCGGATACGAGCCGCAAAGCCTGCTTGGACCTGTTCGACGAGGGCCGAAGGAACGTTTTCCTCGCTGAACGCGAGGGGTGTGCCCGCGGTCCAACTTTCGTTGAAGCGCAGCAGTGGAAGCGATCGGTCAGTGATCGTGAGGGCATCGAACACCACGGCAAGCGCCTCTGGGTCGGTCTCATCGGTCAGACGACTGGCAACGCGGTCTGCGTTTCGCAGGACAACGGCAAGCGATCGATCTTCACGATCGTTCACCAGGTTCTGGCGAGCGATCGTAAGCGTGGACACCACAATAGTGACAGACAGTAATAGTCCGCCTAGCGCAAAAAGCAGGGTGATTCGAGCTCGGAGTCCGAGTCGAGCCCAAAGGGATCGCATGATGGCTCAGGTCTGAAGCTTGTAACCAAGTCCCCGCACAGTGACGACATGGCGGGGGTTGGCAGCATCGGATTCGATCTTTGTACGAAGGCGACGAATGTGCACATCGACAAGCCGGCCATCGCCGAAGTACCCGTAGCCCCAGACACGCTCGAGCAGAACCTCTCGGCTGAAGACTCGACCGGGGTTGGCTGCGAGCTCCACCAACAGGCGGAACTCGGTCTTGGTCAGATGGACCTCTTCGCCGCCAACCCGAACCACGCCCTCGTCGGGGATGATCTCCAGATCGCCGAACACCATCTGTGGGGCATCTGGCTCGGAGGTGCGAGCTCGGCGAAGCAGTGCACGAATGCGAGCTGACAACTCCTTAGGGGCAAAGGGCTTAGTGAGGTAGTCGTCGGCTCCGGCTTCGAGACCGGCCACAACATCGTGGGTGTCCACGCGCGCGGTGACCATCACGATTGGAACATCACTGACCCGTCGAATCGCCCGGCATACGTCGAAGCCGTCGATACCAGGAAGCATGATGTCGATCAGAACAACATCGGCCGCCTTGCGGGTGAACGCGTTGAGCGCTTCCTCGCCGCTGTCAGCCTCTTCGACCTCCCAGCCTTCGTCTTCAAGCGCGAGTTTGACCGCGGTTCGAATCCGCTCATCGTCTTCCACTGTGAGAATCCGGGTACCCATCACAGTGATGCTGCCAGATTCGCGGCCGTCGCGCGTGGCGCGGCGCCGCGAAATACGTCAGGCTGTGTTTGCGCCAGAGTTGTCGACCAGGGCGAAGAACTCTGCCGCGATGCCTGGCGCGGCGGCCGCAAAGGCTCCGCCCGGTGGTTGTCGGTCCTGCACTATGGCGCCCGCCTCCGCTGCGATTACTGCGCCCGCAGCGCAGTCCCATGGGCCGAGCCCTCGCTCGTAGTAGGCGTCGACCCGTCCGCACGCCACGGCACAGAGATCTAAAGCGGCACCGCCAAAGCGGCGAATATCGCGGACCTCGGGGAGCAGGATTGTTAAAGCCTTAGCCTGGGCGCGGCGACGGTCGGCCTCGTAGGAGAAACCGGTAGCGACGAGCGCAGTGCCCAGGTCCGCTTTAGCGCTGGCGTGAATCGGCGCGCCGTTACGGGTGGCACCACCGCCTTGTAATGCTCGGAATCGCTCATCGCGAATCGGGTCATGAACGGCCCCGACCAGATCAACCCCATCGACGCGAGCGGCAATCGAGATCGAAAAGCCGGGGAGGTCATAGAGGAAGTTGGTGGTGCCGTCGATCGGATCGATCACCCATACGACGCCCGTTTCTGATGGGCGGGAGGCGCCCTCCTCACCAAGGAAGCCGTCAGCGGGCCGAAGTGCTGCGATCGTGTCCACGATAGTGGCCTCGCTCCATCTGTCTATTTCAGTGACCATGTCAGTCATCGAGGACTTGATCTCAACCGAAATGTTCGACCGGACGTCAGGATCTGCGAGTCGAGGGACAACCTGGTCAAGGGCGGCGTCTGCAACCGATAGGAGTTCGGCGAGATCGATCACTCGGTGGCTTCTCGAGCCTGGGTGGCCTCCCACTCGGCCATGGCCCGCAGTGCGAGCACAGCCACGATGGCTACGCCGAATGCAGCACCAGCAGCGCTGAGCACGCCCACAATCCCGGCGGTGGTGGTGCAGCCATCCTCACACTGAAGATCCATAACGGCGTAGCCGATTAGGCCTCCGCAGAGGCCCGCCACAACGATGGCGAGCAGCGCAAGAACACGAGCCAGAATTGGAGGTGCCGCCGACTCGGCGAACGGGGTAGACGGCGAAGTAGAAGGCCCCGAAGACATTGTTTGGGAGCCTACCCAGCGTGAGGTGCCGCGCCCGCGGCGGCGCGGCCCCTAGAGTCCACATTTCGTGAAGGTTCTCGTCGTTCTACCCACCTATGACGAAGTAGCGAACATCGAAGAGGTGCTTCGCCGGCTTCATGCCGCGGTACCTGATGCCCATGTCCTGGTAGTCGATGACTCAAGCCCCGATGGCACTGCTGATCTGGCAGAGAAGGTCGCAAAGGAACTGGGCAGCGAGGATGGGCTCAGGCTTGTCGAGGTCATGCGCCGTCCATCCAAGTCAGGGCTGGGTTCGGCATACCGCGAGGGTTTCCGATATGGGCTGATCAATGGCTTCGACGTCATGGTCGAAATGGACTCTGATCTTTCCCACGACCCGGCGGCATTGCCGTCGCTACTTCAGGCGGTCGACGACGGCGCCGACCTCTCCATCGGCAGTCGCTATATCCCAGGTGGATCGATTCCCGACTGGTCTTGGCATCGTCGGGCTCTGTCCCGCTGGGGCAACCGTTACGCCGGGTTTGTCCTTGGCAACGATATTGCCGACTCCACCTCGGGTTTCCGGGCATACCGCTCGAGCGCCCTAGCCGTTGTGGACTTCCACGCGGTGCGAGCCGATGGCTATGGGTTTCAGATCGAGATGGCGTACCGAGTAATTGCCACAGGCGGTATCATCCAGGAAGTTCCGATCGCTTTCGTCGATCGGATCCGCGGCACATCGAAGATGTCGGGCTGGATTGTGGTCGAGGCGTTGGTTCTCGTGACCTGGTGGGGAATACGCGATCGTGTGCTAAAGGTTTTTCGGTGAGTGCCGATAAAGGAATCATGGAACGTGAAGTCAGTACCCTCATACCGCCTCTTCGGTTGGGCAATCTTCTTCGAGAGGCCCGGGAGTCCGCTGGTCTCGAATTGGAAGATCTCATAGCCCACAGTGAGTTGACAGTCGTTGATCTTGACGACCTTGAGCACGGCCGGCGTCTTATCAATGACCAGCTGCTCAATGAGTTGATGAATCTCTACGGCATCGATGATGCCACCCTCGCCCCTGAACGAAGCCGACTGATCATCGATCTTGACGAGGGGTTAATCTCCGTCGCTCATTCGGACATCAGTATCGGCGAGGCGACCGGCGCCGATGCGATCCTTTCCCGTTACCTGGCTCTGGTTTACAGAATGCGGCAGCTGCCGATTGGCTCGCCGATCGGGTTGCGCGACATCGACCTCGGCGTTCTGTCGACCGCTCTTGAGCTCGACACCTCCGATATCGAGGTACGCCTCGAGCGCCTCATAGCGGATGAGGACGGAATCGAACGGGTCCAGGTGCGGCTCCGTCGCAGGCTGCTGGTGCCTGCGGCCGGCATCGTGATCGCCGCGACGAGCGCTGGTGTGTTAATCCTCATCGCCGAGGGCGAAACTACGCCTGAGGCCGTTTCGAGCATCACCGCTTCGACGGTCGAAACGAACTTGGGCAATGGTGCTGCCGTGGCTATCGCTCCGATGGTCGAGACGAACTTGGGCAATGGTGCTGCCGTGGCTATCGCTCCGATGGTCGAGACAGACTTGGGCAATGGTGCTGCCGTGGCTATCGCTCCGATGGTCGAGACAGACTTGGGCAATGGTGCTGTCGTCGTCGTGAACACCGGTTCTGGCTGAAATAGGCGCCGCAAAAACTGGTACTGCCATCGCGTGACCGGTAGTGGCATGCTTACGGCATGCGTGAATGGAAGGTCGCTGGAGGCTTGCTTGCCGATGAGCGAGGCTTGCTTCTCGGGGCCAATACCCGCCGCAACGGATCGATCGACTGGACGACACCCGGCGGTGTAGTCGATGACGGAGAGTCGCCGACCGAAGCGCTTGGACGCGAAGTCGCGGAGGAGACCGGTCTCCTGGTACCTCGTTGGCAACGTCTTTGTTGGACCGTGTCCGTTGAGTTCATTGAGATGGAGATGACCCTCGATGTCGAGGTTCACCTTGCCGAGTCCTTCACCGGGGATCTCATTATCGATGACCCAGACGGAATCGTGACTGCAGCTGAGTTCGTCGATCGACGGGGCGTGGTCGATCGCCTTGTCGGAGCATCAATGTGGGTTGCAGAGCCGCTTCATGATTGGACGGCCGGTAGCTGGAGCGATGTCCGTCACTATGACTACGCCGCCCACGGGAGCCGACCATCAGATCTGCGGGCCGAGCGCCGAAACCCGTGAGCGGGACACGCCACGACGGTCGATCACCCGATGGCACGCTGGGGTTCATGCACGTCGACATGGATGCGTTCTTCGCTTCGGTGGAGCTTCGTCGTCATCCTGAACTGCTCCACGAGCCTGTCGTTGTGGGTGGCACCGGCGACCGGGGAGTGGTCGCCGCGGCAAGCTATGTGGCTCGGTCATTTGGGATCTACTCGGCGATGCCGAGCACACGCGCTCGCCGCTTGTGCCCCCATGTTGTGTTCCTTCCCGGGGACCACGCCCACTACGCCGAGGTCAGCGAACGTGTCATGGCGATTTTTCATGACATCACGCCCCTGGTCGAACCCCTATCCCTCGATGAGGCCTTTCTCGATGTCCGCGGAGCACTCCACGGCAAGAACATCGCCCCTCCGATCGCTAAGACCATACGCGAGCGGGTATTCGAGACCGAGCGACTCACGTGTTCTGTCGGCGTGGCGACCAACAAGTTTCTGGCAAAGCTCGCCACCGAGCGGGCAAAGCCGCGGCCGAGTGCTACCGGCCCCGTGTTCGGGTCTGGCGTCCACGTGATCGAGGCCGGCACCGAACTCGACTTCCTGCTCCCGCTGCCGGTGCGTGACCTTTGGGGTGTAGGCCCAGCCACGGGAGCGAAGCTGTCAAGGATGGGAATCGAGACGGTGGGGGACCTGGCTGCCCAACCTGAGCGCCATCTCACCGACGCGCTGGGCAACGCTGCAGGACTGCACCTGCACCGCCTTGCCCACGCTCGCGATGAGCGCCCCGTTGAGGTGGGTCGCGAGGCGAAATCCATCGGCCATGAGGAGACATTTCCGAAGGACCTGACCGATCGAGATCGTCTGGGCCGCCAGCTCATTCGCATGGCGGACGCAGTTGCCGACCGTTTGCGTGAGGCTGGCCTTGCCGGACGCACGCTCACTGTGAAGGTTCGGTTTGCTGATTTTGTGACGATCACTCGATCGAGCACACTACGCGAACCCCTCGACGGGGGTCTTGCCATCGCCAGGGCCGCCGAGCGGCTACTCGACACCGTGGATATCGATGCAGGGGTGCGGCTGTTGGGGGTGAGCATGAGTCAGCTCGGGGAGGTCACCGCCGAACAGTTGAGCCTCGACGATCTGGTTGGGCGGAGCTGGAGCGATGCCGACGACGTTGTCGGCGAAATTCGCGGCCGATTTGGTGGCGATGCGATCGGGCCTGCGACCCTGTCGCGCCCCGGAACCGGACTATCTCGCATGAAACAAGGACAACGGCCATGGGGACCAGATCAAGATCTGTGACCCCGCCGCGTTGTTGTAGGCGTGATGCTGTGCGAAACTAGTGTGCAGCGTGTTAACCACAAGGAGGTTCTCGTGCCCCTGAGCGAGGACGAACTGCGAATCCTCAGTGAGATTGAGGATCATCTGTATGAGTCTGATCCAGAACTCGCTCGCGAGGTGGCAGAGACCACTGTCTACACGCACGCGTTCCGCAATCTCAAGTGGTCCACGTTTGGCTTTATCGTCGGCGCAGGGCTCATGGTCATCATGCTGTCTGTCCATTACGGGTTCGCCTTTATGGGCTTCTTGTTGATGCTTGGCAGCCTGTTGTGGTTCGAACGTAATCTCCGACGGCTCGGTCGTGTTGGCCTTGAGCAGATGACCTCCACCATGCGTGGAGGCGGGGGACTGCGAGACGTGGTGGGCGGTGCCGGTGTAAAAATGCGTGACCGGTTCAATCGGCCTGGCGAACCGCCGTCTGAATAAGCTTTGAGACTCGGCCTTGGGCGCTAACTCAAGCGAAGGTTACGAGGGTCGATAGTCGCCATGACCACATGGCGTCGGCCAGCCTGGCTGCGGCAGATGATCTCAATCTGGCGGGCGGCGTCTTGCGCCTGCAGAGCCGGAATCATCGGGTCGTTGGTATTGGCGTAACGAAGAACCGTCATTGC
Source organism: Actinomycetota bacterium (assembly GCA_009937405.1). GTDB lineage: Bacteria > Actinomycetota > Acidimicrobiia > Acidimicrobiales > Aldehydirespiratoraceae > JAACCU01. The sequence goes on from JAACCU010000240.1 coordinate 9,286, forward strand.
GTTGGCAAGGTCCCCCACCGGGCCAAGGGCGAGCCGGGAACGATCGACGCGTTCGGCGAACTCGAACGGCGTCTCCTGCGGGATGGGGGCAACCCCGACAAGTGCCAGCGCCGCACATGCATCGTCCCAGGCGAGTTCGCCACGGCCCACCGGGTCGGCGGCAACCCGGCTGATCCGGCGTCGACGTCGGGCAAACCTGATGGTGGGCACAATGCCGATAATGATCGTGAGAGCGAACGTGACGGCGAGAACGGGGACGAGTATCCGTCCGAGGTTGTTGACAGGCGCTGTTCTTTCGCTGCCGGTCACAGGTGGCAGGGTGGTGGGCGTTGCCAGATCGAACCCACCGGCTGAGCCGTTGACCTCGTCAAGTCCGGTCCCGTCGGGAATGCTGGTTGAGGCGGGCGAGGCCACCCCGTCGAGCTGGTTACTTTCATCGTTGAAGTTGAGCTGGGCCGGAGCGAGGCCGGTGATTTCGGAGTTTTGGGACGGGCCGCGACCCGGCGTCGGATCCAAAACAATCCAGCCCACCCCGGAGAAATAGAGCTCTGGCCAGGCATGGGCGTGCTCGCCGCGGACAATGTACTCGCCTCGAACCGGGTCGAATTCGCCCCACGTGAAGCCAACGGCTACCCGCGCGGGGATTCCGATGGATCTGGCCATAGCGGCGAACGTAGATGCGAATTGTTCGCAGTAGCCGCGGCGCACGTTCAGGAAGTCTTCGATGGTGTTGATCGAGTGGCCGTTCGCCACGTTGAGATCGTAGGTGAACGAGTTCGAGTCCACGAAGAAGCTCTGGAGCAGGCGGACCCGCTCATAGTCGGGCGCGGCGCCGGCCGTGATTCTCTCGGCTTCACCGGTCACCCAGTCGGGCCAGCAGCGGGTGACATCGTCCTCGGATGCACACGAGGGAGGCAGCGCGGTGTGCTCGGCGAGAAATTCGGAGTCGAGGCCATCGGTGGCGTCAGCGGGCAGCGATTCTGGGGTGTAGTTGGGAACCGCGGACTCGATCACGTAGGTAAAGCCGCTCCTGGCTGCCTCGCTTGACTCACGGGTAACGACGAGAGCACCTGTGGCTTCCTCGTACTCGAGACTGATGCCTGAGGAATCGATCACAGTGCTGACCTCGTAGGCCGCTGGCATATAAATGTTGGCGAGGCTCCGCGTGGTGATGGTTTGGCGAATCGTGGTCCGCAGTGTCGAGTCGGGGATGTTGCTGCCGACGCTGCCGCGTGCATTCGTAAAGTTGCTTTTGCGCTTCCAGATGGCACCATCGAAATCGGTGAGCGCCATGAGGCGCCAGTAGTGCTGGTTGGCTTGCGGGTTTTCGACGCGTACCGAAAACATCTCGAAGTTGGATTGGTTGACGAGCGACGCTCCGATTTCGACGAGTGGACTTACAACCTGACGGGTCTCGGGTCCGTTGTCCCATTCGCTGGGATCAAGCAGCACATCACCGGCGCTGGGAAATACCGGGCCCGCAGCGAAACCGATAGCCACGGCAAGAGTGGCAACGATGGTGCCAACTCGCAGTGTTGAACTCACACCTTTCCCTGTGCCGGAGGCGACCCAGACTTCTTCTCGAACTCGACGGTCGGCGCGCATTGTGAGCAAGACACCGGCGACCGCAGCCGCGTAGAGCGAACCGTGACGCACCTGGTCAATCTCGGCTCCCAGCACAGAAGTGAAGACGAAGATGGAGGTAGCGGGGGCAATTGCTTCCAACGTTGAACGGAGCCGAAACGCCGCCCAATCGGAGAGGAAGGCGACGAGCCAAAGCGCGGCGCCACCCGCGACGACGAAGCCGCGGGCCGCCTCTACCGGTGCTTGTTCTTCTTGGAAGAGAGTCCACGCGTCGCTGAGATCGGCCCGCAATAGCGTGAGCGATTCCTGAGTGGGGATAATGGCGCCCGCCGTCTCGGGAAACAGCAACAGGTTCACCAAGACCATGAACCCGATGATGCTGATCAGAAGTGAAGGCAGCATCGAGAATCCGGCCCGCCTCACGATGATGGCTACAAGATGAGATGCGAGAGCGAGCGCGATCAGGTCATCGAGCGTGGTGGTGCCGACGAAGATTCGCCCGAGGCTCAATGCCGCGATGATGCTGAGAACTATCGTGGCCAATTCGACTGTGAGCGTGATGGTGCGGCGCGGCGTCATGTCGATACGGCCGATGTCTGGGAGCCCAGTTGCCATACGGCGGCGAGTTGGCCGGGTCCGGTGAGGTGGATCCAACCGGCGGCACGGGTGGGAGCACCACCCTCAACCCAGCCGTGAGCGTCGACTGTGATGACCATTGCGGCGCGAAGGCGCTGCGCAAACCGGCGGCGGTTGGCAGCATCGGTGGCGACGTGGGGGTCGGCTGTCACGGCGACGACGGTGCCCGCTGTGTTGGGTACCGATCCGTGGATGACTTCACTGCCCCCTTCCAGCAGCGCCAAGAATTCGAGCACAGGATCGAGTTGGTTCGGGCCGGTGACGAGAGGGGTCATCCGGCCGTCGGTGGTCTCGATTCGAGTGGTGTCGCCGGCCGCAAGGACCGCGGCTGCGATCGAGCCTGCGACCGAGGTTGTGGCATCGAGCGCCATGGGATCGTCACTCGGAGGGCGGGTGTCGATGACCACCAAGAGGCGGCCATGCCGGGGCGGTCGAAACTGACGAACCTGAAGTCCGCTAGCTCGGGCTGAACTTGGCCAGTGGATCTTGCGAAGATCGTCGCCGGGGACGTAGTCGCGAAGCCCATCGAACTCCTCGTCGCTCAACCCAAGAGACTGCTTCAGTTCCTTACCAAGTAAAGGGTCGTCGCCTACGCGAACGCGGATCGGTGGCACCGGTTCGATCGGCGGATGGACAATCAGCCGAACACTGGTTTCGACTCGATGGCTGCGCCGGGCAAGCCCGAGAGCATCGACATCTTCGATTCGGATTGGACCAAGTTTGAGCACTCCGCGCCGGGTGGTTGGTAGTCGATATGCCCCGTCACTTCGGCCGCCCTTGCCGGGGAGCGATGCAAGTGAAAGGTGAACTCCGCGTGTGCCGCTGATGCTGTCGTGAAGACGGAGGAGCGGGCTGCGGTATCGCGCGTGATTGATGATCTCTAGATCGACTCTGGTGGCTTCACCGGCGGGGACCTGCGGGGGAGTGAGCCGTCGCCCTATCGCGAGTCGAGACGGGTGGAGTTGGCGCAACCCGACAGCGATGCTGACAGCGGCAACGCCAGCGGTGCCGACCACGAGAAACTCGATGGTGCCGAACAGCCTTCCGGCGACCAGAAAGGTGAGCCCACCGAAGAGGACCATCCATCCGGAACGGGTTGGCATGTTCAGCTTCCGCTGGGGCGCGGCACGGGTACACCATCAAGGATCTCGGTCACGACATCGGCTGTACGCAGACCATGCATACGGCTCTCTGGCGTGGTCAGTAGTCGATGCGAAAGCACGTAGGGCGCCATCATCTTGACGTCATCGGGGGTGGCGTACGTCCGACCCTGCGAGGCAGCTTGGGCGCGTACGACGCGCTGAAGCGCGAGTAGGCCACGAGGCGAGAGCCCGAGTGCGAGCGACGTGTGGCGGCGGGTGGCGGCGGCAAGATCAAGGAGATAATCGCGCAGTGCCGGAGCGAGGTAGATCGACTGCAGCGACGCTGACATTTCGTTGACCTGTTCAGCGGTGACGACGGTCGAAAGCGAGTCGGCTGGCTCGATATTGTCACCATGGGTTTCAAGAATCTCACGCTCAGCATCGCGTCCGGGGTAGCCGATCTCCAGCCGCATCAAGAAGCGGTCGAGTTGAGCTTCGGGCAAGGCGTAGGTGCCCTCGTGTTCGATTGGGTTTTGGGTGGCGATCACCATGAACGGCGCGCCCAGTTGATGAGTGATGCCGTCGGTGGTGACCTGGCGTTCGCCCATGGCTTCAAGGAGGGCAGATTGAGTCTTCGGCGAGGCGCGATTGATCTCGTCAGCAAGCAGGATGTCGGCGAACACGGGGCCGGGACGGAACTCGAACACATCGGCTCCCCGATTCCAGACACTGACACCGGTGACGTCAGTTGGAAGTAGGTCGGGCGTGAACTGCACACGACCGAACTTGCCATCGACACTTCGCGCCAGGGCCTTGGCGATACTTGTCTTGCCCACACCGGGCACGTCCTCAACGAGCACGTGCCCGTCCGCGACGAGGGCAAGTACCAGGAGGTGGACGATGTCGTCCTTGCCTTTGATCGCTCGTTGGATGTTGGCCGTGAGCGCTTCGAAGTTTTCCGCGAACCCGGGACTGGCTCCGTGATCGCCGGTTCTCGGCTCTCTTGCCTGGTCTTCTGTCGTGGTCACTCTGCCCCCGTGCTGCCTGCTGAACAGATGCATCCTGTTCCCCACGGCTGATCTGTCCGTTTGGCGCAAGGGTAGAGCCTCGCGGCGTCTAGTGGCGATCGGCTTGCCCTGCATAGGATCACTGGCATGACTCGGGCTCTTGCGATCGACATAGGTGGCACCAAATTTGAGACTGCGATTGTGGCTCTCGACGGCACGATCACGGACCGGAGACGCTGTGACTCAACTAGTGCAGTCGATGGCGAAGCACTTTGGGATCGCCTCGTGTCCATCATCGGGAGAGCTCGGCTCGGAACTCTTGACGTGTGCGGGGTTGGCTGTGGTGGCCCCATGCGTCGCGGTGGGGTTGGCGTGTCACCGCTCAACATTCCTGTCTGGCGCGACTTTCCCCTTCATGAGCGGCTCTCTGCGCTGACCGGACTCGAGACGCATATCGACAATGACGCCAAGGCGCTGGCGCTCGGCGAGGCATGGAAAGGAGCTGCGGTGGGGGAGATGAACTTCATCGGAATGGTCGTCTCGACCGGCGTAGGCGGCGGGATCGTGCTCAACGGTCGAATGCTCGACGGGGCTGACGCAAATGCGGGTCATATTGGCCACGTCGTCGTCGAGCCCGGGGGTACCGAGCTTCCTCACCATGTGCGGGGCACGCTCGAGGCGGAAGCTTCAGGCACGGCGATCGCTTTTCGAACCGGTCGACCAGCAGCCGAAGCAGATGATGACGAGATTCGTCGAGCTGGCACAATGGTTGGTCGAGGGATCGGGTCGGTGGCGAATCTGTTGGATCTCAAGCTTGCCGTTGTTGCCGGTTCTGTGGCGCTTGGTTTTGGGGATCCATTCTTCGCTGCAGCTCAAGCAGAGATTGATCGTGTCGCAACACTCCAACATTCCGCAGGCACTGTGATCCGTCGAGCCGCGCTGGGTGCTGATGGGCCATTGGTTGGCGCTGCCGCGGTTGGATTCCGGGGTATGGGCCATGATGTGGGGGTTCGATGACTCCTCTCCGCACCTTCCTTATCGCGACACTCACTGTGATCATGCGTCCCCGCCTATGGGCGACGGCGTTCGTGATGGCCCGACGTTTCGCTCCAGATCGATGGTGGGCGACGAGGCCGTTCCTTCCGTTGCCGGACCCAGCGCTGCTGAGATTCCGGGGGATCACTCAATATGGTGATCCTTCGCATGCCCCGGACCCCTACGACATCGTTGTTTGGCTTCGCTGGTGTAAAGCCGAGAATCAGCGGCAACGGTAGAGGTAGCGTCTCGTTATGGCCGGGGTTCTCGTTCTTAACGCAACGTTTGAACCCCTTGCTGTGGTGAGTATTCGCCGTGCCGTTTGTCTTCTTCTTGCCGAGAAGGTCGAGTTGGTCACTGCCAGCGGCCGACTCGTGCGGTCTGAGCGTTTGGCTCTCAATGAGCCTTCGGTCGTCCGCCTCGGTCGTTATGTATCTGTCCCGTACCATCGGCATCGATCGCCGAGTCGGCGCGGCGTATTCGCTCGAGACCGGCACAGCTGTCAGTACTGCGATGGCCCGGCCGAAACTCTCGATCATGTGGTGCCGCGTAGCCGTGGTGGTGGTCACACATGGGACAACGTTGTTGCGGCCTGTCGCCGATGTAACGCTGCGAAGCGTGATCGATTGTTGCCCGACACGACGATGCGGCTGGCCAGCCGTCCTGGTCCGCCTCCTCCCTCGACATGGATTGAGGTGGCAGCCGGTTCGATCCCTGCATTGTGGGCACCGTTCCTGACCGACAATCGTCGGTCAGCGTGAACTGGCGAATCGAACGCGTTCGGGGAGACGTTGGCAGTCTTCATGACGCGTCGCCTCCTGAGCATGCGGAGCGAGTTGTTCGCATCTTGGAGATTGAGCAGCCGTGTGTTGTGCTCGGTAGCTCACAAAATGATGCGATCGTCGACTATGAACGAGCCCTGGCCCGTGGCGTTTCGGTGACCCGAAGGCGGAGTGGCGGGGGAGCGGTGTGGATGGCGCCCGGTGACCAATGCTGGCTCGACCTGTGGTTACCGGCGGGGGATCCGCTTTGGGTCGATGATGTGGTGCACGGCGCGTTTTGGGCTGGCGAGGCATGGGCGGCGGCAGCAGTGAGCATTGGTGTCGCCAGTGCTGAGGTGCATCGGGGTGGTCTTGCCCGAACTCCGCTTGCCGACCTGGTGTGCTTTGCCGGCCGTGGGCCGGGAGAGGTGTTCGCTGGTGATCAAAAGCTGACCGGCATCAGCCAGCGCCGCACCCGTGACTGGGTGCGGTTGCAAACCATGGCGTACCGGGTGTGGGAACCGGAGCGTCTGGTGGATGTGCTTGC